>DMMZ01000030.1 GCA_003452915.1 Clostridiales bacterium | reverse complement strand
CTGTAAAAGTCCCTGTTTTCTCTTTTGAAAAGTTGTCAGATGTCAACTCAGCACTCGGTCCAGAAATGAAGTCCACAGGTGAGGTGCTTGGAATAGGCAGAACGCTTAATGAAGCACTTTTCAAAGGATTGGTTTCGGCAGGCTTTGACCTTAACTTTGTTTCTCATAAGAACAGAAACGGAGTTATCCTTTCAGTTTCTGATAAAGATAAGTTTGAGATTGTAGGGCTTGCAAAAAAGCTTGACGATCTTGGAATGAAACTGTATGCAACAAAAGGTACTGCGGAAGCAATAGCGTCCCTCGGAATTGATGTAATAACTTTAAACAAATTCGGCGAGGACAACAGTATAATAAAAACGCTTGAAAGCGGAACAATCCGCTTTGTTTTAATTACTGGTAGGAGTGATAAGGATTCGGTACGAGATTATATTGAGATTCACCGAAAGTGTATTTTACAATCGGTAACCTGCCTTACTTCTCTGGATACCGCAAACGCTTTTGCGGATATAATAGCTTCACGCTTTAACTTAGGCAATACAGAACTTGTTGATATAAACAATTTACGCACCGAAAAAAGCAAGCTGAACTTTGCAAAAATGCAGGGAACTGGTAACGATTATATCTATTTTGAAAATTTGAATGGTGAGATTGCAAGCCCAGAATCACTTTCGATAACAGTCTGTGACCGTCATTACGGTATTGGCGGTGACGGTATCGTGCTTATTGAAAAAAGCGAGGTTGCCGACGCTAAAATGCGTATTTTTAACAAGGACGGCAGTGAAGGTAAAATGGCGGGCAACAGCATCCGCTGTGTAGGTAAATACCTGTACGATAATCATTATGTAAACTCAGAACTGCTTACAATTGAAACAGCAAGCGGAATTAAAAAGCTAAGGTTGTATATTTATGGCGGACAGGTGCATTCTGTCAGTGTCAATATGGGTAAATCGGAGTTAAGTCCAAAAAAAATCCCTGTTTTACTTGACGGTGAAGCTGTTATAAACAGAGACGCAACCATTGGCGGCAAAGAATATAAAATTACCTGTGTTTCGGTTGGAAATCCGCATTGCGTGGTCTTTTGTGATAGGGTTGATGCGGTTGATATTGATAAGGTTGGTCCTCAGTTTGAGAACAATCAACTTTTCCCCGAACGGATAAATACAGAATTTATTCGTGTTGTCAACAATAGTACGCTTAAAATGCGTGTCTGGGAGCGTGGAAACGGCGAGACTTATGCCTGCGGAACAGGTGCGTGTGCTGCTGTGGTTGCTGCTGTCGAAAACGGTTATTGTAAAAAAGGCGAGGACATCACGGTTAAATTAAAGGGCGGCGATCTTATTGTGAATTACACCGATGATGGTGTAATCTTGACAGGCAACGCAGATTTAATCTGCGAGGGTAGTATAGTTTATTAATCTATATATATCAGGGCCGATTTTTCAATCGGCTCTATTTTTTTATGCACATTTCTAGGATATTTTTAATAAAATAGAAGATAGATCGTCATTTTCTGCTACTTTATTAATTTTATTAAAAAAAGTGAGGTAATTTAATGAAAAAAAGAATTCTATCCAGGAAAACCCTTATAAAATTATTGACGTTTATGTTGTGTATAATTTTACTGTCTGTAAATGTTTCAGCGGCAAGCATTGACTGGCCGTATATAGGCAACGATAATCTTGTAACCGGCGGAATGGTCGTTTATTCCAATGTAGGCGTTTATGTTTACAAAAATTCTACTATTTACGCCAATCATATAAAGGGATTTACGGAACCGTATGCGGGTGCGCATTATTATGTTCAGAGCAGTTATTCAAATACATATTCGTCAGCCAGTGCAACTGTTGATCTTTCGTCAATTCAAATTAATCAGAGGAATTCATTAGGTACAGTAGTCAGAAATGCTTATATATGTTTAGGTTATGTTACTGCATACAGAACTATGGATATAGGTCTGGCGAACACCGGCAACGGATGGTGCGCATACGCCTGGGGTCCGTCAGCAACGCCAGTAATAACAACAAATATGGGTGTTGTAGATAGTACAGCAACGACCGTAACCTTCAGTATAAGTGTGAGCCGTGTTTCGGGTAAGGATATAACAGAAGGAAATTTCACTTTCAAAAATTCTTCCGGAGTTACGGTCCTAACATCGTATGTTAAATATTCGGAAACAGCAGGCAATGTTTTCACGGTCTCAGGTAATAAACCTAATGTCCGGTTTGTAAGATTTATGTCTCTTGTACCGTTTTATGATACACTTGATGATATGGATAACACGTATTTAAACGCTACTATTTCGAATTGTAAGTTAGGGAACACAAATTGGAGCGATTCATTGATTGAATATGCCTGGTCGGTTCAGGGAGCAAATATTAATATTTTAAAAATTTCTACTCTAACCGCAGAATCGGCTGGGACGAATGCAGATTATATCGAGATAATACACAGATATCAATTACATTAGAGTAAAGTACACAATAAAATAAAACAGAGCTGATAACAAGTCAGCTCTGTTTATTTTATTATTGATTCAATACATATGTTATATATCCCTAATGAGATATATAGATAAGAATTTATAGATACGGTCACGATATTTCTTGTTACGCTATACTTTTACTTGCTAATAATTTACATAAAACGGCAATATATTTTTACTGTTGCTTTTTTAGGAAAAATATGATAATATTTAAGCTATAAAGAAAAACCTGTACTTTTATATAATGCTTTTTACAACCGAGCGAAAGGAAGCACAATAACAATGAAAAGAAACGATTATATATCATGGGATGAATATTTTATGGGTATCTCCCTATTAGCGGCAATGCGAAGCAAGGATCCCAGCACTCAGGTTGGTGCGTGTATAGTCAACGATGATAATATTATTCTTTCAACAGGTTATAATGGCTTTCCTAAGGGCTGCGACGATGATGTTTTCCCGTGGGAGCGTGACAACAGCGAGGTAAACAAGACAAAATACCCCTATGTAGTTCATGCAGAATTAAACGCAATTCTTAATTCGGGCGGTCGTTCTTTAAAGGGAGCGAAGATATATGTCGCTCTTTTTCCATGTAACGAGTGTGCAAAGGCAATTATTCAATCAGGAATTAAGGAAGTTGTATATCTTTCCGACAAATATGCCGAGACTGACAGCGTTAAAGCATCAAAGCATATGTTTGACAACGCAGGTGTAAAATATCGAAACCTGAATACAGACAAAGATAGTCTGATACTTAAATTTATATAAAACAAAAATATTTTGCCGGTAACAAGGCTTGCTTTGGCATGCCTTGATTAAATATATTGTTCCGGCGCAAGATAAGAAAGGCAGAACAATTTTTATGACACTAGTTATTATGGCAGCCGGTATGGGAAATCGTTACGGCGGTTTAAAGCAGATTGACCCGATCGGACCAAACGGTGAATTTATTATTGATTATTCAATTTATGATGCAATTAATGCAGGATGTGACCGTGTAGTATTTATTATCAAGGAAGAAAATCTTGAAATTTTCAGAGAGACAGTCGGCAAGCGTATCGAAGGTAAGGTAAAAGTAGAATATGCGTTCCAAAATAAGAACGATATACCGGCAGGTAAAGTTCCTTTAGAGCGTGAAAAGCCATGGGGTACATCGCAAGCCGTACTTGCTTGCAGAAATATTGTAAAAGACAGCTTTATGGTCATAAATGCAGATGATTTTTATGGCAGCGAAGCTTACAGGGTAGTTTTTAATTATCTTTCTTCACTGGGTGAAGAGGATAAAGATAAATATTGTATGCCAGGATATATTTTGAAAAATACTCTTTCTAATAACGGTCATGTTGCAAGAGGTATTTGCAAGGCAGATAAAAACGGTTGTCTTTCAAATATAGTCGAACGCAAAAAAATAATGCGGAATGATGGTATCGCTCAATATTGCGATAAAAAGGGTGTTTGGCACGATATCGACGAGGATTCGATTGTATCAATGAACTTCTGGGGCTTTACTCCTTCGGTTTTTGAAAAGCTGGAGAGTGGGTTTACTGCATTTTTAACAAATCCCGAGACCGATTTAATAAATGACGAATACTTGCTGGCTACCTCTATTGGTGAAGGTATTTCAAATAAAAATTGTATGGTTAAGGTCCTTTGCACATCCTCAAAATGGTTTGGCGTAACGTATCAAGAGGATAAAGCGTTGGTCTCTGGTTATTTACGTGATTTGATAAACGAGGGTGAGTATCCTGAGAATCTGTGGAAATTGCCGATATTAAGCCGACATTAATTAGAAAGTAATTTGTATGCAAATTTGTCGGCACAATAAAATGCTTCGAATTTTGTTTAAAATTAAATGATAATTTAAAATTAGTATATATTTAAATAATATCAAGATAGGGAATTAGGAATGTTTATTGATTTAGAGACAGACAGATTGATATTAAAGTTAATCTCCGCAGAAGATAGAGATTTTATCTTTTCTCAGTTTTCAAATGATGTAGTGAATAGATACTTGTTTGATGCTGAACCGCTTATAGATTTAAATGATGCTGATGAGATCATTAATTTTTATATTCAACCAGAACCCAGAGAGCAAAACAGATGGATTTTAATTCGTAAATCAGACAAACGGAAGATTGGAACATGCGGATTTCACTGTTGGAATAAAGAAAAGGGAATGGTAGATGTAGGATATGATCTTAAAGAATCTTATTGGGGTCAAGGCTATATGCAAGAAGCCATGAGAACTATAATTAGCTTTGCGTCAGAAAAAATGAATATTAGCAGGATAAATGCTTGCATATCAGTTGATAATCAAAAATCAATATTATTTGTAGAGAAATCAGGTTTTTTATATCATGGTCAAATGAAAGATGAAATTTTTAGAGGGCATAAATATCCACATAAAATATATTCTCTTGACCTTCGCTGATGAGTAAAATCAACAGTTTAGATTAAATAACAAAATTTTGATTATATAACATTAGTAAAATTTTAAGTTTGACATTGGTAAGATAATTATATAGATTTAAGAATTCCAAAAGAATGGTTGAAAATTATATGAAGTACGATGTTGTAATAGTTGGTGCTGGTCCTGCTGGAATATTTACCGCTTTGGAACTGGTTCGAAATAACAGCGGTAAAAGTATAGCTATTATTGAAAAAGGACAGCCTCTCGGAAAAAGAAGCTGCCCTAAGGCAAAAACCGGAAAATGTATAAATTGCAAACCATTTTGTCATATTACAACAGGTTTTTCCGGTGCAGGTGCATTTTCTGACGGAAAATTATCGTTAAGCTACGAGGTCGGAGGTGAGCTGCCCGAATTAATAGGCTCGGACTATGCTCAGCAGTTAATAGATTATACAGATAAAATTTATCTAGAATTCGGTGCGGACGAGCATGTTGAGGGAATAGAAAACAGCGACAAGGTCAGGGAAATACGTTCAAAAGCTATACAGGCAGGTTTAAAACTGGTTGATTGCCCGATAAGACATCTGGGTACAGAAAAAGCACATGACCTTTATTTTTCGATACAAAAATACCTTGAAAAACATGGTGTTGATTTAATATTCGGACGTGAATGCAGCAATCTTATTATAGAAAATGATGTTTGTGTAGGGGTAGTTACCAACGAAATAAAAAAGCCTAATGAAGATATGCTTATTTACGGTGAAAGTATTGTTGTAGCAACCGGCAGAAGGGGAGCGGAATGGCTGGAACGCATCTGCTGTCTGCATAACATATTTCACCAACCCGGAACTGTTGATATCGGTGTTCGTGTTGAGGTTCGTAATGAGGTTATAGAACACGTCAATAATGTGCTTTATGAATCCAAACTGGTCGGATATCCCAGACCATTTAAGAACAAGGTTCGTACCTTCTGCCAAAACCCAGGCGGTTTTGTTTCGCAGGAAAACTACGACAACGATCTTGCGGTTGTTAATGGTCATTCATATAAAGAAATGAAATCTGCGAATACTAACCTTGCGATACTTTGTTCGCATAACTTCAGCGTACCCTTTAATCGGCCGATAGCATATGCACAGAAGATTGGAGAACTTACGAATATGCTTGGTGACGGACATATTATGGTTCAGCGTTTTGGGGATATCCTCGATGGAAAACGCACCTGGCAGAAAGAGCTTGCGTTCTCAAACGTAAAGCCCACACTTCCCGATGCGGTAGCAGGTGATATAACTGCAGCAATGCCATACAGAGCGATGTTGAACATTATTAACTTTATAAAAGCGGTTGACATTGTTGTCCCTGGCTTTGCCAGCAGCGAAACATTGTTGTATTCGCCCGAACTTAAATTTTACAGTAACCGTGTTAAAATGGACAAGGAATTAAATACAAGCGTAAAGGGCTTATATTGTCTTGGTGATTCCAGTGGCTGGACAAGAGGGCTTATGATGGCATCCGTAATGGGTGTATGTCTCGCAAAGAAATTGATGGTGTTACATTAAATATTAGGAAAAGTTTGAATGATAAATCTTTCAAACTACGGTTTNNTATTGCCGAATCGGCACAATTCCCACTTTCGGCGATATACCGTCGAGGAAAGGGATGGTCATAAGTATCGGGATGTTTTTATTGCAATCAGCATTTATCATACCGTTGTTCCTATTTGCAGCTTTCTTTGCGGGATATCGTCTGAGCGGTTTATTGAAGCTGCTTTTTCCAAGATTTAAAAAGTTAATATTCTGGATTATATATCCTTTGTTTCCGATTTGCTTTATTATTCCCTCATATTTACCGACCTCCAGATTTGATAAGTTTTTATTTAATATAGGTTGCGACTATATGGGCTTATTGATAATAACTATTATGCTTTTAATGTTGGTTGAGTTTATAAGGTTTATATTATTCATATTTCACAGACTGCCAAAAAAAGGTGAACAAAGGCGAAAAGCACATATTATCGTAGGTCTTACAGTTTGTATAATATCTGCTTCCGTTTTTGGATACGGAATGATAAACGCAGATACAATTGATACAAAAGAATATTCTATAAATATAAATAAAGAATGTAAAATAGATAACCTTAAAATTGCTATGATTGCAGATTTTCATTTCGGCTATCAAGAGAACGCTAATAAAGCGGAGAGTGTTGTTGAAGCGATCAACGATCAAAACGTTGATATTGTTTTTTTTGTCGGCGATACTTTTGACGGCGACCTCGACGAAGTTTTTGACTTAACAAGAATTCAAGATGTTCTTTCGAACATCAAGTCAAAATACGGTGTTTACGCTTGCATGGGTAATCATGATATATATACAGCTGATTTGGAACGCTTTTTTTCCGAGTGTAATATCAATCTTTTAACAGATGATACTTTATTGATAGAAGACAGTTTTTATTTAGTAGGCAGGAACGACCGCAGTCTTGAGACCTTTAAAAGGGAAGACAGAAC
>DMMZ01000058.1:192-2976 GCA_003452915.1 Clostridiales bacterium | reverse complement strand
AAGTATTGAAGTAAGAAAAGAGCTTACTGATGAGTGGAAAGAAAGAGGAATGAAGAAAGAACAGGATTATGCTATACTTACAGATGAGATTACAAAAGCCTGGTCAGATAAATCTGTTAAACAGTATAAGAATCTTAAGAACCTCAAGAAAGAGAACTTAAGAGACAATATGACTAATCTTGAACTTGTTTTAAATATGCTTGCCGAAGCTTCTACTTCAGAAATTTCAAAAAAACAGAAGCCTGAAGGCTTTGAAGAGAATGTAATTGTTGCCCGAAAAGGCGGTTATGCTGCGAGACAGGCAAGAGTTGAAATTGAGAAGCAGACCGGTGATAGCATAGTTAGTCCGGTAAATGCCAAGACATTGATAGCTGACAAGGAAAAGAACCTACTAGATCAGACTGATAAAGATGATGAGGAATAACTTGCACCATGACAGTTAGGGGCAAAGTGTAATTGTATTCTAGTTTTGTATTTAAAAGTTCTGAACCAAGAGGCTAGTTGAAAAAATACGCAATTCAGCAATTCCGATTAGGATAGTTTGAAGCTTAAACTTTTATAACCCTTTTCTCAGTCACTCCGTGACTTGCAGAAGGTAAGAAGGCTAAAGGCAACTCATTCACACCCTAGCAAGTGATTACATGTGTGCATCAAGGTGTCCTCGAAAGCCGGAAACCGTAGCCCCAGTCGCTGACGTACGGGCGCCCGTAGTTGTTGCGACCCGCAACCCGGCAGTAGTCGGCACTGTAGCCCCAATATCCACCCCGATTGACGTGGCTGGTACTGGTAGTAGGCCCGTGAGGGTTAGTAACAGTACCGAGATTATTGCATGTTGTATAATAAGTACTTCCGTACCAATCCCAGCACCTCTCCCACAAGTTGCCGCTCATATCATACAATCCAAGCTGATTCGGAAGCTTTGTACCGACAGGATGCGATGTAGTGCTGGAGTTTGTAGAATACCAAGCTACATCACCAATTGTATCGCTTCCGCTGTAATGATAATTATCGGCGTTACGTGTACCGCCTCTCGCCGCATATTCCCATTCAGCCTCAGTTGGAAGTCTGTATCCATTCGCGTTCCAGTTGCACACTGCAGAATCCCATGTTGTATTATCACTCGTAGGTACAGCACCCCAGACAATCGGATCTGTCGAACTGCTAATCGTATAGCAAGGAGTTAATCCCTCTGCCATACTTCTCAGGTTGCAGTATTTTATTATTTCATACCAGCTTACATAATAAGCAGGATAATAATCCCCAGTTCCATTAAAACTCCAATTCTCCGCAGGCATATAAGCAGACCACTCAGCTTGTGTTACTTCAGTCGCCCCCATGTAAAAATTACTTAAAGTAACGCTGTGAACAGGTAATTCGTTAGTGGCACCCTCACTGTAATGATCACCCATGTTGAATGTGCCGCCTTGAACATACACCATGCCCGACGGTGGCGTATAGGCAGTCGGTTCTGTTGTATTATCGTCATCCGAGCATGACCAAAATATCAGCCCTGTTGATGCTATCGCCATAAATATCACAATCCACTTTTTCATATCTACCTCCGATTTTTTATAAGAAGTTATATTTAATATCTATTGACAAGATATTCACACACACTTAAATTTATTGCTGAATTGTATTTAAATATCGGTTGATTCTCTTCCAGCTTTACCTCTTGGTTCAGGACTTTTCGTTCGTAAAACTATTAGATTAGTATTATAAACATAGAACCTTGAATAATCAACTATTTTATTATATAATTCAGAATGTTTTAGATTTTAAGGTATTTTGATGTTAAAATAAGGTTCAATTACACACAGACACTATGTGCCAATAAAAATATAGCCGCTAGTTGGAGGGACATATGCGATGTGAAGAAATGATTATTTTAACTGAATTATAAAATTTTCTTGTTTTTAAATTTATTCGGTCTTATATTGTACCAAGCAAATGTGTAACCTGAGGATTATTATAATGGACTGCAAAGAACACAAAGAATATCAAAAAGCGTTAAAAAAATACTCCGAGAAAATTTTATCTTCAAAAAAGAAAGCACAAGAGTTTCTTATAAGAGCCGGAATACATGATAAAAACGGTAATCTTAATAAACACTACACCTCCAATACTAAATAATGTACTCCAAAAGAACCGGTCTCGTTTTAGGTTTTCATGGATGCGATGAATCTTTAAGAGACGAAGTTGTAGCCAAAAAGGGTATAATAATAAATCAAAGTCAGAATGATTACGATTGGCTCGGAAATGGTGCTTATTTTTGGGAAAATAATTATGAAAGAGCACTTCAATTTGCAATTGAATTAAAAGCAAATCCGATAAAGGGTAAAGAGAAGATTTCTAAACCTTCTGTAGTCGGTGCGGTTATAGATTTAGGATATTGTTTTGACTTGTTGGATTCCGAATATTTGAACCTGTTAAAAATAGGTTACGATTTACTTGAAAAGACTTATACAGAGTATGGATTGGTTATTCCAAAGAATAAAAATACTAATTCAGGAATTGATTTACTATTAAGACATCTGGATTGTGCAGTTATTCAAACAATTCATCAGTTTAATTCTGAAAACAAAAAACAGGCGTTTGATTCTGTTCGGGGCGTATTTTTTGAAGGCAATGATTTATACCCTAATGCCGGTTTTAAAGAAAAAAATCATATCCAAATTGCTATAAGAAATCCAAACTGTATAAAAGGTTACTTTATTCCGAGAACAATGGATGAAAAATATCCAAAACCTTAATTATAAATGCAGAAAGATAACAAGGTTAAGA
>DMMZ01000058.1:0-153 GCA_003452915.1 Clostridiales bacterium | reverse complement strand
TTTGCAGAAAGATAATCCCATTTTGGAGATTCGGAGTAAGCCTGTAATGTTTCTTGAGTAAAGCAAAAAGTTTTTGCTTCTTCGCGCAGGCTGTGTTAGTAATAGAGAGGAGTACTTGGCTCAATGGTTACGAGAGACAAATTGCGACGACCT
>DMMZ01000024.1:1642-17935 GCA_003452915.1 Clostridiales bacterium | reverse complement strand
CTGTTTCTTAAGAGAATTAGTATTGCTCCCACCTTTTGTACGTCTTAATATATTATTTGCCTTCTTTTATTTTCTTTTGATATTCCTCTGCACTCTTCTCTGTCTTGTTGTTGCCGAATTTATAAAAACGCTTATTCTTTAATTCGTTGGGTAGGTATTGTTGCTTTACATAAGAATTCGGATATGCGTGTGGATAAAGATAACCGCCTTTCGCATCGGGAGCGTGTGTATCTTTCAAATGGTCGGGAACCTCGCCACCACCGTTATTTATTTCCTCGACTGCTGCAAAATAAGCGCTAATCGCAGAATTTGACTTCGGTGCGGTAGCTAGTAAAATTGTAGCCTCGGCAAGTGGAATTTTTGCCTCGGGTAAACCAATCTGAACAGCAGCATCAACACAAGCCTTTGTAATAGCAATCGCCATCGGGTATGCAAGTCCAATGTCCTCAGCCGCTATAACCAAAAGTCGCCTGCAGGCAGAAACCAGATCGCCGCCCTCCAGTATTTTTGCAAGGTAATAAATAGAAGCGTTCTCATCCGAGCCACGTATCGATTTTTGAAAAGCTGATAGCAGGTCGTAATGCTCGTTTCCGTCACGGTCAAAACGCATTCCTGAACGTTGCGTAAGTTCTCGTGCAAGTGGGAGCGAAAGTTCGTTTTCGCTTGCGTAAAAAACGTTCTCCAAAGCACTGACAGCTTTTCTAACGTCCCCTCCGCAGGCATATGCTATTGAAAGCAGAACTTCGTCCGTACAGCTTTTTGCTCCGCCCATATCGGCGTTCTGTATTTCAAAAGCACGGCGTAAAATCGGCAATAACTCTTGTGGTTCAACAGGNNGCGTGATAATAACGCTCCATATATAGTAAAGAAAGGGTTTTCTGTAGTAGAACATATTAAGGTAACTCTGCCGTCCTCAACATATTCCAACAGCGATTGCTGTTGTTTTTTATTGAAATATTGTATTTCGTCAATATAGAGTAGAATACCGTCGCTGCTCATAAGCGTTCCAGCCTCGGTAAGTATATCCCGAACATCACTTAAGGAAGCAACAGTAGCGTTAATGCGGTAAAAAAGCTTGTTGCACTTTTTTGCGACTATATCCGCAACTGTAGTCTTACCTGTGCCGGGAGGACCGTAAAAAACAAGCGAGGGCAGATGTCCGCTCTCGATAATCTTGCGAAAAGGCGCACCCTTAGAAAGCAGGTGCTTTTGCCCTGCTATTTCGTCAAAACTCTTCGGTCTAACCCTGTCCGCTAAAGGCATTGTGTATCCTCGTTTAATGATTGATGGATATTATTATATATGGTTGGAGGGGGAAATGCAAGGTAAAAATATTATTTATCAGATAATGGGATAAGGTGATAAAGTTAAGTTCAATTTTTTAAACTTTTAAATAACAAAAATTCAAGGACAACGAATATTTTCCGTTGCCCTAGTATGTAGTTATATGGGTAAAGTGATGCTTGTTAATAATTTTGTTTAACTAAGCCCAACATCTTGTATAATTGTGTTTACTATTATATATTTAATTTTTCTTTCTAGGTTTTATTTTTCAGCAAGTAGTAATTGATATAGTCGTCTATATCATAGAGTGAACTATAAAGCTTTTCTAAATCTGTTCCATTAGCTTTAGCGTCGCAATGAATATAGCAATCTGTAACTGCTGGACAAAAATAACAGCTATAAAACGAATTCGAAAGGTCTTCATTTTTTTCTAAGTTAATATAATGATAGATTTCTTTTAATTGTGTTTTTAATGTGGCATACTTGGAAATAATAGCATCTCGTTCGTTTCGAAAAGCATGCCCCGAGGTATTATTCTTAAGATTTGAAATACTTATCATTAGATTGTTGGCTGTTGACTTTAATTCTAAGAGAATCGATTTTAATTCGTTATCGCTCGTACTTATATACTTTTTGATATTCATAAATAGCGCTCCTTTTTAATTGTTTAGTTCAATTATAGATAATGGGTAATTCAATGACTTCACATTAAATGATTTTCGCAATAAGCGTGTTAAGTTTTTGTTACATGGCAACTTTCACTGATTTTTTTCACTACTTTATAATCTGATTGTTCTTCTTTATACTCCATTGTCATAGAAACTATATTATCCGAAATTATAAAATCGAGATATTTGATCCATTCGTAAATTGAAACTGAATATAATATATCATTTCTTATATAATCTGAAGCAACATTAAATCCTACAACAGAGTCATTATCTCCGTATGAAAAATTAAAAACATAAGAATGAATTAAATAATTGCACATTTGCTTTCCGAGTATTGCTTCATTTTTAGTGTTTTCCCAATTATATGCGTCTTCATCCATCCAACGATGTAATCTATCAATATTTTTTATCGGTAAGTTGGATGAAACATTAATATTATAGTTATCTGCGTTGTCACTCAGTTTTTTAGATTCAACAAGGAGCCGAACGATGAATGCTGAATAGAAAAGTGCACGTTCCAACTTGAAATAAGTATTAATAAAATTCCCATTTAGACTTTCTTTTTTGCTGTAGCGTAGCAATTGTCGCTTTTTCTCACGTAACTCATTTTTCCATTCCCAACTTTCAAGTACCATACATACACCTCAAATCATATCATTTATTTGTAAATTTTATCACTGTATATAGTTCCATATTTCTTGTATTTCATTAACTTTGTATTATTAGCTTAATATAAACTTTGCAATAAGAATCTCTTATTAAATTATATCACTATTAATCAATAAAAACAACATTTTTTGACATTTATTAAAAATATTATCGAAAATATTCATTAAGAATTATAAACATAACAAAAAACGGCAAGGTTTCCCTGCCGTAAAATATGTATAATAAATCTATTTTTTCTTTTTCTTCTTATTATGTTCTTCTTCGATTTCCTCAAATTCGGTGCGGGCGGGGTTTTCGTCAACAGCATCCACCGCAACAGGCTTCTTTTTAAATGAAAAACGGTTCTCTTCGTTGTTAAAAATACGCCGCATATTCTCTCGGTGCATGAAGATTAAGAGTAACCCTGTAAAGAACGAAAACAGCATTGCGGGTAACGGTGCGGTTGCGTGATAAATATATACCGCTCTTAAATATATAAAAGCCGGATACAAAAAGCCTGCCATTACCGAGCCGAGAGAAATGTATTTGAAAATCAGAACTATAAGTACGAATATTGCAAACAGGCATACGAATATAAGCGGATCGATAAGTAACACCATGGTTGCGGCGGTCAATACACCTTTTCCGCCTTTAAAATGGTAATAAATAGGAGCTATATGTCCGAGCATGCAAAAGGTGCCTGCCAGATATGCACCGCCCTCTCCGTATACAAGCATTCCCAGAACGACTGACAAAAACTGCTTGAGCATATCGCCGCCGAGCGTATATAATGCACCTTTTTTTCCGTAAACACGGTGCATATTTGTTAGTCCTGCGTTACCGCTACCGTAATTGCGTATATCGTCGTTATACAGATATTTGCTGATTATTATTCCGAAATTAAGGCTGCCCAAAAGATACGGTACAATAATGCAGATAAGCAAACCGAGTATAAATGGAAGAAAAGCCTTCCCCGGGTCGGTGGAGGATAGTTCTTTAAATAATCCGTATAAAAGCCCGTTTGGATTGATACCGAGTAAATTAAAAAGATAAATCATAATAAAATTCCTTTTTCAAAAATTTGATTATTGTTCAGGATTATCGCCTTTTTGCTTAATAACAAGCCTGATGGGTGTTCCTTCAAAGCCAAACGCTTTTCTGATACAGTTCTCGATATACCTTTGATAAGAAAAATGGAACAGTTCTGCACTATTACAGAATAAAACAAAGGTCGGAGGTTTTATTCCTGTTTGTGTCATATAATAAATTTTTAATCTTCTACCCTTGTCGGTTGGGGGCTGAACCCTTGTTGTAGCATCTGCAAGCATGTCGTTTAACAAGCCTGTGGTTATACGCAAGGACGCTTGTGCGTAGCATCTATTTATAAGCTCATACACCTTATCAATACGTTGTCCTGTCTTTGCCGAAACATAAACTATCGGTGCGTAGGTCATATATGCGAGTGCGGTACGGACATCCTTATTGAATTCCTCAACCGAGCTGTTATCTTTTTCAATTAAATCCCATTTATTTATTACAATTACACTTGCCTTACCTGCATTATGAGAAATTCCGGCAATACGCTCGTCCTGAGAAGTAACACCTTCGTTTGCATCGACCATAACAAGACATACATCCGCACGTTCAACCGCCATATTAGCACGTAATATGCTGTATTTCTCGATATTATCCTCAACCCTGGCGTTGCGGCGTATACCTGCTGTGTCTATAAATATATATTTTCCGTATTCGTTTTCAACAGAGGTATCAACAGCGTCTCTAGTTGTACCTGCCACATCACTGACAATAACTCTCTCTTCGCCTGCGATTTTGTTTACAATAGAGCTTTTTCCTGCATTGGGCTTTCCGATAACGGCAACCTTAATTGAATCCTTGTCTTCCTCGATTCCGTCATCCTCGGGAAGCAACGAAACAGCCATATCAAGAATATCTCCGCTTCCCGTTCCGTGTATAGAAGAAACAGGTATCGGATCGCCAAAACCAAGCTCGTAAAATTCATAAAAATCAGGCGGCAGCTCGCCCACAGTATCAACCTTATTAACCGCAAGGATAATAGGTTTTTTGGACTTTTTTAGCATGGAAGCAATATCTCTGTCCGCTGCGGTTACTCCTGTCTGAAGCTCACACAAGAAAATAATAACATCAGCGTGATTAATAGCCATCAGCGCCTGCATACGCATCTGCTTTAAAAGCATATTATCGGTAACAGGCTCAATTCCTCCTGTATCAATAACAAGCAGCTCTCGTCTGTTCCATACTGTTTCAAAATATATACGATCACGTGTAACACCCGGTGTATCGTCCACAATAGAGATACGCTGACCTGTTATTTTATTAAAGAATGTACTTTTACCCACATTCGGTCTGCCAACTATGGCTACTATACCTTTACTCATTCAGCGTTACTCCTTATTGTTTGGGCTATTTCCTGTCAGTTTTTCTGCCAGATCGGCTCCATCTTTTTCAACAATTACAACTTTTACGGAGAGTGCTTTTTCTATATCCTCTATGCTGGTGTTGTCAAGTAACAAATCTCTGTCATGCCGAAGCATATTACAGGGGATTAGTAAAACATCGCACTTTTCTTCATCTTTCATTTGTGCGATAATATCACTGCCTACAACCAGTCCGCTAACTGTTATGTGTCCGCCGAAAAAGTTGTTTTTTATCGCTTTAACACGAATATTAAGCATCGGGAACTTTTTACAAGCAAGCGCGACAAGTGAAGTTATATGCGAATATGCTGCTTCTCCAGTAACAATATTAATAACAATACTATTATTATAACCGCATTTTTCAATTTTTTCAAGAGAATAAAAAAATTCCTCATAATGTGAGCGTAACATCCCAACGCCGTTTTCGATTTGTGGATAATCCTCGTAATATTTTTCGGGTGGAATAGCTCTTTCCGCCTTCAAAAAGAATTCATCAGCGGCGTAAACAAGGCGTATGTCTTTTTCTTTTAGGCATTTTTCTCCGAAATTATCTATTATATCGATAACACTTGCAGCGGTTTTCCTATCGTAAGGCTCGATATTATACAAACCTTTGCGGTGGGTAGTTATTCCGCACGGAACAGCCGCAATGCTTTGGATGTTATTAAGTGAAGTTAAATATTCGAGCGAACGCACCAATTCTTCACCGTCATTTATGCCTTTACAGAGGACAATCTGCGTATTAAGAGCTATTCCACCCTCGTCAAGCTGTTTAAGGTATTTAAGGCATTCACCTGCGTGTCGGTTCCGCATCATCTTTACACGCAGTTCGGGATTGGTCGTATGGACAGAGATATTAACGGGCGAAATACGCATTTCGATTATTCGTGCGATATCCTTGTCATTTAAGTTTGTCAGCGTAACATAATTTCCCTGTAAAAACGAAAGACGTTCGTCGTCATCCTTAAAATATATCGACTCTCTCATGCCCTCAGGATTCTGGTCGATAAAACAGAAAATACAGTTGTTTTTACAACGTTTTTTCTCGTCCATTAAATAGCTTGAAAAACTGAGCCCGATATCCTCATATTCGGGCTTTTTAATCTGAACAATTAATTCTTCATCCTTGCGCTTGATTATAAGTATGAGCTTTTTATCGGTGATATAAAAACGGTAGTCAAGAACATCGGAAATTTCTTTTTCGTTGACCGAAACAAGCTTGTCTCCTGCTTTTATCCCTGCTTTTTCAGCATATGAACCGATTTCAACAGATAATATTTCTACCATTTTTACAACTCCGATTTTATCCTAAAATAATTGAAAAAAAAGCGCGTCGCTTTAACGAAAGCAACCCGCTGTTTTTCAACCGTTTTACGCTTCTTTTTCTTTGATTTTAAGTACTTCTTTTCCGCCGTAGCTTCCGCATTTGCTGCATACTCTATGGTTAAGATTGTACTCGCCGCATTTTGGGCACTTGGTCATTCCCGGAAGTTCAAGTTTCCAAACGGAGGAACGCCTTTTATCTCTTCTTGCTTTCGATGTTTTTCTCTTTGGCACCGCCATTACCAAACACCTCCTTATTTTTATAAAAAATTATTTTTCTTTAAAATAGTCAGATAAGACTGCTAGTCTCGGATCAATGTCTCTTTTATCGCAGGAGCACAGCGAATCGTTGAGATTTTTTCCGCACTTAAGGCATAAACCCTTGCAGTCGTCTTTACAAATAAACTTACTCGGCAGCTCAAGCAATATGCTTTCGCTAACATACTCGGTAATGTCAAAACTGCCGTTTTCGATGATTAAAAATTCGTCATTTTCTTGATTTTCTAGCTTATTTGTAAGTTTTTGCTCTGTACTGAATGAAAACACGGTATCGAAATCATTACCACATCTTGCACAAATAACCTGTGCTTTTAGCTTAATATCGGCGTTAAGCAAAATATATCCGGAAAAATTCCTAATATTGCCTTCCGCGTTGGCCGTTCCGCTCATGATATCCGGTGAAAGTCCATCCGCCTTAATACTACAGTTAAAGGGTATAGATAGCTCTGCTCCACCTAGCAGTCCGACTAAATCAAGAATCATATCTTCACCTATCCTCTGCACAGTACATTTCATTATATAGAGTGTTACGGCTTTTGTCAACAGTTTTTTTCTCTTTTGATTGATTTATGTTGCTTTTTGATTTAGTATTTTATTATAATTCAATATTATACAAAATAACATTAAAAAATCAAGTAATATGATTTTATTTGTTGATAAGTTTTATATTTTATGGTAGTATAAAAAAAGAATTTGTTTGCAATAATAAACTCGAGAAAATAATTTTTCGGAGGTATAATATAATGCAATTGATGAATATGTTAAAGTCTAAAAACCCGAAGTTTATTGTAATGAACATTATTGGAATTGTGACAGGAATGGTAGTTATGTTTTCCGCGGCTTGCATGATAAGAAGATATTTAATGAACAGAAACAGCCTGCGGAGCAGAGCAAGAAAAGCTTTTAGAACAATGGGAGATAAAATACCGCTGTAAGACTTTTGTCTTACAGGTTAAATACCAGGAGGTTACATATGAAAAAAAGCATAAAAATATCTCATTTTGGCGGTCCCAGAGAGGCTGATGAATTGGTTATTTATGAAAATCTTCCGTCTTCCGGTACAAATGCTTATGGCATTGAGGCTGTAGTCGAAAATGGTGTTTTAACCTCTTTCGGGTCCAATAACAGAGAAATTCCGTCGGGCGGTTTTGTTGTGTCCGGACACGGATCCGCTGCCCATTTTATGAACACAAATGTCTTTGAGGGTGTTAAAATTCATATAGACAAAAAAGATAATATACTTACAGTTATTGCGGATGATGATGCTAAAAAAATTTACTATAATAACAAATTAAATGAAATAAAATCACGCTCACGAAGATCCGGAGTTGATGTAAATAATATAATTGAAAAAATCAATGGTAATATTCAAAGCGAGAAATTAGATGAATGTAAGAGCTTACTTGAGGAAGCATATATAAGAACTTGCGAAACTAAAAAAGGCGAGGTAAGAGCTATCTGGCACCGCCCCTATGAGCGTAATATAGAACAAATCGATGCTTGTGTAAAAAGACTTGCCGATGCAGGTATTAATCTTTTGCTTATAGAGACTATTTACGAGGGTTATTCGGTAGCAAAACGCTGTACCTTTATGCCCCTGCGTGAGGATTTAATTGGTACAGATTTTGATATGATAGACGAATTTATCATAGCCGGAAAAAAGTACGGCGTTGAGATACATGCCTGGATCGAAAACTTCTTTGTCGGAATAGAAAATAAAGATAAATCGAAGGGCTGCGGATCTCCAATTGTTGACCTGCATCCGGAATGGGTAGCACAGAAGAAAAATGGCAGCATTTTTATGAAGCATGAACCTGGTTTTATTTTCTTCAATGCTGCGAAACCCGAGGTAAGAGAATTTTTACGAGATATGTATAAAAAGCTGCTTGATGAATACGCATTCGATGGTATTCAACTCGATTACATACGTTATCCCCTTTCTCCCTCGGTTGATGAAAGTGTCGGTTTTGATGATTATTCGGTTAATTGTTTTAAAGAAGCCAGCGGTATTGATATAAGAACAATTATAACAACAAATTGTGACGAGTGGAAAAAGTTTATACTGTGGCGCGCTGAGAATGTTACCGTTTATGTAAAAATGATGTACGACCTTGTGCATAATTATAAAAATAATGGCAGAAAACTAACGCTGTCAACTGCAGTTTTTGGAAATCCCGACGAAGCAATTAGTTTAAAGAGCCAAAACTGGCAATTATGGTGCAAAAACGGCTGGCTTGATTGCATTTATCCGATGGCGTACTTACACGATGCATACGACGTATATAAAGAAGTAAAATTTATGGTTGAAAACTACGGCAACGTCCCGAATATTTCAGGTATTTGCCCTGCATATAGCCATCTTCCTATTATAGAAACTACAAAACAAGTCGAAGCTTGCAGAGCCGCAGGTGCAAAGGGCGTTGCATTTTTTGAAACCCAATCCTTTACAAATGAACAAATAGAGATGCTAAAAATCGGAGCGTTCAGGGAATGATTTCGCTTGACACAAGATTATTCTGCATATATAATGCTGTGGGAACCTGCAATTGCTTGGCAGATATAGGAAGCGACCACGCTTTATTACCTATTGCCCTTCTGCAATCGGAAAAGGTTAAGCATGCTATTGCTAGCGATATCAATACAGGTCCGATCGAACAAAGCAGAAAAAACGCAATCAGATACAATATAAGCAACATTGACTTCTTGCTTTCAAACGGTTTCGATTCAATAGAAAAAGGCAGCTTTGACAAGGCTGCCATTTGCGGAATGGGCGGCACATTAATAGCCAATATAATTAGGCGCGGCGGCATAAAAGCACACTGCGATTTGATTTTACAACCGATGACAGCATATGAGGATTTGCGTTCATATTTATGGGATAACGGTTTTTCAATAAATAACGAAATCTTTGCAGCAGATTCGAAAAAACCCTATGTTATTATAAATGCTCAGTATACAAGTGAGTTCGAAAATTATACTTATTCTGATTTATATTTGGGGAAAATACGTCCCGATACTGTTGAATATAGGTTGTTTTGTAAAAAAGTATGTTATCAGACAAAAAAGCGTCTGGAAGGTGCATTACATTTAGGTTTACCAACTGATGAGTTGGAAAAATTAATTACCGATTGCAATTAAAATTATTTCAGAGGGATGGGTATGGAAAATATAATAATTATTCCCGCATATAATCCCGATGAAAAGTTGATTTTACTTATAAATTCATTATTAAAAGCGCAGTATTCTTCAAGAATTATTGTTGTTAATGATGGCAGTGCTCAAACATCAACATATGTTTTTTCTAAAATAAAAGAAAAGATAGTTTTACTGGAGCATCCTATAAATCAAGGTAAGGGTGCAGCAATTAAAACAGCTCTAAAATATATCGCACAAAACTTTGAAGGCGAAAATTACGGCATTATAACAGTTGATGCAGACGGGCAGCATAGTCCTGTCGATTGCGAACGGTTGTTAGCTGCATTGGAAGTTTACCCAGACTCCTTATTGCTCGGAGTAAGAACCTTTTCGGGAGATATCCCCTGGAAGTCACGCTGGGGGAATAAGATTACAAGATTTGTTTTCCGTATATTAAGCGGTGCGAATGTTTCCGATACTCAGACCGGGTTAAGAGCATTTACTGTCAAGTTGATACCATTTTTACTCGAAGTAAGTGGCGACAGATACGAATATGAAATGAATATGTTGGCCTCCAGTACAAAGAAAAAGATTAAAATAACTGAAATCCCGATTGAAACCATTTATATTGATGAAAAAAATACCACCTCGCATTTCAGGGTTATCAAAGATTCTCTGCGTGTTTATGGAAGTCTGTTTCTATATGCAGGCTCTTCGTTTTTAAGTTTTTTATTGGACTATTTGGCTTTTAACCTGTTTGCTTGGGTATTTTGCTTTTTTAGTATTCAAAGCACCGCAATCCTTACGGCAAATATAATCGCAAGAATACTCAGCTCCTCATTTAATTACTATATAAACAGTACTTATGTTTTCGATAAAGGAAGCGGTAAATCGTTTTTTAAAAAGAATACAGCAGTTAAATACTTTATGCTTGCAGGTGCAATACTGGTTGTAAACTCTTTGATTTTAAGATTTCTGACAGACCATGCAGGTTTGTCAAAAGCAATTGCAAAGCTTGTTACAGAATTAATTCTGTCTATTGCAAGCTATTCTGTACAGAAGTTTATTATATTTAAAGTAAAAAAATAGCATAAAAGGTGTTTCCTATGATTACCAAAATAAGAGTCCTGCCGTTGTGGTCACATTTCGTTATAGATTTACTGTGTATTGCCTTATTTTCAACATCATTTTATTATATAAATTATAGAATTCCCAGAGAATTAGATGGTGATTTTATTGTAATTCCTAGAACAACCGATACGACTATAAATGATAATATATTGGATAATTCTCAAAATACTGAAAACCTATCTGAATGGGCAGTTAAATTTTCAGATAAATTCACTGATACTGTTATTCAGACAGAAAATTCATATACAAGTCCCAATGTTTCGATTACGGTAACAAAGCATACAAAAGGTTCGGGCGATTCCCTGATAACATATTATGTAGCTGATATTTATATAACAGATATTAATTGTTTGGAGTCAGGCTTTGCTAATCATAAATATGGTGTCGGATACTCAGAAAATTTAATTGATATGGACTCTAATCTTAATGCCATTTTAGCCATAAACGGTGATTATTACGGAAATGGACAGAGCGGAGCTGTTATACGAAACGGTGTTGTTTACCGTAAAAATGCGGATAATTCCGATGTTTGCGTTTTGTATTATGACGGATCGATAAAAACCTTTTCGCCGGATGAATTTAACATCGACCAAGCAATTAAAGACGGTGCATATCAGGCGTGGACCTTCGGCCCGGTGCTTCTGGATGAAAACGAAAATTGTCTTTCCGACTTTAACAGTCGTGTTACTCCAAAAAATCCTAGAAGCGTAATAGGATATTACGAGCCGGGGCATTATTGCTTTGTGCTTGTTGACGGACGGCAAAAAGGTTATTCCTGCGGAATGAAAATGAGCGAGCTTTCGGAGCTTATGAAAGAATTAGGCTGCAAGGCAGCATATAATCTTGACGGTGGACAATCCTCATCTATGACTTTTAACGATAGAATTTTTAATCAACCTTATGATGGTGGCAGGGCGGTCAGTGATTGTATTTTTATAAAGGAGCTGGATTAGATTATGAGAACCTTTAAAATTATACTTTGCAATTTGAATATTATTTTCGCAGGTGTTTTTATTACTTTTCAAATTCTTGATTTATATAACCCTACAATGAACTTTATGGGAAATAGTTTGATAATAATTTTATTGTTTACCTTTTGTTTGCTTTCAATATTAAACGCAAGTTTACTGCTGGTTAGAAATCATAAGATAGTTAATACCTATAAAAAAACAAATAATACTAAATTTAAATAATAAAAAATCCGAAGCTAATGCATCAGCTTCGGACTTTTTATACCACATTATAATTTATTCGTTTGATGCTGATGTATTTTGTTAAGCTTTTTTAGATAATAATCTGCACCAATACATCTTGCTATAGGTTTTTGTTCTTCTGTATTGTCGCCACCTGCTGCGACCCAACCAGCTTTAAAAGCAGCAAGCACCAATTTAAACAGCTTGTCCTCAGTCGCCTCGTATTCATTACCATCAATAAAGGTAGAAAATGCATTGTCGAATTCAAATTCTTTTTCCAAATTTATCACCCTTCCTTTCATTTGGAACGGTTCCCCATTTTTCTAAAAGTTATGTACCTTAAACATAACTTTCGAGAATTTTAAACTTCGTGTCTCTAATTCTATTATACAATTTTCCCCAATATATTCCACCTTAATAGTATTAATTATTAATTAACTAGTTCTTATTGCAAATGATTTTTATTAATAAATACAATTACTATCACATAATAAACATAAAAAGCAAGGACACTTAATCCTCGCTTTTTTTATTAGAATTTAATATTGTTTTTTATTGCTTAATTCTCTTTTTCGTTGCAAATGCAAAAACTGAAATCATAGAGATTACAGCAGCAACTACAAAAATTATCATACCATTATCACCGGTTCCAGGAGTGCTGCTTGTATCGTCTGTGGATGAAGCTTCTAAGGAAGTATCTTCACTTTCATCTTCACTCTCATCTTCGCTTACTTCAAGTGTAGCTATTGATTCTATTGCGAACTTGTTAATTGTAACAACACCGCCGTTTACAGTATAGACTTTAACTGCGGATATTTGAATTTTTCCTTCTTCTAGAAGGGTAACATGTTCTAAGTTAAGATCGGAAAGTTTAATTTTTCCAGTATACGTACCGTCTATAATATCGTCACCTTCATTGGGGCGCTGTGGATCTCCATCCTCGACAATAGCGTGAGTCAAGTCACTTATATAATTTGAATTATCTTCAACTGTTGAGCCTTCACAGAAAAGTACAATATTAGCTGATCCATCACCGCTTACTGTAAAATCATATACAAGCTCAAAATCATCTATATTTACAGTTACGGGTGTCTCAATGTTATAATAAGCATAAGGATAAGAAGCAACACTGCCCGAAACAACTATTGCATTTCCGGACTTTGTAACTGTAGCGGTTTCATTAGCTACAGGATCACCAACCAACCATTTTGTTTCGTCGAAATCAATAAGTGAATATGCTTCAGCCGGCTCTAAAACCTGTGATTCCTCAGATTCTTCTGCAACCGAATCACCCTGATAAACTTCAAGTTCATTAATAAAAGTGAAGTTTGTTGCTACTCCAGCGGTTATATGAAATTTTACATATCTACCTCTTGTGCCCTCGTTAAGGTTGAGAGTATAGATAACATCCGATACTCCAACTTTTTCTTCATCATCTTCATCTGCTTTAATTCTTATAAGGTTTGCTACATCAGCTGCAGCACTGCCTGCTTCTGTGAAGGTGGCACCGTCTTCGGAAACAGATATGATTACATCAGTCGGTGCCTCTATACCATAAGCCCAATGATGCTCCGAATATGTAACAAATCTTATAAGATTGTCTTCTATAGCTCCGAGGTCAATCGTAACCTCATAAAAAGCGGCTCCGGAAGTTTCTGTTCCGCCTTTTAATGAATTATGGAAGCCTACCCATTCCGCACCTGTCGCATTATTATCGTCCTTTATAGTAACAATAACTCCATCGGTAAGTTCCTTTCCGTCTGTATCCGCGTATTTTGGTTCGGTTGCATAACCATCGCCTANNAATGATAGCAATAATTTTTTTCATGAAACTTCTCCTCTTTATTTAAATTGAAACTATTAATATAATATCATTATTTAATTATTTTGTAAATAGTAATTTTACTATTAAATATAAAAAATTATTACATAATGTGTTTATTAACCAAAAATTACATGGTAAATCGCCTTTTAATTTAAAATTTCGATAATTTGAACTCCTATTAAATATCTTTTTAAAACAAGGTAATCCTTAGAATTCACTACAGAATCGGCATTGGCATCTGCAGCTATACGATATATATTATCTGTTGTAAAACTGCCGAGGAATATTCTTTTTGAGATTAAATAATCTCCTGCGTCGATAACTCCATTTCCATTAGCATCACCACGAACTATAATTGTTTTTGTATCGACAGCAGTACCGTTAACTTCTATTTTTAAAACGCTCCCTGTACTAATATAATTGTTTTCCGATAATTTATTACCGTTTTTATCATAAGCATATAAATTTTGATTAGAAAAACCATCAGTAAAATCGGTAAAATTTAATCTATCGGATTTGCTTATAAAATAACCGCTGTTGTTGTCTAGGAATACAGGACTATTTTGACCCGGTGTTATTGATGAAAGCGTATAAAACGAAGTATAATCAAGGCATATCCAACGGTCAGCACTTCCTCCATATTCAATTCTACCCCAAACACCATCAACTTCTATTACATTCACAAAGCTTCCTGCACTAAGTAGTCCAACAATGTTATCTGAAACAACAGGTTGGGTACGTACATTAAGATTATCTTTTAATTTATAATATCCCGTAATGTTCACTTTAGGAGTTACAGTCACATCATCCGGATATACGGTTGGCATATTAACATAGCTTATACCGGAAACAGCATATGCTGCAAATTCTGCCCAAGTGAAGCGTCTTGTAGAAACAATGCAGGGTTGATAGGTAATTCCATCACCGCCTGAATTTCCATGATAAATTATAATAAAATCTTCATCCACTGTAAGAACAGAAACAGAGTGTCCGCGAGTTAACCTTACATGAGCTCCTGTTTTGGCCTTCATCATTAATTCTTTGACCGATTTTTCCGTAATTACTCCGGGTGCCAATGCTCCGACACTGTTAAATTTTCCTGGATTATAATATGAGTGATCTATAAATCCAAAACTCTTATAAAAAACAAATCTTGCAAAGGCAAAGCATTGTGCTCCCAACAAGTCAACCTCGCAGGTTTCTTTTTTTCCTGTAGGCCAATATCGCATACAATTACAGTTGTCAAGGGAAGCTATACAATCAACGCTATGATCGTTGTGGCAGGTGCATGCTTGTCCGTTTTTAGAGAAAAAGCTACCCGGCATATATTCAGCAAGAGGAAGAGTAATGTCGTTTATTTCAACATAAGGACCTTTATAATCGTAGGATACTCCTGACGAATTATATGAACCAACTACAAGAGGCTGTGTTATGCTGTTTGTATATAAACTATATGTATGTTCAATAAATCTTTCTTTTGCTTCTTCATATATCTCGTCGCTTGTTTGATCTATTTCGATGTATTCAGGGTTATTGGAGTACCACTTAAATTGATATTTATTAATAGGAAGGAAAGCAATCATTCCTTCTGCAGAAAAAACAGGTTTTGTATTTCCATTTTTGTATTTTAAAATCTCGTTTTTACAAAGAAAATAAAAACAATCGACCGCAACATACAGGTGAGTTAGTTCATAATTACTATTATAAAGTACCTTTTTATCTTTTCCTATGTAATTTATACTGGTTATTTTATTTTCTGAAATAAAATAAATTCTATCATTAAGCAGATTTAGGTATCCGACAGGAGATGAATATACAAGCTCGCTTTTGTTGCTTCCAGCGATTCTGCGATATAAATGGTTGTTATCATCTGTGTTAACATAATATATATAATCGCCCACATCAACAGCTTTTCCGCCATATACGATATTCTCTGAAAAATTATATTCTGAAGTCGTAGTAGCAGGTTCTATACTTAATTCAAACGAAGTAAAACATATAATTATAGCAAAAAACAAGCAGATTAATCTTCTCCAAATCACACCGACACCTCTTTTGTAAAATAATCTTATTTACATAATACCACTTATTTCCTTATTTTTCAACAGAAATTAACAAAAATCTTATTGTTTAAATTTTTCAATTTAATATTGACAAAAAGTGTGTTTTATGGTATTCTACCACTTGCAGACTTTGAGGAGAGATGTCCGAGCGGTTTAAGNNTTCGAATCCCACTCTCTCCGCCATCAATTACGATCTCTAGTGTGCGAAAAAGTGCATTTCACCATCATGCATTAATATAATATTTATTAAAATTAATTTCCTACGGAGAAGTACTCAAGTGGTGA
>DMMZ01000024.1:264-1599 GCA_003452915.1 Clostridiales bacterium | reverse complement strand
CCGGCGCGAGAGTTCAAATCTCTCCTTCTCCGCCATAAAAGACCGTCATAATTGATACAATCAAGTATCCGTTATGACGGTCTTTTTTTGCGTAAATACAGGCTTTTCAAGGATTTGTTGGCAAAAGGCAAGGCTTTCACGATGTCGATTGATTTCGCAGAAGACTTGTTTTACTTTCTGGTTATCGGCCTACGAGCTACCTTTCGTTAGCGAGAAGGCAATCGTTAAAAAACAGAGTATTGTTAGCGATTAAGTTATTCCAGTAGTAAATGTCCGCGACTACCGTCAGGCTCTATGCTGTTCTAAACTTTGATACAAATTGAAAAGCTTTTTCGGCGTAGAAGCACTAAAAAAGCCTTGTTTTGTTTTATACAGTTATTGTTCATGTTGCTGTGTCGGGAGGGCAACTTACCACTTTGACAAGGCGGTCAATGTAAAATTAAAATGTACGCGGTTTGTCTTACTATATCGCTGTGTCTTCACCTATTTTGCTAATAAGTAATTACTATTACAGTTATAATAAATTATTGTATTAGACTTGTAATTACAATTACCTTGTGCTATAATATGTGATGTATAATTGCGAAAGGAGGCATGACCTTTGCCTGAGAAAAAACAGAAAGCGAAAGTACCTATGGAGCATCACAACATGGCCGACTTTCTCAGAGGGCAGTCATCAAAAATACTTACCTCTTTATCCAATGAAGATAAAACGGCGTTCATCCTGAAAAACGGAAAGCCCATAGCGGTTGTCATGTCAAACGAACGCTATGAGCGACTGCTAAAAGCAGGAATTGATATTAACGAATATTGATATGGAGGAAAGCATTATGGCACCCACGAAAGTGACGCGCGTCATGTTTGATGACGAAAGTATAAATGTAAGCAAAGAGGTAGACCTGGTATTTTCAATTGCCAATACCCTTATCCGACTTCGTATATCACAAAGGAAATCCGTATTGAGGCGGATGAGTATAACGGGAACAACATTACGGAGGTCGGTTTCCTCGCCGCCTATTACGACACCTATTATCACTTTGTCACGCACGCGTTCCTGCAGGACAGCGAAGGCAACCAGATAGCCATCAATAAGACAGATACCGATGTGGTAATTATCCGAGGGACCTTTTACGTGACCTTCAGCTGCACAGGCTTCGGAGATAACGGCATATATCCGGCTGCCGACCAAAACGGAGTAGTCAGGTGGCTGCTCGGTATAGCCACCTATCCCAACACCATCTCTTTTTCGAGGTATGCCTTGCAGAAATCTACCGACTTGTGGAACAGCAAGCATGGGACGAAATCTACGAGCATGGACGCCTGCACCCGGAACGC
>DMMZ01000024.1:0-193 GCA_003452915.1 Clostridiales bacterium | reverse complement strand
TACGGATTACGAGATTGATTATGAAAACAATTTCTGCGATATGCGGGAGAACTACCATACGGCAGGCTTGACCTGCCGTATGGATAACGTCAGCTTCGGTAACCTCAAAACAGCGACGAAGAGCGGTTCGAATTACCGCGACCCGATTGCGTGGTGGGACTGCTACGAAGCGAACCAGTATCCTTCTTCCTGC
>DMMZ01000025.1 GCA_003452915.1 Clostridiales bacterium | reverse complement strand
ACATATGGAAGCTATAAAGAGAAGGAGAGTAATAAACAGATGAATCCAACAAAAAAACAACCACTATTTATAATTACTGGAGCAAGTTGTGTCGGTAAGTCAACTATGTCCGAATTACTTTTTCAAAACGAAACAAATTATATCGTTATGGAAAGCGATCTCCTCTGGAACGATGTATTTAATACTCCAGAAGATGATTATCGTGCTTACCGTGAACTTTGGATGCGTGTGTGCGCAAACATATCGCAAATCGGGAAACCGGTCGTTCTTTGTGGATGCGCTACTCCGGAACAGTTCGAAAGAAGTGACACACGAAGTTTATTTACGAATATTCATTATCNNAAATCAACTTGTGCGGCGTATGCAAATCGGCAGAGGTGTAACCGATGATAATTGGGTGAAAAGCTCAACAGACTTCAACCGTTGGTTAAAGGAAAACGCAAGTAAAACAACTCCCAATATTACACTTCTTGATACCTCAATCCTTACACCCAAACAAGCCGCTGTGATTGCTGATAAATGGATTCACGAAAAAATAATTAATTGAGATAAGCATAGAAATTGGTCGATAAATACAAGGAAAGTACATCCAGAAAGGTAAATATTAATGGAAAAAATTGCATTGATTTTAAACAACGGCTGCAGGAATATGGTTATTAACGAAAAGTCTATAAAACGACTTGAAAAAATCGGAGAAGTGGTAATAAATAACGGCGGAACAGACAAGGAAAGTGTTAAAAAAGTTATTGCCGGTGCAACTATTGCGGTAACCTCATGGGGAAATGAAGCCATTGATGAGGATATACTGGAGGTTTGCCCCGACCTGAAACTCGTTATTCATGCAGCAGGTAGTGTAAAACCGATTGTTTCAGACGCTTTGTGGGAGAAGGGTATTAGAGTATGCAGTGCTGCAAATGTACTCAGTACAGGTGTTTCAGAAACTGCTCTCGGGTTTACAATAGCTGCATCAAAGAACTTTTTTACTCTCAACGAAAACATACACAATGGTGGCTGGGCAGAGGGTAAGGAAAACATAAGAGAATTATATGACCTTACTATCGGAGTTGTCAGTGGCGGTTGGGCAGGCAGGCATTACATTGAATTGATGCACGCGTTCAACGTGGATATTATTCTTTATGATCCTTTTGTGAGTGAAGAAAAAGCGGTAGAAATGGGAGCAAGAAAGGTTACTTTCGAAGAACTTTTAAAAACAAGTGACATAATTTCAATACACGCACCCTCAATACCAGAGACATATCATATGTTTAATAAAGAAACTCTAGCAATGATGAAAAAGGATGCTGTACTTATTAACACCGCAAGAGGGTCCTTAATTGACGAACAAGCTTTATACGAGCATATGAAGGCAGGAAACCTAAAATATGCGTGCCTTGATGTTACAGACCCCGAACCACCGGCAGTCGATCATCCTTTACGTAGTATACGAAACTGCATTATGACTCCTCACCTTGCAGGTCAGGCGAACAACGGGCTTAAAAAAATTGGTCAACATGTTTGTGAAGAAATTGAAAGAGTGCTTGCAGGACAAAAAACGATGTGCGAAGTCACAAAAGAAATGCTTGCCAAAATGGCATAGAAATTTATTTAACAACAAGAGGGGTTTTTTATGAAGAAGCTGCTTTGTCTATTAATGGTTTTTATATTGATTTTTGGTCTTTCCTCTTGTAAGTATGCAAGATACGTTTATTTGGACACAAGCTCATCAGATATATCGGATGAAAATACATATGACAATTCAGATATATCCTCGGAAATTAATATCAATGCATCCACGCCTTTATTTTGGAAAGTTACAAGTGACGACAGTGACGGTGTAATTTGGCTTTTCGGTTCGATTCATGTTGCTGATGAAAGTGCTTATCCGCTGCCCGATGTAATTATGTCTGCTTTTGAAGCGAGTGATGCTTTGGCTGTTGAATGTGATGTCGAGAACGCGGATTTTGATTATAACAAATTTTATCAATCAATGCTCTACAAAGACGGCAGCACTATAGATGACCATATTCCTTCAGAGGTTTTTGAAGAAGCGTTAAAAATATTGGAGGAAAAATACGGAAAACAAAGGGTTGAGTCGTTTATTTATTATAAACCCATAATGTGGTATATGCTCATAGATGAGATTTACAGGTCAGAATGCGAGCTTACTTTTGATTACGGCTTGGATTCATATTTTATGGACCTTGCGGACGAGGACGACAAAGAAATACTGGAAATTGAATCGTTGGAATTTCAGTATAATATGTTTTTGAATTTTTCGGCAGAACTTCAGGAGTTCATGCTTTCTGATACGATTAATTATACCATTGAAGATTATACTCAAAATATTTATAATACCTATGAAGCATGGAAATCCGGTGATATCGATTACCTTGAAGAAATGCTGCTGGGTGAACCTCCTGCCGGTTATTATTCAAAAGAAGAATTATTACTCATTAATGAATATAATAAGGCCATGATAATCGATAGAAATATCGGAATGTTCGATACTGCTGAGGAATATCTTGCAGATGACATGGAAGTTTTCTATGTTGTCGGAGAGGGTCATATGTTAGGTGAGGACGGAATTGTCCAGCTCCTTACCGACGCAGGTTATAATGTAGAAAGAATTATCTCGTATACAGGCAGTAATATATAGTTTTATTAATAGAGGAACGGTTTATTCCGTTCCTCTGGGCTTTTCAATTATTGTAGAAGGAACTATTATATTTCTTTTTTTCAGAAAAAAGGAATATATTTACTACTGCTTGCTTTGCAATTTGCTTACAAATCCTGCTATAAACCTGTTATTAATGTTCAGCGTAAAGTTTTTTGGCATCGGATATTATTATCATACGGTTATAGTTCTTGAAACAATAGTTGTTTTAATTGAAGCTTATATTTATAATAAACTTTGTGATTTTAAAATACCAAAAGCATTGTTGATATCTTTTTCTTTAAATTCTATTTCTTATTTATGTGGTTTGATTATTTATAATTAAAGTAGGGTACGATCATAAATCGTACCCCCTTTTTTTATTCAACATCCTGTAAAGCATCATAGCCTTCTTCGCCTGTACGTACTTTTATGACGTTTTCCACATCATAAACAAAAATTTTACCATCACCTATACGACCTGTATATAATACTTTTTTGGCTGTTTCAATAACCGTCCTGACAGGAACCTTACAAACAACAATCTCTGTCTGAATTTTAGGCAATAAATTTGTTTCGAGTTCAACACCTCTGTAATACTCTGGACTGCCTCTCTGTATTCCGCAACCCAGAACATTAGTAACTGTCATTCCGGTTATACCGATTTCGAACATTGCTTCTTTAAGCGTTTCAAATCTGCTTTGCTTGCAGATGATTTCTATCTTTGTCATTTTCACATCAGAAGCGGCGGGGATACTATTTGATTTAAGGGTAACAGGTATTGCTTCATCGATATTGGTTTTTCCGATAACGGTAGATTCGATTTCTTCTGAAGCCATACTCACAGCAATAGCAGGCATAAAATCTGCATAAGAACTGACAAGTCCGTGTTCCTCAATGTCAAGACCAACAGTTTCCTCATGAACAGAAACCCTAAGTCCCAAAAATCTTTTAATCAATAAAAATGATACGATCATTGTTACTGCAACCCATGCTGCTACAGCAAACACACCGATTATTTGTGTTATAAGCTGTCCGAAACCTCCTCCGTATAACAAACCGAGCCCATTACCTTTGGAAAGTATTTCCGTATTTGTATAAGGATCAAAATATGAAAAAACACCAACAAGTGCAGTTCCGATTGCTCCACATAAACCGTGTACACCAATTGCACCGACAGGATCGTCTATTTTAAGCACCTTGTCAATAAATTCAATTCCATAAACTACAACAAATCCGGCGATTATACCGATAATTGCCGCACCTGAAATTGTAACCGTAGAACAGCCTGCTGTAATTGAAACAAGTCCGGCTAATGATCCATTAAGCGTCATTGAAACATCAGGCTTTTTATA
>DMMZ01000022.1 GCA_003452915.1 Clostridiales bacterium | reverse complement strand
AACAAGCCACTTAATAAATCGGTGGTTTTTAGCTTCTTCCACATCGGCGCGAACACCTTCGGCATAGATATAATCTATAAAGGTTTTGCGATAACGTTCGGGCTCGTCGCTCATTTCTGCCACGCAAGGGTAAACAGTTAATGTGCGTTGTTCTGGAGTACCGATAGTTTTATCGGCAGAGAAAGTACCGGTGTACTTTTTAGAGATTGCCCCTTTTTTCATTTTGGTGATCACAACCGAGTTTGCAACTCCGGTCATTGGAGTCATGTATTGCAATGCGTCGCTGGCCTTTAATAAAGGTAGCGGTTTTATTTCCTGCTCGTATCGTTTTGCAACGTCGTTAAACGCGGAAATGTCAATAGGTTTGGTTAAGTCTGCCATTTTTTATTTATGTTTTAAGATTGATTTTGCAACTTCATCGGCTTCATCAAATGGCTCTTCGATTGAGTTTAATACAGGATTAGGATCTGTGCCTTCAGGAGAAGCAGAGCTTACTGCTGGTTTTGCAGCTAGTTTTGTTTCGAGAGCAGCTTTTTCGGTTTCGAGTGTTGCCACCTTTTCCTGTTCTGTTTTAAGAGAGTTTTCGGCAGCTACACGAGCAGCTTTTTCGGTTTCGAGATCAGTTTTTAACTGACTGTTTTCCGATGTTTTTGTTGCCAATTCATCGGTTTTGCTTTGAAGCTCATTGTTTATTTTTTCAACTCCTTCTTCTTTAAGTTCGGTTGTATCCGATCCGAAAAGAGCCACAAGAGCTTTCCATGATTCTTTAATTTTCATTTTATCTGGGTTTTGATTATAGTTTTTTGAGAGATTAGCAGCTATTTTAATGGCATAATCCAGCGTTCCTATTTCGTCAGCAAGTCCAATTTCAACTGCCTGCTCGGCAAAATACATCTGCCCTTTAAATGGGTCTGATTTTATTTTTTCGCCGCGAAATGATTTTATATCATTAATAAAAAACTGATTAAACTCGGATATTTTATCTTTGATTAAGGAGGTGTCGTCGTTATTAAAAGCTTCTCTAAAAGCCTTATTCTTTTCTGTTGATTGTTTTGCATATACCTCTAATATATCAAGGCCAATGTTTTTAAAATATCTTTTAACATCAACCAACGTTGTATATGCACCAATACTTCCAACCTGAGAAGTTTTTTCCTGCATAACAATAATATCGCATTGAGATGCAATCCAATAAGCGGCACTTGCTGCCATGTCTTCAACAAAAGCAATAACCGGCATATTGGTGTTTTTAATTACCTGGGCAAAATGCTGTGTTCCGGCACCTTCGCCACCACCGCTATCAATTTCTAAAATAGCAGCAACAATATTTGGGTTTGAATCAGCTCTTTGAAGTATATCTGCTTTTGTTTTTGTTCCTGATGGTCCGCAAAACTGATCGTATTTGGTAATTGGGCCAGCAACAGGAATTATAACAACGCTATTTTCGGGTGCTTTTTCGGGTGAATCTGCAACACCATACTCGGAAATACGATAACCAGTAGCGGCATCAAACAATAAAGCCTTGCTTTCTAGCCTTTTTTCGCTTAGGTTTTTAATAAGGTCGTTTGATTCTCCCTTTAAAAGGTTGGCCACAATAGGTAAATAACCACTTGCTTTTTGTGGTTCAATAAGCCATACACCGGAAAGTATTTCTGAAATCAGGTTATGCATTGTTTGCTGATTAGATTATAATCTATTTGCAAACAATATTATATAGGTATAAACGGGCAAAAAAGGACAGGGAATTTATGTCATTACAATATTTACTGTCATTGTTTCATTTTCGGAAGTGTTAACAAGTACACTCCCAGGATTGGCAAAAGAGTATCCAGATTTCTTAATTTCAAAAGTATAATCTCCTGAAATTTCATTAACGGTTACTTCCCCATTTGAGTTTGTTATTAATATATGATCCTGATGACCAAAATAACTATCTAAATCATTGTATAAAACAAAGAACGCACCTCCTATTTCTGCACCTATAATAGGACTATTAGAAGAATCTTTAACCGCGAAGGTAACTGCACATAAGTCTTTTTGAATAATAATTAAATTATCTGTATACGAAGGAACAGGAGCCGTAATAAAATGATTTGTACATTTTAAATCCCACTGTAATTCTCCAACGATGATATAATATATATCATCGTATAGTGTAACACTATAATCTCCATCTACATCTGTGTACCCCGAATCTATTGTATTTGTATTTGTGATATCTTTAATCGTAATCAATATATTTTCCAGATTTTGGCTATTGTATTCAGCGTGAAATGTTATTTCACAACTCCCGTTCATTTCTACTTCTTCTGATACATTTGAACCACTAATTACAACCGAACCTACACTATCTAAATATCCTATCTTAGATATCATATAATTATATGTTCCTTCATAAATATTAAATATTGCACAACCATCACTATTTGTTAAAATAGATAGTGTTCCTATTGTAATTAACGCATTTTCAACATCTCCAATTATGTCAAATACATAAAAATCAAGCTGAAAACTATCAACTTGCGTAAACGAATAAATTGTTTTAAGCTGGTTGCCGGATATAATAAATTCGCGCCCCGACTTATCTGAAGGCGATTTGCCTGTGCTGTATTTATCTGTTAGTCTTAATGGATTATCAATTGTTCCGGCAATCCACTCAGTTCCATTTCTATCGGTAAAAACAACAACAAAGCGCTCGTTGTCTAAATTAATTAACTGAAGTATTTGATCAATATCATTTCCTGGAACAAAGACTGAAAATCCCGATTCATTAATCAGGTATTTGTTATTTTTACTCTCGTGTTCGTAATTACCCGCACCTTGCGAAAATTGTATTTCGGTATAATCCGATGCACTTATTCCCTGTACAACTCCATTTATAACATCGCCAAAAGCTACAATATCACTTGTTTTATAAATTTTAATGGAACGCAAGCCTGCAAAAACTTCTGATATCTGGATTATATTTGTCATGCTGTTATTTCTAAATCGTTACAAAGCTTGGCTGCTGAATATGAGTGCGCGTATCTATTATCGTAATCTAAGCACAGCTTCGCCGAACTATCTATGTGGCCTGCCTGAGCTATTATTTCATTCGTATTATTCAATCCTTCGCCTATATTGGCGCTTGTTGTTCCAATTAATCCAGGATAAACATTTGACCAAATACCAACAAGATCATATAGATTAGATTCGTAATAATTGTTTCCATCTATATAAAATATCAATCCACCGGCAGGTCCTATATCTCTTAGAGAATATTGAGTTAATGAAGTAAATTTCCTGCAAGGCCTTATTCTTATGGAAGAATTTTTATATAAAATAGAATTGGTACCATCTGAAAAATTAAATAAAACACCATAAGATGCATTATATTCGCTAGATGTCCAATAAAAATTATTTGTAAAATTTCCTAATCCATAAATTTTTAAGTTATTATACATCGCGGCTATCTCGTTTTTGCTTGGTAAAAACCAATCATTCGCCCCACTAGCTTGTTCAATAATTGCTGCCGTGTTTGTGGCGCCTGTTCCAATTGCCGTTTCTGTTGTTCTAATTGCCTTGTCTGTTATATTACTAAATGTATTCCTTTCAATATCTATAGGAGCTGCTTCATAATATGTCGTGTCATCAATGTAAAATATCAATCCCCCGGCAGGGCCTATATCTCTTAAATTATACTTTCCAGAAACATCTGTAAATGAACGACATGCTCTTACGTGTGCAGTTTCTGTTTTTTCAAGTACTGATGCCGAACCTGTGAAATCAAGGCAATATGATGATATTGCATCGTATTCTGAACTAGACCAATAATACCCTGAATTAAATGAACCGAGACCATAATTATACAGATTGTTTTTTATTTCCTGAAGTTCATCTATACTTGGCAAAAACCAGTCGGTGTAAGTAATTGGTAAAACATGTAATATTTCGTTTGTTACTTCTAAGATTCTTATTTTGCTATTCCCGTAAAATTCAAATTCAACACCACTATTGTCTGCTCCAGTGCTTCCGGTGATTAACTTATATCTAAAGTTAAGCGGATTATTAATTGTTCCGGTAAGTTTAAAGAGGTAGTTATTGTCTTGATAAGCTATACAAAAGCGGGTATATTTCATTTCTTCGAACTGTAAAAGACTTTCTACCGAATAACCAGGGAAGAATGCTTTAAACGATTTCTCGAAAGATATTCCTTCTTTATTTTCTTTTTTATTTTCGTAGAACTCCCTATCTGAATAAATGCTATAGATGTATTTCCAGCTTTTACCGTTTAGCAAAGTAATGCTTTGCAGTTCGTTTAAAATAACATCACCAAACGATGCTACATCGTCAACAGGAATAAACCACAATCCTTTTATTCCCCCAATAGTATCTGCTGGTTTAGT
>DMMZ01000056.1 GCA_003452915.1 Clostridiales bacterium | reverse complement strand
AATCAACTTTATGATACCCTTTAATAATATTATCGTTGATAATTTCTTTAACAACCTGCCCTTTATAATTAAATACGCTAAGCTTTACTTTGCAGTCAGTTCTCAGAGAGAATTTTATTGTAGTCACAGGATTGAAAGGGTTCGGGTAATTCTGATAAAGTTCTGTCTCGTAGGGGATAATATCTTCATCCTCAATAGGAATATCCAACACAATTGCATCTCCGGTGTCTTTTATTAAAGATTGGAATCCTATAAAAACAGTGTCAGAATCTTTTTTAATTTTATAACTGCCTCTACCTTTTCTTTTAGCAGAAGGATCTGCTATTTGAATATTAATGATTTCACCCGGAGACCATTTTGTTTTAAAATTACCTAAATTGATGTAAGCCGTTGACATTGAGTCAAGGATCTGCTCGAACCCGCAACCGAATGTTTCCTGATCAATAATATCTTCTTCCCTGCCCGTTATCCATGCTTTAAATGTCAAATCAAAATCACTTGATTTTACATCATAATCCTTTTTATCTTTTTTTACTACCCTCCAATAACTAGCTTTAGGAAACTTAACTTCAACTGTATCGGTAAACGGCCATACAACATCCGAACTCATATCCACCATTAGAGGATCACCGATTTTTATTGGAAAATCCCAGGTCCAACTTAATCCGTTAAACATTGTAATTCTCGATGCATGCAATTTTGGCTCTAACATGCTTACCTGAGTACAGCTGCCGATATCATTACCCAGACCGCTACCAGCCCATAGCAAATCATATCTTTCTAAAGGCACCATGATAAAATTCATATTCGATCTTTCTGGATTAGTAGTTATCAGATTATACGGAGGCAATTTTTCATATTTACCTCTTGTAATAAAATTAAAATCCGACATTAAAGAGTGAATTTCATAAGATTGTCCTGCATGTATAGGAAAATCCTGCTGCCAGCCAAATTCAGGTTGATATACTGCTGTAATCCATTTCTGAAGCAATGGATCCCATCTGCTTATAGCTTGAAAACAAGTGCCGTCAGGATCCATTTCTGATGCTGCGTTAATATTACCCTGAAATGGGATCGAAATATGATGGTAGTCTAAATCTTTATAATTGATACATGTTGCCTTACTCACGCCGACAGCATCGCTCGGTAAAGATCTGTACGCATATAACACTATGAAGCATATTAGCATAAAAATTATAAGCCTTTTCATTTCTCCACCTCCTTCGTTTTCGTCCTATGATTATTTAAGTCACCACCTGAAGCCTGATAGATTTTTTGGACTACCTCAGATACTACTTTGTAGAAATAGACACCGTCAGGTAAACCCGTTATATCATCGCTGTACGAAGCAATTGCAGAACTGCCTATTTCCTGATAAGCGACATCAGGTTTATCTGATCTGTAAATATAATATTGCGTCGCATCAGCTACAGAATCCCATGTTAGATTCATGGTACCGTTATTATTTACGATGACAAGATTTTCAGGCGATTCGGCTTTAATACTTCCCGTAACTACAAGACTGTCTATAGCGTAATAAAGATATAATTTTTTGTTTATGGGAAGATAATAGTTATCAACTTGGGCAAAGATTCCAATTTGCACCTTATCATTTAAATAAGAGTTATCTATCGGAACATTAAGCGAAACCCAGTCAGTTGTATATTTGTCAGGTCCAATACTGTCGATTGAAAACAAATCAATCGAACTTGACCACCAGTTGGGCGTGCCGTCAGCTAAAGTATCAATCTGGTCGGTGTTAACCATTAATAATCGTATGAAATTTGATGTTCGTTCATTTAAGCTTGTATAACCTTCGATATAGTACTTTAATGAAAGATTAACATTCTTGTAATTAGTCAGATTCAGCTTTGGTGATGTAATGCAGTCGCGTGCCCATGTATCGTATTCTGTTGAACTTGAAGTAAATGGACCGGTACCAATATTTGCCAAATAATCACCGCTGTATGCGTTTTGGCCTGTGTAAGTTGTTGAAGCTACTTCCCACCAGTTGTATGGATGTCTATTAACAATTACACAACCGCCCACTTCCCAAAATTCGGGAATTGTACCGCCATTTTCAAAATCTTTGCTCATTGGCAAACTTAATCCATCAGGATTTATTATAGTTACCAATAATGTCTCGGTGTCATCAGATTCGCTGCCTCCGGAATACACTGCAGACACACAATAATAATATTCCCCTTGTTCCAGCCATAAATCAATATAATCTGTGTCTTCTGTCTGAGCTATTATAATATCATTTCTGTAAACATTATAAACTGACACAGAATCGCCTACAGGACATTCCCAGCTTAAATATACTGTGTTGTAGTTCTCGGCATCGCCTTTTACTAAAGTAAAATCCCTTGGCCGTGGATATACTATTTGTCCGGTAGTCACTGTAAAATAGCAGTCAACAATAGATGATTCAGGATAATCAAGACCGTTGTATGCGGCAGTTACAGCATAATTATAAGTCGTACCGCTACTAATATCAAAATCCTGATAGGATGTATTTGATATCTGTACCAGTTTTATACCATTCCTGTAAATGTTATAACCGTAAGGCGCAACAGGCGAGTTTACAGGTGCACTGAATGATATTTCCACATAATCATTTCCCTTATTGCTAATATAACTTGCTTTTGATAGAGCCGGCGCTTCGGGGCATTCTTTTCTTGTATAGAATATTCCCAATTCATCGAACATGACTTCCTGATCTTTATTCTCCTGAATATTATCCAGTTCCGTAAAATATATACCCCTTGTTTTCAGTTTGATCTTGATATTTGATCCTTCGGTTACTTGTTTACCTAAAGGCACAGTGAATCCGATATAATAATAAATTGAATCTATCAGGTTTTCTGTACCGAAGGTTTGCGACCATTCATTTACCGAAGCTGTTTTAAAATCAATATCCGCTCCTCCGTCAATTGATAATGATACCGTATATTTTGCCAATAGATTTTCGAAAACACAGTTTCCGCTATACATTACAGTTTTCAACCCTATGGCAAATTTAAATTCCGTATTAAAGTCCTTTTTTATTGTTATTCCCGGATGCGATAATTCCATGTTTGATTTATTCTCCATAGACCTGTAATAACAGCATAAGGCTTTTTTTCCCAGTGGTAATCTTAACGGAACGACTCTTGACACCACCCAATTGTCTGCATTATCCATATCTTCGTACTCATAGCCTCTCGGCCATACAGAAACAGGCCATGATAAGTAACCATCGGTCTCGGCTGTGACATATAACGGCGGTATTTGAATCTCTTTCTTTTGTATTACATTAACTCCCGCGTATGTATCATATTCTGATGCTGTTATTTCATAAAATCCCTGTGGTTCATCTCCTGTTCTCACCCAACAAGCCGGATTCGCTGTTGATACTTTAAATGTATCCGACCTGAATATTTCCGGTTCAAAGTAAAGATGCTTCATTTGTTGATACTCATTATAATCACTGGCACTAGTTACCATATTCGCTACAGTATTTCCTTCGTACGATACTGAGATGTTTGTTGATTCAAAATTTCTGCCAACAAAAGGTCTCCATATATACATATTTACTTTTTGTTCAGGAGCATAAACTGTTTTGTCCGTATATGGTAATCCATAAAACTGGTAATTCGGATACCAGAAATCACCATTCAGTTTTAATTTCCAGGAAGGTTTCATCATCCATAGCGTATCTGTTTTTGCCACAAGATAATTCATTTTACTGTCATAAGCAGAAGCTGAAAGCTTATAAATCCCAGGATATGTATAAAATGATTGCCCATATAACCAGTTATCTCCTGTATTCCATATTAAAGTATCGCTAACTACAGCAATCTTGGATTCAACATCTTTATTTTCTACGGTATTTTTAAATACAGCTTTTTTTTCTGTAATAGTCTCCTTTTTCAACGGAGTGCCTGATGGCCATGGTAAAGGATCATTTTCCCAAAGGTATTTGTATTTCGGACACCTGTAATTTGTAGCGTAATCTTCTGTAAATATTGATGCCCAATTTAACTGTTTGTCATAAATGTAATTTCTCACCTGCAGCGTATCTGTATCAATTGTCCCGTTATGATGTAATAAGCCTTCGATCCTTAATAACTTCTCAAAATCCACAGCCTCTACATCATAAGGCTTAGGCTCGGTTATCTTACACTCGAAACCGTCAAGTATCCTTATATTCATTGAATCCGTATCCGTCAGCACTATACTGCTTCCTGTCTCAAGTAAAAAGCTTGCCACTGCTTTTATAGTAACATCGCCTTTGTATGTGCCGCTGTTCCAGTAGCGGGAATATTTGGTCAGCGCTTTTGTTGTTATCATAGTATAAGATGATTCCGTTGCTTTCTTATAGTAAAATTTTATATCCTGCAGATTTGGATAATCTGCTCCGGAACTGTCCACGCATGTGGCTGAAAAATAATACTTATCATCAAATGAATAATATTTTGATGATGATGCTGTCGAATCCAAGTTCAATTTCGTGAAACATTCCGGTAACACCTCGAAAGTTAATAGGCTGCAAGGAGCGTTTTCATTTTTATATCTCGAAAGAATATTCTCAAAAGCATCTCTGCGTTGATATGTTCTTAATTTTTTTATTTGATCTGTTTCTAATTCACTGCTTGAAGCTTTTAATTTATATATATTGTATGCCAGCGTGTCCAGTCTCCCGTAGAATCCATTGAAAGAGCTCTCGTCTGCAATCAAGAAAAATCTGTCGTGTAAAACTTTTTTCGGCAATACAGAATTATGCGTTAAAAAATCAATGCCTCTTATAATAAATTCAACAGAATCGTCCTCAAATATAGCAAACATATTGCCGTTAAATACCTGATGTTTTGAGAGTATTTCGACCTTAGGCTTCTCATAAACATTCCTGATCCCGTTTATATCGTCATTCGTCAGGCTTGTAATAGAACCTGCAGTTCCAAACATTAATGTAGTAGGATCAGAATTGTCCGCCATGCCTAAACTGTGCGTGATTTCGTGTGTCATCACAGAATTAATATTATAAAGGCCATAAGTCGCGGGATAGTACTCTAATTCATTAACTATTATTGTAAAACTATGATACTCGCCATAATCTGAGCGAATACATTTTGCCACAGAAGGAGGAAAGTCGGTATAAGGTTCATATTTTACTATACAAAGTTCAGTTTCAGAGTAATTTGAACCAGCTATAAATGTAGGCACATTAGTTACACCATGGTTATTCACAGCGGTTACACAGCTTGATAAATTTAATCCCCATGTAGCCTGAAGATTGTAAACTTCTTGTGTTAGATAAACGGTATAATTGCCTGGAGTAGCTAACCATGATTCCATAAGCTCGTAGCCATAAGAATATAGCTGAACGATTAGTACAAGGAGAATTATTTTACTTTTCATTTCTATTCTCCTTTGAAATATAATTTCTATTATAGAAGTTGTCTGTATCATTTAGTTTTATGAATCTTTTTATCAATGTAAGTGCTTCGCTATAACTTTTAAATTCATCTTTAAAATATTCAACGAATGTTTTTCCGTTTTCTATTTTTAATGACCCTTTATGTTTTAAAAGATCATTTTTGAATTTATCTATATCTGGTGTGCGTATTTGAAAGAAGAAAATATATTTCTGACCAATGTTCATTTTATACTCACCTGAAGTGAGAAATTTTCCGTTAGTACTCAGATAGGATACTTTATCCGGTTGAGATTTATAAAATTCACTACCTTTTAGAATTTCATCTATTTTCACAAAGCAACGAGATAAAATATACTTATCTGCTTTCCACTCCTCGGCTTCGCTTTTATAGAAGTATTCAACACTGTCAATTTCACCTAATACTATAATATCAGAATGAGTGATGTTATATGCAATATTTTCTTCAGGCAAAAATGGATTTTTTGTCAAGAAAAGCCCAAGATTTTTTAATTCATCAACTGCATTGAGATTAATTTTGTGTTCAAAGTAGGACTTAGGTGATAAGCTAGGATAATCTTGAATCCCCAATTCCTCGGCTTTTTTGTAATACTGTTGTGTAAACGCTTCAAGTTCACTCTTAGATTTACCGGTATCTACACCTAACCGATCTTTTACAGTTACTCTTTCTCCAGACTTTGTCTCTTGATCGCTTTCTTCGATCTGTGCTTCTTGTACAACTTTTTCAGCATTTTGCGGTTGTTCTTGTTGTACTTTCTCAGCTTCCGTTTTCTTTTCCGGTTTTACAGGCTGTTGCCCGCCGTCATCCGACATTGCGGATATTGTTGCATATAAAGCCAATATGAATATTACAGCCACGATTATTTTATTTTTCTTCATTTTCATCCTCTTTTGTTTTTTATTTTATACTTCTTTTTTCTTACACGCTCATTAAAGACATCGCCTCCTTTTTTTTGAGTTCTGATGCCTTTTATTTCTATGAAAAAAGGACACCGACACTCCGTTATATCCCCCTCAAGGCTACCACGGCCCGCAGACAAGATATAAAGAGGCGGTGCCCCATATCGTTTATACGGAACACTCGCTTCTTCTCCTGTCGCATCTGCTTTGATTGTGGTATTTTGAGGGCGACAAGATAATTTAAGCAAATTATCAATATTTCAATTTTTATTTAGACCTTGTCAGCCTCTTTTTTTTCATATTATCGCTATGCTCTATTTCTGTAACAAATATCATAAATAAAGTCTGTCTTGTCAAGTTGTTTTAACTCATAAAGAATCTCCTTATTCCTTATAAACTTATTTAAATTTACTCATTTCTTATAATTTTGTAAATACTATACCGTATTTAGATACTACTTTTATGCATTATTAATTGACATAATGCAGTAACTATTTATATAATTGTAAGATAAAAGTGTAAACTATGAGATAGAAAAAGCTTAAATCAGTAAAGTACATATCATTTGTAATACTGTATATTGCCTGAGGGACGATTAGAAATTGAAAATTCATGTTGTCANNTCTCAGAATACGGTTATTTCATACAGGACAGATCTGACCGACCTGTGCAGACATCTCGAAAAGACGATGGGTGAAAAGTTTTCTATTAAGGATGTTACACGGAACGAGATAAGACCTTACCTGCGCGAACTTTTAATGAAT
>DMMZ01000012.1 GCA_003452915.1 Clostridiales bacterium | reverse complement strand
GTAACCATTTGGCCCTCGCATGAACAATCGTTTGTTCATATTATACAAATATTTAAGATATTTGTCAATAGTACCCGGCTTTATTTTTTTAGCAGAGGAATACTTTTATTTTATCAGTACTTTGCTTTATAGGTGAGATTTGCCGTTGCAGAAATAATCACGTCTCCTGATAGGTCCTTTGAAATAGTCGCCTCCAACTTCTGGGTTATCTCAAGCGGTTCTTCTTCTATCTTTGCCCCGTAATTCTTGGCGACTTCTTTTGCCTGTTCCTTACCCTTGGCAATCGCGGCTTTTATCAACTCCGGAGCAATTTTATCAATGCTTTCTTTTGAGACGGTGTATTGGATTTTAGGCCCGGCATATCTAATCGAACTGTTTGCATTTTTCGAGGCCGTATCATCAATTTCCTCCTTCTCTACAACCCGCCCGTCAACAACAGACACTTTTCGTTTTACATTAACCTTGGAATCCATAGCATAGGCAGACGTGATACGCTGTTCGTTTCCGTTATTATCGACACCCGTATAAAGATAAGTCACTGTCGGCATCGCATTATTATAATAACTGTTATTATTTGTTTTTGACTTCTGGATTATCTCCATACCGTAAAATTTCACAGAGCTGCTGAACGTCCCGTTGAATTCTATTTTATCTATATCGTAAATAGCCCCGCACCAGTTCAACGTCTTAATAAGCTCTTCCGGCTCTTTAGGGTCGGTTATTATCTTTATTTTCTGGGTGGCGCAATAATGATAGGCAATAGAAGGAGCCGTAGAAGTAGCTGTGATCTCTATAACGTACTCGCCCCTTTCGTTGTAATAATTTGCATTTGTCGAACCCGGTTTGGCTACTTCCGAACCCATCTGTATAACCGGTTCATCTATTTTTTCAATTTCAAAAGTCCGCTTTTTCATATAGGCAAAATAAAGACGCGTCTTAAAAGAGGTTATCTTATCATCAATGGATTTTATGGCAGCGGAAATAGTCCTTGTCTTATTATCTCTGCTTGATGTTACGGAATCCGAAGATTTAATATAAGCGGTTATACATATTTTGTCCGCCTTCATCGTGCTCCGAGCAGTTGTTTTTAACGTGAACTGGTTGGGCTTTTCGCTGCTTAGAGGAACCTGCATTTTTTTCTCAGGTATGACGGGAACCGGTACGGGAACTGGATTATTTTGATTTAAAGGTAGATCCGGATTCCAGCCCTGTTTCACAGGAGCGGCTTCTTTTTTATTATTTTCGACTTCTACAATTGTATCTATACCGGCATTTTCAGCAATAATAAAACCACAAAATAAAGCGATTATTGATAATACTTTACTTTTCACCCGTCCCCCGCTAATCTCTATATTTCCAATATATGTATTATACTACAATAAAAATAGAAAAACAGCATTAAAGCAGGAATTACAGGAAGGTAACGGTTAAAAGCCCTGTTCACTCTTTCTTTTTCTTCTCGGCAGGATATAATAGGCGAGAGCACCTATTACATTACCTACAATCAGAATCATAAACCACTTATACCTCTCATAGCCCTCCATGTTATCTTTGCAGTCCCTTATCATCAGCACCCAAAAGCTTGTAACAAAGGCAGCTAATGAAATACCAAGTATGATTTTTACAAATGTCATCGTGTCTATATTGCCCATAGTTAAACCCTCCTGATAATTTTTACTTATTTTATTCAAATTCGAGTAATTTGTCAAGTTTGAATAGTGTGTTTTTCTTTACAATTTTACGCGGATTACTTCGACAGGAGGAAGACGGCTTTTTCTGCCAGGACGTTAGGAAAGACGTTAACTATTTTGTCTTTGGTAAAACAAACAGCTTTTTCTACTTTTATCCCTTCTTCTTTACAGAACAACTCGAAATCTTTTATGGTGAAATAATGCAGATTGGGGGACTCATCCCAACGGTAGGGAAGAGCTTCGGTCTTCGGGGTCTTTCCAAACATAGAAAGCCAAAAACGTATCTTTAAAAATGCAAAGTTAGGGAACGAGACAATGACTCTTTTCCCGACGCGCAAGGATTCATGAATAACTTTATTCGGTTTCTTTGTTTCCTGCAGGGTAAAATTAATTATTACATAATCGAAGAATTTATCCGGGAAATCGTGCAAACCCTCGTCAATATCCGCATGTTCCACCGTTACATCTTTTTTCACGCACGAGTAGATCATCTGTTCGTCATTTTCTATACCGACACCTTCGACACCTTCTTTCTGCTCAAGCAAACGCAGGAGTTCGCCGTCCCCGCAGCCCAGGTCCAGCACTTTAGAGTTTTTTTCAACAAGACTCAATATTATGGAGTAATCCAACCGCTGTGCTTTGTCTTTTTCTGTCATAAAACACCTCTTTCCTGTTATATTTCACTAAAAATATTCAACGCTTCAAGAAAATTACAAATTACGAATGACAAATTACAATNNTCCTTCGTACTTTGTCATTTGTAATTATTACTTCATATTCTGTTTAACGCCGCTAATATATTTATTGTAGTTATTATTCAGGAAGTTGCCAATAAGCAAGCCTTGTTCTTCATGCGGGATCAGGAAAGCGTCATGACCGTAGCTTTTGGAAATGTCACAATAGGTCACATCGGCCTGCGCAAATTTCAGCACCTTAACAATTTCTTTGGACTGATACGGAGGATAGATCCAGTCATGCGAGTAGGAAATTACAAGAAATTTGATATCGGTGTTGTAATAATGTTTGATCAATTCCTTATTATCTCCGGCATCAAAGAAATCTATCGCTTTGGTGACACAAATATAAGTATTGGCGTCAAACCTTTTAACAAAGGCCTCGCCTTGATAACGCAAGTAGCTCTCAACCTCAAAACCGGTGTTTAGTTTTTTGCCGTCTTTTCCCGCAGACCTGGTCCTTCTGCCGAACTTTTCTTTCATAGAATCATCGCTCATATACGTAATATGGCCTATCATTCTGGCAATGGAAAGCCCGTTTACCGGAGGTTTTTTGCCGTAATAATCCCCATTGCTCCAATCCGGATCATTCATAATGGATATCCGGCCGACCTCATTAAAGGCGATCTGCTGAGCAGAATGATGAAAGGTAGTCGCTATCGGTATCGCGGTCGCTACTTTTTTAGGATGAGAATAGGTCCATTCTATGACCTGCATACCGCCCATAGAGCCCCCGGCAACAGAGAATAATTTTTTAATGCCAAGGCCTTCTATTAATTTAACCTGAGCATTCACCATATCTTTTATCGTAATCTCAGGGAAATCACTGCCGTAGGGTTTGTTAGTTTTGGGATTTACTGAAGACGGTCCGGTCGAGCCCTTGCAGCCGCCCAGGACATTAGAGCCGATAATGAAATATTTATTTGTATCAAAAGCCTTATCAGGACCGATCATATCGTCCCACCAGCCTGGTTTTTTATCATTTTCTGAGTGATATCCAGCCGCATGAGCATCACCGGAAAGCGCGTGCAGAACTAAAATGGCGTTGCTTTTATCCTCATTAAGTTCGCCATAAGTTTCATAAGCAACAGTAACAGGTTCAAAATCAAGCCCATTTTCGAGATTTATTTTTTCATCAAAGGAAAAATACTTTGTTTCAACTATTCCGACTGAATTATTCACTGGATTTATTTCACCTTTTGTCATTGCAAGGAGGGGCAAAGTCCCGACGTGGCAATCTATTTGGCATTTTAAGCAAATATTGAAATTTGGATAGATTCTTACGCTCCCGTTGGTCGCTCAGAATGACAATTTGTAGTCTACATAAAATAACTTTAATAATTAATCAAGAAAAATGCAAGATTTCATAATTGTTTTATAATTAATTTAATTATTATTTCATAAAAAATAAAAGGGGTTAAAAAATCATGACAAGGGAAACAACTATCAGTGAATACCTGATTCAAAGTCTTCAAAAAGCCGGTGTTGATCATATATTCGGGATTCCAGGGGATTATGTCATTAAATTCTTTAGTGAGCTTGAAAATAGCTCGATAGAAACTGTTGGAACTTGTTCTGAACAAGGTGCAGCCTTTGCGGCAGATGCTTATTCCCGCGTTCATGGAATCGGTGCTTTATGTGTAACTTATTGTGTCGGAGGACTTAATACTGTTAACGCTGTAGCGGGCGCTTATGCAGAAAAAGCCCCTTTAATAGTAATAAGTGGAGCCCCGGGAGTATGTGAAAGAAATACTGATTATCTTCTCCATCATTCAGTAAAAGATTTAGACTCGCAATTAAATATTTTTAAAGAAGTTACTGTTGCTCAATGCGTATTAGATGACCCTGAAAGCGCGCCTTATGAAATAGATAGAGTTATAGCCGCCTGTCTTAAGCATAAAAGACCTGTATATATAGAATTTCCAAGAGATATGATTAATTCAAAATGTCTTACTCCTCCTCCTAAAACTGAAATAATCTCTTCAAAAAACAATGAAATCTTTAATGAAGCACTTAAAGAAGCTGTGGAAATGATAAAAGCCGCCAAAAAACCTGTTATTTTAGCCGGCGTGGAAATAAGAAGATATCATGTCGAAAACGAATTCCTTAAGCTTCTTGAAAACACAGGATTTCCTTATGTAACAAATATTCTGGGGAAATCTGTTGTTTGTGAATCACATCCGCAGTTTCTCGGGGTGTATATGGGCAAAATGGGCGATCCTGAGGTAATTAAATACATAGAAGAAAGCGATTGCACGATAATTTTAGGGGCGTTAATGACCGATACCGACACCGGAACGATGCAGTTTAATATTTCAAAAACTATTTACGCCTCTTCTGACGAGTTTTGCATTAAGCACCATTATTTTAAAGACATAGACCTTGGAGAATTTATATACAGGCTCGCGCAAGAACTCAAGTTAGAGAAAAAAGAAGATTTGGTTATTCCAAAAACAGCAAATAATAGCAAAGTTGAAGAATATATTGCTCAATCCGAAACTCCTACTACAATAAAAAGATTTTTTGAGCGGTTAAACAGCTTTATTCCTGAAGGAAGCCCTATAATTTGTGATGTTGGCGATTGTTTGTTTGGTTCGGCAACTCTTAAAATCCCTCAAAATTCTGTATATTTAGGACCTGCTTTTTACACTTCAATGGGTTATGCGATACCTGCAACTTTAGGCGTGATGATAAAAAACCCTGAATTAAGGTCGTTAGTTATTGTAGGAGATGGGGCTTTCCAGATGACCGGTCCGGAACTTTCCTGTTTTGCCAAATATAACTTGAATCC
>DMMZ01000043.1 GCA_003452915.1 Clostridiales bacterium | reverse complement strand
CTCTGGACTTGTCTGCGAGAACGGCTATGACCGCTTCCAGTGTGAGCGGCGGCTCCTTTACGGGTGATTCCGACTCGTCATTACCACTGAATTGCTCTGCCAGCCAGCTTGCGGCTTCGTTAATAGCTGCAGCGACGCTGCGTAGTTCTTCGATGGTCGCGGCCATTTCGCTCATCTGATTTTCCTCCTTCCGTTGTTTGGCACTGTCCGGCAAGCAAGGTCAGTTTTCTTGCCAGCCGCATGGACACGACGCTGATTTCGGTGAGAACACTAACAAGTTCATCATCCGCAGCGCGGTATCCGGGTTTTACTTGAGTCTGATACATTTCGGTTCACCTCCTCGGAAGGAGCAGTTGTCGTTTTGCTCTTTCCACTACCCACTGGAGATGAGGAAGCCGTTTTGACGAAGAAAACGAAAAGTTTTTGAAAAAACATCTCCGGCCGGTTATTATCCGACCGGAGACCGCTGCTTAGAACATATCTGGATATTCGTCTTTCATGGTTTGAGCCGCTTTTTTGAGGCGGGACAGAAAAGTAGTGCGAGACACACCGATGGCATTCGCAATTTCCGTATCNNAACAGCTGCTCCAGCACGAGCTTGTCGGTGACAACCTCCTCGATGCTGGGAGAACAGTCCTCCAGCTTGTCCAGCATAGAAAACTCGTCGCCGTTTTCATTTTCGGTGGTGTAGTCGAGAGAGTGCATATCTCCTGCGGCACGGTAGCCGAAATCGTCAAAGACATAGTTAACAGCAAATCTAAAGGCGAAAAGTTTGAAACCGAAGTCATCTTCACAAAATTTGCTGCAATACCGCTGGTCAATCAAGATGTAAGCGAAGAGCAACTGGCAAAACTCGCGTTCTTAAAATCCGATTATGCAGCTAAGGATTCTGTCATTCAACAGATAGAAAAATTGGCAAAGAAGGCAGTCGTGGCTAATCCTCAAATACATGAAGTTGAGGAAAACTCCGAAGCTATCCGTATACTTGACCGTTTCCACAAAGATCAGTGCATTGTTTGCGACTCGGAAGACATCGACTGGGTGGCACTGCTGTCGGCAAAGACTGACAACCGAACGAAGGTTATTGAGGCTCTGGACAAAGAGGTTCAGGCACTCATACAGAAAATTATAGTATTAGTTCCTGACAACGACCCGTTCAACATCAAGACGCTATTACTGGAAGCTGTAAGCAACGGCGACAAGAGCAAAATTGATGCTTTAGTAGCCGACTTCACTGCCATCAAGAAGATATTCGAACGCCAGGTTATGAATGAACTTGCAACAGTCTTTGTGGGAAGCGACTTGCCCTCCAAAATGGAGGAATATCAAAAGCTGCTCGATGAAAAGCCCGAAATCACAGAAGAGGATATGCTCTACATAGAAGAAATTATTAGCAACAGTATGAGCAAAAAACTCTCGTTGCAGCGTGACGAAAAGAAAAACCTGAGAATCACTCTGTCCGACAGTGAATTTTTGGGCAAGGCAAGATATGAACTGCCTTTAAGCACAGGAGAACAGAACTTTTTGTCGCTGACATTTGAATTTCTAAAGGCAAAAAACTCTCTGTGTCCAATTGTTATCATTGATGACCCGATTTCGAGTTTTGACTCAATATACAAGAATAAAGTTGTCTATGCCATCGTCAAGATGCTCCACCATAAGAAACGCATTGTTTTGACCCACAACACTGATTTGCTACGCTTACTCGACGGGCAATACAAGCGGTGCTATAAGCTGTATTTGCTGAATAACACCGAGGGAGAAGAGAATGGATTTATTCCGCTGAACAATAAAGAACAAGAGATGTTGATTAGCCTCGAAAAGCTAATCGCTGCATTCTGCGGGGCGATCTTCGACCATATCAAGGATGTAAACCTTTTCTTGATTTCGATGATTCCTTTTATGCGTGGTTACGCCAATATCATAAACAACGAAACCCTCACTGACCGTCTGACGCAGGTAATGCACGGCTATAAGAACGAAAAAATTGACATTGCAAAGGCTTATATTGAGTTATTTGGAAACAAAGACGATAAAATACCCAGTTCTTACGAGGTTTCAGTTCCTGACATTCTGGCGAAGACCGTCGACGGCGTTAACATTCTCGATAATTCACAATATCCATTACTCGATAAGACACTACGTCATTCGTTCACATATTTGTTCTTACGGTTGCTGGTGGAAAAGAAGCTGGTCGAAAAATTCGGCATTGACACGAATCAGTACAAGCAATTAGGGCAGATAATTAGCGTTGCGTATGTCGGTCTTTAATCCAATCGGTCGACCACACACGGTATATCTTCCACCCCATATCTTCAAGAACGGTTTGCCTTAGGTTAATCCTTCCGATAATAAACATTTAGATTTTGCGTTATTATCATATCATAAATAATAGATTAGTTCAATAGTCATAAGATAAAAATATAGCCCCCATTTTTGATGAGGGCTATTGTAAAATATTTTAAATTGAAGAGGGTTTATTCATTTTTATAAAAACTATTCCGAGAGCCTTGGCAAGTAATGTTCCGATAACGGCACAGACAACTGCTTCGATAATAACATTTACTGTAATTAATACACCTAAAATTTCAATAGTGCTATTTCCGAAAGATTGAATGAAGTCGGTTTGCAAGAAAAACAACAACAGAAAGCCTACAAAGAAAACTGTATTTGTCAACGCTCCTGCAAGTGAGGCTAACGAATAGGCTACAAATTGGTTTGCATGGATTTTTTTAAGCCCTTTAAGTACATAACCGCTGAACAGACCGATTAAAATCCTAGGTACCAAGCAAAGTATAAATGTGTATACCGGATTAATGGATAATAATGTACTGCCAAATGCACTAAGACCAAAGCATTGGGCAAAGCTTGTCAAGCCAAATATAGCACCCAGAATCGCACCGTCAAGCGGTCCTAACATGATTGCTCCAACAACGACAGGGATAGGCAGGAACGTAATCTCCAAAAATCCTACCTTAAGATAACCCAACGGTGTGAAGGACATTAAAATTATAATGGCACTTAACATCCCGAGCTGGGTCAGATGGAGCCTTTTGCTCCTTTTTGTGTCTTGCATAGTTATTACTCCTTTTGATTACTGTCGCCCTGCTTTGCAGGTGCAACGTAATATTTATTTATAAAAGATTGCCGTAGCAATCGTTTATACGGATTTATTCTTTCTTTGGTTCAATCGATATAATTGAACTAAACCTTCAAGCGTTAAATATGGATTTATCGAAATATCGGTTTGGCAGAACGGAATGATCTTGTCTGCAAGACCACCGCACGCAATAACAGAAAGATTTTCTGCTCCGAGATCTTCTTTCACCCGCTCTATAATACCGTCAAGCATGGCTGCCGTACCGTAGATACAACCACTGAGCATTGAATCATTTGTATTCTTGCCTAATAAAGATTTTGGTTTTCCCAAGGATATATACGGCAACTCCGCAGCGGTAGCGGAAAGTATATCTACCGAAAGGCGAACACCCGGTATAATAATTACACCGTAAAGTTCACCCAAACTATTTACTGCAGAAACCGTGGTAGCTGTTCCGAGGTCAATCACCGTAAACGGTTTTTGTAAAACAGATGCAGCAGCTACTGCATTGGCAACAATGTCTGAGCCAAGCTGTGTTTGGTTGTCAATTCTTATATTCAACCCTGTTTTTACACCATGTGTGATAATCAACGGCTTACACGAAATGACATTCTCTACTGCTTGTTTAATTTGTTCTGTAATCGGCGGAACTACCGACGAAATAACACAGCCTTCAACGTTAGAAATGTCGATCTTTTTTTGCATACAATAAGTGTTCAGAATCATAGTATATTCATCAATACTTTTATGCGGTATGGAGGAAATTCTGATATGATGACACAAAGTCGCGTTATCGTAAAATCCGAAAGCTGTTCCGGTATTCCCGATATCTATTGCAAGTATCATTTTCCCCTCCTGTATATTTTTAATACTATAACTAGTGCCTTTATTTTATAAATTTAAAATGCATAGCATTTTTCATATGCCAACATCAATGTTGGCATTGACGACAAAATAACGCTAAAATTATAACTTTGGTTGATATCGGTAATATTATATCATATTTTGGTTCAAAACGCAATAAATCTGTTCTTTAAAGCGGACTTTGTCTTTAGTCTGTGGGTTGTTACTTTAATGTAACAGCTCACTTTTTTACTTTCTAATTTTCCTTGGTGGCAATTTCTTTTAAAATAATTGCTTCAAAAGCGTCTACACTCATCTCACCCATATCACCGTTTTTACGGCTTCTTACGCCTAAAGTGCCATTTTCTTTCTCTTTTTCACCTATAACAAGCATATATGGCATTTTTTCAAGCTGTGCCTCGCGTATCTTGTAGCCGAGCTTCTCACTTCTGTTATCTAAACCGACACGTATACCAAGATTTTTAAAGCGTTTTTGTACGCTCTCTGCATATCCCTTTTGCGAGTCGGTAATAGAAATTATTCTTACCTGTTCAGGCGCGAGCCAAGTCGGCATAGCACCGGCATATTTCTCGATTAATAACGCAAGAGTACGCTCATAACAGCCAATAGAGGTACGGTGTATAACAAAGGGGAACTTTTTCAAACCATCTTTATCAACATACTCCATGCCAAAACGCTCTGCAAGCTGGAAATCTATCTGTATTGTGATAAGAGTATCCTCTTTACCGTGGACATTTTTAATTTGAATATCAAGCTTAGGGCCATAAAACGCAGCCTCGCCATCGGCTTCATAATAATCAATATTAATATCATTGAGGATACCACGCATAGTACCTTGAACAGCTTCCCACTGTGCAGCATCACCGATATATTTTTGTTTATCTTTCTCATCCCACTTGGAAAAACGATAGGAAACATCCTCGTCAAGTCCAAGAGTCCCAAGCATAAACTGTGCAAGTTCAAGGCAGCCTGCGAATTCAGTCTCCAGCTGCTCTGGCGTACAAGCAAGGTGTCCCTCGGAAATTGTAAATTGTCTTACTCTGATAAGTCCGTGCATCTCGCCGCTTGATTCGTTACGGAAAAGGGTTGAGGTTTCGTTATATCTTAAAGGAAGTTCCTTGTAAGAACGCATTTGTGTCAGGTATGCCTGGAACTGGAACGGACAGGTCATCGGACGGAGAGCAAAAATTTCCGCTTCAGGCTTATCCTGATCAGCCGTATCGCCCATTATAAACATTCCGTCACGATAATGATCCCAGTGACCGCTTATTTTAAATAACTCACGCTTTGCGAATAATGGAGTCTTTGTCTGTAAATATCCTCTGCGTTCTTCCTCGTCTTCAACGAAGCGTTGCAGAGTACGCATTACAATAGTACCCTTAGGAAGAATAATAGGCAAGCCTTGTCCTATGATATCAACAGTAGTAAAATATCCAAGCTGACGACCCAGCTTGTTATGGTCGCGCTTTTTAGCTTCCTCAACATCGGCAAGATACTTGTCAAGCTCTTCCTGTGTTTTAAAAGCAGTTCCGTATATACGCTGAAGCATCTTATTTTTCGAGTCACCTCTCCAGTACGCACCGGTGGCTTGCGTTAGCTTAAAAGCCTTTATTTTCTTTGTATAACTAACGTGAGGACCTGCGCATAGGTCAGTGAACTCACCCTGTTTATAAAAAGAAATCTCAGCGTCCTCAGGCAGGTCGTTAATTAACTCAACCTTGTAAGGCTCGTTCTTCATAAGATCAAGAGCTTCGGTTCTAGAAAGCACAAAACGCTCAACCTTAAGGTTTTCACCTGTAATTTTCTTCATTTCTTTCTCAAGTAATTCGAGAACCTCGGGAGTAAAGCTGACCTCGCAATCTATGTCATAATAAAATCCGTTTTCGATAGCCGGACCTATTGCAAGCTTTGCCGAGGGGTAAAGACGCTTTACCGCTTGAGCGAGTATGTGTGAAGCGGTATGCCGTAAAGCGTGCAACTCGTTAAAATCAGCATTTTCCATACGATAACTCCTACATTTTTAATAATTAACTATAATATATATCAATGTCAACTTATATTTTATAATTTTGAACTTTTATATTATGTACCTTTTTCCAGTAAAACTTTTGCTCTGGCAATTGCACCGTAAATTGGCTCGCAGTTCAAGGGTGTTACTGTTACGTTTTTACAAAGCATAGGCTTTAAAATCTTCATTGTAATAGGATCTCTTCCGATTCCGCCTGCCAGAGACGCTTTGAAGAGTCCATTAAAATGCCTTTCGGCCGTATTTATAAGCTCTGCAAGGTATGCGATATGAGAATTAAGTATCTCTGCCGCATAGCTGTCAGATTGCTCATAGGCCTGGTAAACGAGTGGTGCATAAGTGGCTATGTTATTTTTTCCACTGGCAATAAGGGTGGGCAAACCTTCAATCAGGTCAAAACCTGTCTTCATCTTTACAGACTCAGAAAGATAACTCTCTTTATCTCTGCCGTCAATAGTACGTAAAGCGTGAGAAATAGCAGCTCGTCCGATCTCGTATCCACCGCCCAACAGGTCAAAAAGTCCGTATCCGCCGATTCGGTGAAGGACATCACCTTTTTTAACAAAACAGGAGGTACCTGTTCCGCAGATAACACCTGCACCGTCGCAGTTAGGAAAAGCGGCATATAAAATATTTACACCGTCATGGTTAACACCGATAACAGCGTTTGTATAAACCTTTAAAAGTGCGTCTTTTATTCTGCTTTTAAAATCAGAAGCGGTTACGCCTGCCATACCTGTAAAAATAGCTGCAATTTCTTCGATTTTTACATCGGATTGATCGCAAAGAGACCTAAAACCGCCTAAAAGCAAGTCGATAGTATTTTCTATTCCGATGTCGTTGGGATTAGAGCGTGAAAGAACAGTGCTTAAAATTTGATTTCCATCTGTGTCTGAAAGCATCAAGGCGGTTTTCGAGCCACCTCCGTCTGCTCCTAAAATATATTTTTTCATTTTATATTATTGTTATCCTTTAAAATATCACGGATTTCTGTGAGTGCACTCAACATTTTTTCATCGTTAGTCTGTTCTGCAGGGGTGGTTGCCTTAACAGCTGCAGCTTCTGCTTTTTCCTTTTTGCTTATACTATCAAGCTTTTTACGGAAGCCTATAGCTACCTTAATGACGATGAACATACATAAAGCTATAATCAAGAAATCAATTATGTATTGAAGAAACAAACCATACCTGATAGCAACCTCGGGAGTAGCTACACCGTTTGCATCGGTACCGGCATCTGTAAATACATGTTTAAGGTCTGAAAGATTAGCATTTCCGACAATCATACCAAACGTAGGCATTATAATGTCTGCCACCAGAGAAGAAACGATTGCTTTGAACGCCGTACCTATAACAACTCCGACAGCCAGGTCCAGAATATTACCCTGAGAAATGAAGGTCTTGAATTCGCTGATAAAACCTTTGGTTTTTTTTACGCTATCCATTATTAAACCCTCTTCTTTGATATTCAATTTTTTACTCATAATTCATCTTTTCGCATTTCGCAGATAATTCATTTAAATAAATTTCTTCAAATGTTTATCACGTAAATTCTTTGCAATATCTGGATAATTAGTGATAAGTGCATCTGCACCAAGGTTTAATAGCTGGCTCATTACACCCGGATTGTCTATTGTATAAGGATGCACACGCAATCCCTTTGAATGAGCTTCATCTATATAACCAGGTTTTAAAGTATCACCGTAACCGGGATGCAACGCAGAAGCACCATAAGCTAATGCAGCTTCACAAGGGTTATCCATTGTTCCGTAAAGAGGAGCAACAATGCAGGTCGAATCAAGACGCATAGCTTCCGCAAGTCCGTAATGTGCGAAGGAAGAATAAATAACTCTATCCTTCATTCCGTGCTGTTCTGTGACTGCTAGTGTAAGTGCAACTCCTTCGGGCTGTGCTGCGGTATATTTAAGCTCTACATTAACTATCATGTCGGTTGCTTTTACAGCATCATAAACCTCACCAAGAGTAGATATTTTAGTACCGGTAAAACGTCCTCCGAATGCAGTGGGGTAACCAAAATCAAATTGTTTTAGCTCCTCAAGAGTCATTTCGGTAATAACACCGGTTCCGTTGCTTGTACGGTCGATTGTATGGTCGTGACAAACTACAACCTGTTTATCCTTGGTAATATGTATATCAAGCTCGATACCGTCGGCACCCAGTCTTGATGCTAAAATAAATGCGGGTAAAGTGTTCTCGGGAGCGTAAATAGACGCTCCTCTATGTGCCCAAATAGCTGTGTAAATCATAAAAATTATACTCCCTATCTTATTTACGCTTTCAATGCGCCGTTTAATTTAGCCAGAAGCTCATCACAGTCAACGCCATGTACCTGGCAGGCTTCTTCGATTGTCTCTCCTCTTGAGGCTGGACATCCAAGACAATGCATACCTATCTCAAAAAAGTATTTGGCAAGATCAACATCCATTTCTAGAACATCCCCGATAAGTGAATCCTTTGTTATTTTTTCCATTTTTTTACCATTCCTATCCTTGATTAAATTTTATTTATATTGTAGAGTTTAAAGCTTTTTCCCGTTTTTCTTTACGTTTTATATCAAGCCATAGCTTTAGAAGATGCAATAATATAAAGTATCCCCCGGAAATAGCAAAACTTATACCTATTTGCATATATGTAATTATTGAATATTCGAATATTTTTCTAATAGGTTCAACATAAAATAACAATGTCATTATAGCTATTGATAAGCCGCCCGAGAAAAAAAGAGGTATATTTTTAAACGATTTCTTTTTAAAAATACTTGTTCTGGTTATATTTGTAAAGGCATACAAAAATAACAATACTGAAAAGCCTGTAAGCGTTGCTGAAAAACTTTTTGTAATATTGTATATCAGCAACATACAAACCGAAGCACCTAATGAATATGTAAACGGATAAAAAAAGTCATTCAATGATGGTCGGGCTTTATATTTCGGTAGCTTTTCAAGTAACAGTTTTCTGTTGGTAGGTGAGAAGGCAAGACTGATTACAAAAAACAAATTAAAAATAACTCCTCCGAAAAGGATATCCTGTATGCGGAAAGGCAGGGTAAGACCAAAAAGCAAAGAGAACAATGTTGTTAAAAACAGTGTTGCAGCACCGACGATAAGATATTCAGAGATCGAATGTATCCTGACATAAATAAGTCTTGCGTTCTGCATACAATATGTCAAAGTGTCAAAACCGCTTGACAGCATAAGCACGTCTGCCGATTGTTTTAATGTGTCGGGTGCATTCTCCGGCACAAAGGAAACGTCAGCTTCGTTCATAAGAACGAGCTCCTCGGGCTGCTCTGCGGTTGCTCCGATTATTCGTTTATCCTGTTTTCTGTATCTGAGAATCTGTAACCATTCGCTTATTGAAAAGTTAAGAAAAAGCTTGTAATCGGGACAGTTGGCAATAAACAATCCACGATCCATTGAATACATCTGTTCAGCGGTTACTACCTGACTTTCGGTTGTTACAATTCCTGTATTTTTAGCTATATTAAAGGCTGTATAATAGCTGTCTGATGAAGTTACTACTGTTTCAATACCTGCTTGGTTACATTTATAAACTGCAGATGTGTTTTCAACATCCACCGTACTGTAAAGTGTTATAAAACCTTTAAACATTAACCGCCGTTCGACGGTAATGTCACGAAGATTATCGGCTGCCGTTTCGCCAGCTGCAATTGCAATTATAAAGCCAGATTTCTGAGAGCATTCTTCAATAGAGGTTAAAATTCTTTTTTTTGTTAACGGGCTCATTTTATAACCGGTTCCGTCAAGCTCGTAGCCAGCGCAGCGTGAAAGTATAAATTCGGGTGCACCTTTTAAAATTACGGTATTTCGTCCTTTATTGAGAATCAAAACTCTTGCAACCTCGCCTGAAAGCGAATATTCGGTATCTATTCTAAAATATTCACCAAGCTCTTTTGAAACATCGTACCCTTTTTCCAGCAGGTAATCGGTTACTGCCTTGTCGTATATTTTCCCTGTAATTTGTGTAGAACCTTTTCTTTTTTTCTTATTGGGTTTTTCAAACTTTATGTCCGAGCAAGCGAGCGATAAGTATAAAAGCTCTTTTGTCTTGTCTGTTAGCTTTCGGTCGGAGGGTGAAAATTCGTTATCGCAATAAATACCGCTAAGTGTCATCTTTTTTGGCGGAAAAGCAGTATTCTTACTGCACATTATTGTATTTATTTCGCATAAAGCAGGAATGCAGTTTAGGTTTTTCACAACAGTTCCTTTTGTTGTCATTTTTTTCGCACCGAATCCCAAGGAAGCTGCTGCTAGTGAAGCCATTGTGTCGCAGAGTGAAACCGCACCAATAGACAACGAAATGATATATATCTGTGCAACATCTCTTGATGCAAGCACACCGATGAATAATAATGTAAAACAGGCAAGAACAGCTGTTATGGAAATATATTTTCCGGCTTGCTGTATAAATTTTAGCAAAGCTGGCAGATGATCGCCTTTTTTACCGGTTATTTTTCGAAGCAGGGTATCTTTTCCTGTAAAACAAACAATCGCATTACCGCTACCGCCTGTTACAATCGAGCCTGCATATATCATGTTCGGATAAACAAGCTCTTTATCATTTGCTGCTATATATAGCGAATTTTTTACTAGGCTGCCTTTTTTCCCGTTTATGGGTGTTTCCAGAACTGTTAGATTATTATCTTCAATTAATCTGCCGTCACATGGAATAACCATACCCTCATTGACAGTAATAATATCACCCGGAACCAGTTTTCTGCTGTCGGTAATATCCGTAATACCCTCACGGGTTACAGTTGCTTTAATGGAAGAATATTGCCTTGGAACATTTAATGCACTAGAGGCTCGGGACTCAAGAATTGCGTTTATAAAGATAAGCAGAGTAATTATTCCTGCTATAGAAAGGTAAGAAATTTGCCGTTCAAAAGCATACATAATAAGAGAACTGGCTATAAGAAGAGGTGTTAACAAGCCCTTTATTTGATTTTTTAAGCTTTGAACAAAGGATAGCTTGAATTCATTAATAATTATATTAGCACCTTGTTTTCCAAAACGCTTTTTTATCTGCTTACGGTTTAAACCGCTTATTATATCCGTTTGGAGATATTCTGCAACTTCAAAAGGCTGCATTTCGGCAGGAGAAAACAATCCACCGTCATATTGTCTGCCTGACTCCGAGGTTATTGTGCGTATTTTACTTGTATCTCTGTCGCTATACGACCTTGCTTTTGGCAAAATATCACCTCAATGCGGTTGTTATACTGTTTCTTAAGAGAAGTAGTATTATCACTTACAATCAACTGTTATTTTTTCATCCTCTGTAGTTATGGAAACAGTTTTAAACGGTGATGCGTAGCATTCTATAATTCTTTGTGCTACCTGATCCTCAATATCTGTCTGTATCAGACGGCGTAGATTACGTGCACCGTATTTTTCGGAAAAACCTTTATTAACAAGATACTCAACAGCCCTATCGTCAAATTCAAGAATAATTCCTTTATCGACTAGAACGCCTTGCAAATCAGCAAGCATAATACGACAGATAAACGAAAAGTTCTCTTTGGAAAGTCGGTTGAATACAACAATCTCGTCAACACGGTTGATAAACTCGGGACGAAGAAAATCTTCAAGAGCTTTTTTTACCTTCTCTTCGTCATTGTTCCTCGCTGTTGCAGTGAAACCTGCAGAAGCCGAAAAATCCTTGCTTCCTGCGTTGGTTGTCATTATTATCACTGTATTTTCGAAATTTACTTCCTTGCCGTGTGAATCGGTTATTCGCCCGTCGTCAAGTATCTGTAAAAGTATATTAAGAACATCGGGATGTGCTTTTTCTATCTCGTCAAACAAAACCACAGAATAAGGCTTTCGGCGAATCTTTTCGGTTAATTGTCCGGCATCGTCATAACCGACATATCCGGGAGGGGAGCCGATAATTCGGGAAACCGAATGCTTTTCCATAAATTCGCTCATGTCAAGCCTGATTAAAGATTCGGGAGAATCGAATAAATATCGTGCCAATACCTTAACAAGCTCGGTTTTACCCACGCCTGTGGAGCCCGCAAAAATAAACGAAACCGGTTTTTTCTTGTAGGAAATGCCAGCTCTGCTGCGTTTTATTGCTTTTGCAACCTTAATAACCGCATTGTCCTGACCGATTATTCGCTTTTTAATCTCTTCCTCAAGACGTTCTATCTTCTGAAATTCGTTCTCGTTGATATTTGTGGCAGGAATTCCGGTCCAAACCTCGATAACCTTTGCAAGGTGGAATTCATTAAGCTCAAGCTTATCTCTTTCTTTGGACAAAATATCAAAACGCTGATTTTTTTGCAAAAGACGTGTTTTTATATCAGCAAGGCGGGGATAGTCATTCTCCTCCATGGTTTCCTTACTCTCAATGGCTGTTTTTTCTGCTTCAAGAGCTTTTATTTCATCGGCAGCGCGTCCCAGCTCATCTACTATCGGAGAATGCATAGCCATATATGCACAAGCCTCATCCATTATATCAATCGCTTTATCGGGTAAAAAGCGGTCGGTTATATAACGCTCAGAAAGCACAACCATCCTTTTTACTATATAATCGGATATTTTTATACCGTGATAATTTTCGTAATAGGACTTTATTCCCTGTAGAATTTTTATACTATCGTCAATAGACGGTTCGTTAATCATAACGGGTTGAAAACGTCTTTCAAGAGCAGCGTCATGCTCAATATGCTTGCGATATTCTACAAGTGTGGTCGCACCGATAAGTTGAATTTCACCTCTGCTGAGTGCAGGTTTTAATATGTTCGCTGCATTCATACCACCCTCGGCGTTTCCTGCACCGACAATAGAATGAACTTCATCTATAACAAGTATAATATTTCCGCTCTTTTTTGCGTCTTCAATAAGCCCCTTCATACGGTTCTCGAACTGACCTCTGAACTGGGTTCCTGCAACAATGGCAGTCATGTCAACAAGCATAACCTCTTTATCAAGCAGCTTATATGGCACGTTTCCGCTTGTAATTTTTTGAGCAAGTGCCTCTGCAACTGCGGTTTTTCCGACACCCGGCTCACCGATAAGGCAGGGGTTGTTTTTTTGACGTCGTGTTAAAATCTGAACGACACGCTCCAGCTCGTTCTCTCTTCCAACTATTCGGTCAAGTTTTCCTTCTCTCGCCTTTGCGGTGAGGTCAATGCAGAATTGATCAATAAACTTGCGTTTTTGTTTTCTATCTTCTCTTTGGGCAGCACCGCTATCCTGAGAACGTTGTTCTTTGAAAGGAAGGGGTAATTGCTCCGGATTGTTCGAAAGCATAGAGTTGAGGTCAATAGCAGGCGCTCTACCTTCGTCATTGTCATCGTCGTTATCGTCAAGCTGAGGCATAAGATCGGTAATTTCGTCACTCATAGCATCGAATTCATCCTCGCTCATACCCATTCTTTTAATTATATCGTCAACCGGTTTTATTCCGAGTTCTTTTGCACATTTAAGACAATAGCCTTCACTTAATGTCTTACCGTTTTCATTTTTTGTAACATAAATTACCGCAACACGCGTTTTACAGCGGCTGCACTTTTTTATAAGCATAATAGGGTCCATTTCTCCGGCGATCAATTTTTAATAAATAAAATTTAAAGAAAAGAATGATACCATTATTCGCCGATGAAATGGATCTTTCCTTTTAATATGTTGTTAAAAATATAAATTATGATGTGACATATCCTCGTCGGAAACGCCGGTAGTAACAAACACACCTAAAGTCCGCGTTTGACAATTGTGCCGAATTCGGAGGAAGCCGAAAAAGACTTTCCATTAAAGTCAAAGGCACAAAACCGTATTTGAAAATTTTATTTTTCAAATTTGCTTTCCCGCCATCTAATGCCGTAAACACCGCGGAAAACTTTAAAATAATACAAGAGAAGTGCTGTTATTAAAACAGCTACGAGTAAAATTCCTAAGATAACATTTAGTGTTAAATTATTACTGTTAAAAATAAATATGGTCGTAATAAAGAAAAATGCAACAGTAGCAGCTTTTCCATACCAATTAGATACGACAATATCGTGCCTTTTACGTATTACTATCAACGCACCTACTCCCATTGCACTTTCTTTCAGTAGAAAAAGTATAGCAAGACCAAAAAAGAATATTCTATTATTGTTTTTAATTGCTAAGCAACATATTACTGTTGCTTGCATAAGTTTGTCAGCAAGAGGATCGAGCAGCTTTCCTATTGATGTTACCCAGTTGTATTTCCTTGCAAGGTAACCATCTAGAATATCGGTCGCACTTGCAAAAGCAAAAACAAGTGCTGCTAAAACTACCAAATCATTAAAGAACAAATTTATAAATACGGGTATCAAAGCAAGCCTTAAAGCCGATAAAATATTCGGAATATGCTTTTTCATCCTTTGTTTTTTCCTTCCGTATTGCTTTTATTTCTTTATGTAACCCGTAAAAAAGTTAAATATATTTAGGTTATAAAATAATCTGAAAAGCAAGGTTTTTTCGGGGTCAATTGCGGCTAACCAGCCTATATCCATTGTCTGACCGTAGGGCTGAAGTACTTTGATTAATATACAGAACAGATAAATTCTTAAAAGCGCTAGCAATATACCGAGTATCAAGCCCAGGAGCTTGTTGGCTGTTTTAAGTACAGGCAGCTTACATACCTTATTTAATACGTATGTAGCGATTTTTAGCAATATCAAAGAACCGAGGAAAAGAAAGGCTATTACTAAAAACGAAACAATTGCATTTACTATCGGATCAGCGATATATTCTACCAGTCTTTGCTTAAGGTTAACTCCGGTCTCTGTTTTCCATTCATTAACCTGATTTTGTAGCTCGCTTTTATCAACACCGAACTTTTCAAGAATGGTGAAAAAATCGTACATTCCGCCTTCGTTTTCAAATACGGTGTCTATATTAAATTCATTCTCACCATTCTCTGCAATTGCGTCTTCTTTTTCCTCGAAAACACTTCCCAAAGTAGTTTCTACACGATCTCTGATACCATCGGCAGCAGAAGTCTTTAAAAAAGCATTCTTAAGCGGAGATGCAAAAGAAATTGTTATAATAATCGCAATTATAAAGGAACAAGCTGAGAGCAGTGTTTTAATGAAACCGTTTTTAACTGCAAAATAGATTGTGACGGCTGCAATAGCTACAATAATAATATCAAGAATAGCATTCATAATTAAAATCATACCTTTCCTCGGCATTTATGCCGAAAGTAACAAACACTCCTAAAGATTGCGTTTGACGATTGTGCCGATCCGGCACAAAACCGTGTTTGAAAGATTTATCTTTCAAATTCCTTTCAAAAGCACGGGAATATATCCCGTTGATTTATAACCGTATTCTAATTAATTGTTGTATCATTTTTTTTAAAATATTCCGCTTTATTATCGGATAACAAAATTAAACCCGATTGATCAAGCAATAGCTGCCTGAATTCGTTTTCAACTTCATCTGTTTTATCTGCGTTTACTCCTTTAAGGTCAACGGTTGTTAATAGACCGTGTGATAACACAAAAAGTGTATCCGAGCTAACCCTTTTGTCAAGCAATGCGCCTTCGAAATTCCTCACAGCAACAAGCGAGGCATCTTTGGTATATACATCAAGCTCTGTCCCTGCGGATAGTCCTATGGTATTATAAGTAATTATAGCATAATTATTGCTGAATTCATAGCCTAAAAGTGATTTTTCTTCAAAAAATATTTCACCTGTTACAATATTATCCGAAGAGAAAAAGCGAAGTGCTTTGTTTGTTAGAACAGCGTATGCTCCATCAGCCATATAATTAATTTTAAGTGGCATTTCGTCGATAAATTCTTTTTGAAAAATGCTTGAATCCTGGTTATCGACCGAATATTTTGCCAAGAGTGTAATTAAGTCACCGTCCCTTGAATAATGCAGCATGGCAACAACTTCTTTTCCGTTCGTAGAGAGAGAAGCACAATCTATATATTTATCTCCGAAAGAGGAACTATATACAACTCTGTAAAACTCATCATACACAAAAAATGCACTCCTGAAGCCTTCTACCGAAGAAAGTACAAGAAAACCACCACTTTCACAGGCATCGAGTCCATAAATCGGATAAGAAAATTCTTCTGTGTATATAGTAGAATAGGAGGAAAAAATCTTTAGGCCATAACCGCCTATATCGCAGACTATCATATCTTTATTGTTAGAAATCATTTTAGGATGATCGTATTTAAAATCGGATTTATATAAACGGTCACCGTTAAAATCATAAACCATTATTCCGCTTGTATTTAGAACAGCAAGATCACCTCGTAACAGTTCGCCTTTGTTTGTTGTATCACTGTCAAAGTAAACGACCGACGCTGTTTCCTGAACTGTTTCCGCGCCGAAATCAACAAATTTTAACATGTATCGAAAATTCTCAATAGTCAATTCGTCTTTATAATTAGAAAAAGCAAACAATGCAAAACTGGCTATGAGCATTATACATATAAACTTTGCGAATGTTGTTCGACGTGCCAGCTTTAAATAATATTCTTCGACAGTCGGTACGCCACTATACTTCTTTTTCTTTTTTTTATCTGTAAATATCGAAAAAGCGCCCATACGCCATATTCTCCTTCTGTAAAATTTTATAACCTTTTTTCAGTATTAAGAACAGAATTAATAAAATATCCTGTTTAAATACAAACCATGCGGTGGCAGTGTTGCTCCCGCAAGATTTCTATCTTTAGCTTCAATAATAGCACTAATAGGCAGCGTAATATGTCCTCGTAAACAATGCAGAATTGTTCCGCACATTATTCTTACCATGTTGTAAAGAAAACCGTCTGCGGCAACAATGAAATTTACAAAATCGCCCTCTCGCTCTGCCTTGAAATACCAAATTTCCCGTACAGTATCCTCGATTTTACTGTGAGATGCCATAAAAGAAGCAAAATCGTGTTTTCCAACAAATTCACCGGTAATCTTACTAGCCTTTTCTATGTCGATTATTTTTGGATAATGAAATGCTGTATCGGTAAAAAAGGGATTGTGAATTCTGCTGTTCCAGATCTTGTAAACATATTCTTTACCGTTTGCGTCATACCGTGCGTGGAAAGTGTCATCAATCGTTTTTGCAGATAAAACCGCTATATCTTTCGGAAGATGTGAGTTGATAGCCAAAGGCAGTCTGGCCAAATCAAATTCGGGTGCTGCTTGGATATGACAGACATATTCATTTGCATGTACGCCGGAATCGGTTCGACTGCAACCTGTAATTCCAAGCCGCTTTTTAAAAACATATTCAACGGCATTTTGCAGAACTTCCTGAACACTCAAGGCATTTTTCTGCACCTGCCATCCGCAATAAGCACTACCGTTGAATTTTAAAGTCAAAGCATAATTAACCAAATTTACGACCATTCCTTTCCTCGGCGGTAAAAACCGCCGGAAGAGGGAATTGCGCCGTTCCTGCGGAGCAGGATTGACTTTTCTAAGAAGTCAAAGGCACAAAACCGTAGTTTGAAAATTTATTTTCAAACTTATATTAAAAAGTCAGCCGAATTAATAAAATAAACGGCAACACACAACCCAATCATTACTAATAAAAAAACATAGTCTGCAGGGTGTGATTTCATTTGCTTCATCTTTGTTCTGCCCTCTCCGCCCTTATAACAACGGCATTCCATGGCCTCCGCAAGCTCGTCGGCACGTCTGAACGCTGATACAAAAAGGGGAATAAGTATGGGAATAAGTGCTTTTGCACGTTTTAAAAGTCCACCAGTTTCAAAATCAGCACCTCTTGCTTTCTGTGCCGAAATTATCTTATCTGTTTCTTCGATAAGAGTTGGAATAAAACGCAAGGCTATAGTCATCATCATAGCAAATTCGTGTACGGGTACTTTAATCTTTTTCAGAGGTGAAAACAACCTCTCTATCGCATCTGTAAGCTCAAGCGGTGAGGTTGTGTAGGTTAAAAGCACACTTGTTCCTGTAATAAGCGAAATTAATCGTGTTATCATAAGGACAGCGTTCATCAAGCCCTCTTTATATATCTTTATAAAATACCACTCAAAAAGAATGTTGTCACCTTTCATAAAAAAGACATTTATAACAGCGGTAAATATAAGTATAAACAAAAGCGGTTTAAGTGATTTTGCAATTATTTTAAGGTTTATTCCCGAAACCAGCACCAGCACAAACGTAATCATGGCAATAGCTGCAATCGAAACCAGAGTATTTGCAGCCAGCACCATTATTAGGTACACGGTTAATATTATAAGTTTTATTCTTGGGTCGGTCTTGTGGAGCAACGAATTGCCCGGAAAAAACTGACCGAGTGTAATATCCTTGAGCATCTAAAAAATCCATTTCTTATTTATTGTAAAAACTTTTCTATTTCTTTTTTTGCATATCTAACTGTATAAACATCGGTGTTTTCTGTCAAGCCACGTTTTTTTAATTCTATAAACAGCTTTGTTATCTGCGGCAGGTCAAGTGAAGCTCCGAACAGGAGCTCTGCCTGCATAAAAATTTCACCGACCGTTCCATACATAAAGACACCGCCTTCTTTAAGCACTAAAATGCGGTCGCAATATTTTGCGATATCCTCCATGCTGTGGGAAATTAATATCATTGTCGAACCCTTCTGCTTTTGGTATGAGATAAGCCCTCCAAGAATTTCTTCCCGACCGAGAGGGTCAAGCCCTGCCGCAGGTTCGTCAAGCACTAAAACCTGTGGATCCATTGCAACCACGCCTGCAATCGCTGCTCGACGCTTTTGTCCGCCCGATAGTTCAAACGGTGATTTTTTTAAGGAAGCATCGTCAATACCGCAGAATTTTGCGGCATTTTTTACACGTTCATTTATCTCTTCTTCGCTAAGTCCCATATTCTTCGGGCCGAAGGCTATATCCTTAAAGACCGTTTCTTCAAAAAGTTGATATTCGGGATATTGAAAGGCTATACCGACTTTGCTCCGAACCTTACCGATTTCCTTTGGTTTTTCCCAGATGTCGGTATTTTCAAGGAAGATATTACCGCTAGTAGGTTTCAGAAGTCCGTTAGACAGCATGGCAAGCGTGCTTTTTCCACTGCCTGTATGACCTATAATTCCAATAATTTCTCCCGTCGGGAAGTCAATATTAATATTTTCAAGTGCGACCTTGCGGAAAGGTGTCCCCTCTCCGTAAACGACCGACACATTTTTAAAGCTTAATGAGTTCATCGGTCATTACCTCCGATGCTTTTTAAATTAACCTTATTTTCTAGTATATCGGCGGCTTCCATTGTATGCAGAATCCCTTTTGGAAAATCATATCCGTCGCTTTGCAGCAAATATAAAAGCTCTGTTACCTGCGGAACCGAAAGTGCAACGCTTTTTAACTTTTCAACCTCAGAGAAAATCTCCTTAGGTGTACCATCGAGGAAAACCTCACCTCTGTTTAAAACAATAACTCTGTCGGCTTCAATAGCTTCGTTCATATAATGAGTGATGGTTATTACGGTTATGCCTTTTTCTTTGTTTAGCTTTTTCATTGCGGCTGCAATATCCTTACGCCCTGTCGGGTCAAGCATTGCGGTAGCTTCGTCGAAGATGATACAGCTCGGATTCATAGCAAGCACTCCTGCTATTGCAACACGCTGTTTTTGTCCGCCTGATAATTTATAGGTTGAATGAAGAGCATATTGCTCCATTCCGACAGTTTTTAGGCAGTCGTCCACAATTTTTCTTATTTCTTTTGGCGGAACACCAAGATTTTCAGGTGCGAAAGCTACATCCTCCTCAACCACACTTGCAACAATCTGATTGTCAGGATTCTGAAATACCATACCACAGGATTCTCTTATTTTATATATATCTTGTTCGTTGCTTGTCAAATAACCGCCAACAATTACACTTCCCGAGACCGGTTGTAAAATACCACATAATAACTTTGCAAGCGTGCTTTTACCGCTTCCGTTATGCCCGAGAATGGCTGTGTAGCTGCCTTTTTCTATCTCCAGCGAGATATTTTTTACAACCTCAGGCTCGTCATCCCTATATTTAAAAGTCAGATTGTCTGTTTTGATGAAAGTCATTTAAATTACCATATTTTCAATTATTTTGATACTGTCCAACGTGATGCTGCTCCGCATGGAAGTGCTATACCACTTTCTTTTACAGGAATTCCAAGCTCGTCGCTTACAACACTTCCACCAAAGCGACGAACAATATTATTATGCAAAATATAACCGTTAGTTGAAGCGGAAAGCCCTGTGGTGTAGGAATTTAAAAGTACAAAGAGAGGGTTATTGGATAAAACACCACTAATAACCGAAATAAGATTATCAAGACTCTCTTCAATTACCCAACGTTCGCCGTTAGGACCTCTGCCAAAAGAAGGCGGATCAAGAATTATCGCATCATAAAAGCTGCCACGTCTTATCTCACGCTCGACGAACTTTATACAATCGTCAACAATATAACGGATTCTACTATCGGGCACTTTAGATAAAACAGCGTTCTGTTTTGCCTTTGTCACCATACCTTTTGAAGCGTCAACGTGACAGACCAATGCTCCTGCTTTGGCAGCCGCAACCGTAGCACCACCTGTGTAGGCAAAAAGATTGAGTAGCTTTATTTCTCTACCACTGTTTTTTATAAGCGGAACAAACCAATCCCAGTTAGCAGCCTGCTCGGGGAAAAGTCCTGTATGCTTAAAGCCCATAGGTGAAATGGTAAAAGTAAGGTCACCGTAAGAAATGTTCCATTCGTCAGGAATATTCTTTTTTACCCAATTACCTCCGCCTTCTTTAGAACGCTTGTAAACAGCATCTGATTTGTTCCAAAGTGGATTTTTTCTGCCGCTGTTCCATATTATCTGCGGATCAGGACGAATAAGTATTTTTCCGCCCCAACTTTCCAGACGTTCGCCATTGTCGGCATCTATAAGCGTATAATCCTGCCATTTATCTGCGATAAACATTGTAGCTCCTATATAATAGTATTGTTAGATTTCGGGCGAACACAGTTCGCCCCTACAGTTATATTTCCAATTTTTGTTGTATAGTATTGTTCTCCTCGGGAGGTCTTAAGCCCAGATGACGGTATGCGCCTGATGTTGCACAACGTCCACGAGGTGTTCGGTTGAGGAAACCTAATTGCAATAGATATGGTTCGTAAACATCCTCAAGGGTAATTGATTCCTCACCGATAACGGCAGCGAGTGTTTCCAACCCGACAGGTCCTCCGCCGAATGATTTTATAATAGAAGCAAGCATTCTGCGGTCGATAGCGTCCAAACCAAGTTCGTCCACATCAAGGCTTTTTAAGGCGATGTCAGAAATACCTTTATCAATAGTCCCGTCGCCTTTTACAGCAGCAAAGTCACGAACTCTTTTTAAAAAGCGGTTTGCAATTCTCGGCGTTCCTCTGGAACGGCGGGCAATCTCGAACGCACCTTCTTCGACTATCGGAGTTTTTAAAATACTTGCACTTCGGGTAATTATACTGGCAAGCTCTTCCGGATTATATAACTCAAGTCGGAACATCATGCCGAACCTGTCTCTGAGAGGGGAGGAAAGCTGCCCTGCTCTTGTGGTTGCACCAATTAATGTAAAGGGCTTCAAAGGAATTCTTATAGAACGTGCGGAAGGGCCTTTTCCCATCATTAAATCTAATGCAAAGTCCTCCATAGCCGGATATAAAACCTCTTCAACAGAACGTGGCAGGCGGTGAATTTCATCTATAAAAAGTATATCATTACGTTCAAGTGTAGTCAAAAGTGCGGCAAGGTCACCTGCTTTTTCTATCGCAGGACCACTAGTAATTTTAAGGTTTACTCCTAATTCCGAAGCAATAATGCAGGAAAGTGTTGTTTTACCAAGACCGGGAGGACCGTGCAACAAAACATGGTCAAGGCAATCACCTCGTTGCTGTGCGGCTTTTATAAAAATATTAAGATTTTCTTTTACCTTATCCTGCCCCACATATTCCGATAATGTTTTCGGGCGTAAAGAAAGCTCGGTTTCGGTATCCTCGAGCGTATATTCGCTTGCGGTTATGCGGCTCTCAAAATCAAATTCATAACCGTTGTCCGCTGTTTTTGAATTTATAGGCATACGAAAACCCTTCTTTTTTTATTTTTTAATTGCTACCAAGCACCTTTAAGGTTTGTCTTATTATTTCTTCAATCGGCTGTTTTGTATCAACATTTGTCATTGCCTGTATTATCTGCGAGCGAGAAAAACCGTATACGGACAGCGTATCAACAACCGCAGCTAGCGAAGATGAAGGTACGGAAGTGGATGTAACTTTTAATTCGGTTTCTCCGAATTCTTTTGCGATTTTGTCCTTTAATTCTATTATAACTTTTTGAGCAGTTTTAAGTCCTACTCCCGGGGCTTGTGAGATCATTCGTGCATCGTTATTTGCGAGAGCAAGTGCAAAGCTTTCGGTCGTTAGCGTGCTTAAAATAGACATAGCCGCTTTTGGACCAATTCCCGAAACGGAAACCAGATGTTTGAATAACGACAGCTCCTCTTCGTTGTAAAAACCGAAAAGATCAAGGATATCTTCTTTTACATTCAAATGAGTGTGTAAAATTGCTTCCTTTTGCATATATTTTGAAAGGCGGGAGCAGGTGTTGAGCGAAATGTATAGCTTATAACCGATTCCGCTTGCTTCCAGAACCGCATATTCGTTTGTAAGTGAGGTAAGGATTCCTTTTATATAAGCGTACATAAGTTTTCCTTTCTATTAATTGGTAACTGTTTAATAAATTCCTTTTTGTTAATTGGTATTTAAAAAAAATTAGAAATATTTATTCATCGAATGATTTGCGTGGCAAATAGCAACAGCCAGAGCATCTGCGGTGTCATCGGGTTTTGGGTCTTTTTCCAGTTTTAAAAGCAGCTTTGTCATGTACATTATCTGTTGCTTTTCGGCTCTGCCATATCCGACTACCGAGCTTTTAATTTGAAGCGGTGTGTATTCGTATGTATCAATACTTTGTTTTCGCGCAGCCAATAAAATAACTCCACGCCCCTGACAAACATCAACTGCTGTTTTTACATTTTTATTGAAAAAAAGCTCTTCTATAGCCATACAATCGGGTTTATGACGCATAATTATATTCGTAAGCTCGTCAAAAATCTGCATAAGACGATCCTCTAGAAGCTGATGCGGTTTTGTGATAATTGCACCATATTCCAGCGCTATATACTTACCGCTTTCGCATGTAATAACTCCGTATCCGATTGTAGCAATACCGGGATCAACTCCCAAGATAACCATTTGTATAAATCCTTTTTTTTGTAAAAACATTTTTGGTATTNNCCATACAATATAAATATAGTCAATATAAGTGTTCATTAAGATTGGTTTAAAAAATAAAATATTTTGCAAAAAGGTATTGTAAAATAGGTAAAAATGCTATATTATATAGCCAATATTAAAAAATATATTTATGGGGGTACTTTAAGTGCTTGAGAAAATAAGGGAAATTATTGCAAAACAACTGAGGATAGATATTAATAAAATTTCAAAAGATTCGAATATTATAGAAGATCTCGGTGCTGATTCNNTCGAGATGCTCATGTCAATTGAAGACAATATGGGGATAGTAGTTTCCGATGATGACGCTGCCGATCTAAAGACTGTCGGTGATGTTGCTGCTTTCATCGAGAGAGCGGCAGGATGAGCAAAAAGTACGATACCTTGTTATTTGACCTTGACGGAACGTTGCTTGACACACTCGGTGACCTTACCGATGGAGTCAATTATGTTCTATCAAGGTTTTCCTTTAATATCAAAACGCAGGAAGAAATTTGTTCCTATATAGGCAACGGAATCCCAACGTTGCTCCGACGTGCTATGCCGGAGGATTGCAGTGACGAACAACATTCTATGGCTATACACCTTTTTGGCGAATATTATAAGAATAACATGAAAAACCTCACAAAACCGTATAAAGGTATAACGGAATTGCTGAGAAAGTTAAAAGATAGTGATTATAAAATTGGTGTTGTTTCTAATAAAAATGATTCAGAAGTCAAAGAGCTGTGTGCATATTTTTTTAGGGATATTTTCGATATAAAATTTGCGTTCGGTGCTACAACCGAGGAAACCAGAAAACCATCTCCCCGACTTATATTTGATGCTGTTGAATTATTCGAAAGTGATAAAAGCCATACTTTATTTATTGGTGACAGCGAGGTCGACATTCAGACTGCTAAAAACGCCGAGATAGATATAATATGCGTTGGGTGGGGTTTCAGAGATTCTGATTTTTTACATATAAATGGTGCAAAAATTGTTGCGAAAGACGCTGACGATTTATGGATACTCTTGACAAGTCTAGCATAAAGTGTATAATATTATAAGGGGGTAGTTGTTCATATGGACGAGGTACTTTTTCGTTTAGAAAAAAATAGAAAAGCCGTTATGAAGTGTTATTTACTTAATGGTCTTTTATTGCTTATTTCCGGACTTTCATTTTTACCATTAAGAAATACCAATGCTGTTTTTGTTCCTGTTTTGTTTTTTCTAGCAACAATAATTTATTATTTATCTTTTACTTGGAAAAAGCAAAGTGCATATGTAAAGAGTTATAAGCATGATATAGTAGAGGCTATATTAAAAAAATCCTTTACTGATTTATATTTTGACCCTAAAAATGGTTTGGCTCAAGGAACGATAAAAGACACGGGCATGATGATGATGGGCAACCGTTACCACAGCGATGATTATATTAGAGGAAAATACAAGGATATAAACTTTGAACAATCTGATGTCTGCATACAGCAGGTAACCTCCAACGGCAAAACAACAACAACTACAACTTATTTCAAAGGTCGTTGGATGATTTTTGAGTTCAACAAGAATTTTGCGGCTGATATGCAGGTTAGAGAGAGCGGCTTCCATTACGCAAAGTCAAATAGCGGTTGGTTTACTGCAAAGGAAGACAGAATGGAAAAGCTGGACCTTGAAGATGCTGAATTTAACAGGGATTTTGATGTTTACGCAGCAAATGAACACGAGGCTTATTACATACTTACTCCACACATAATGCAGAGTATTAAGACACTGCGTGACCGTACAGACGGAAAATTGATTCTTTGCTTTGTTACCTCAAGGTTGCATGTGGGTGTAAATAACAATAAAAACGCATTTGAACCTCCGATTTTCAGAGCGCTGGACGCAGGAGTTGTATCTTCAATAAACGATGAGATAAATGTTATAACACGCTTTGTAGATGAGCTTAAGCTGGATAGAAATTTATATAAACAAAATAGTTAGCATAAAAGGTTAATAATTTTTATGAACGAAATTTTTTCAGGGCTCGAGAAAGAAAGAAAAAGTTTATCGATTTATTGTGTGATTAACAACATTTTATTTGGAATAAGTATTTTAATTGCTTTTTTATTAAGGTTTTCAAATGGAGAATTAATTGATAATTTATTTGTTCCTTTTATAATTTTTATTTTAGCAGCAATATCAATGAGGTTTCTGATTACCAATAAAAAGGTTAAGGCTTATAAAACCGGCTATAAACGTCAGATTGTCGAAGATATATTAAAAAATTCATTTACAGATTTATATTTTGACGCCGAAAACGGAATGCCGGAAGAGACAATAGAAAATACCGGTATGATGAGTATGGGAAACTTATACAACAGTAATGATTATATAAAAGGCAGATATAAAGATATCAGCTTTGAACAGGCTGATGTATTAATTCAGCGAAAAGGTAAACATACATATACATATTTCAAAGGTCGTTGGATGGTTTTTGACTTCAACAAAAGCTTTGCATCAAACCTTCTGGTAAAGGAAAAAAGCTTTGCTCATTCAAAAACAAATTCAAGTTGGTTTACTCCTGAGACCGAAAGATTTATAAAAATAAAACTTGAAGATTCCGTTTTCAACTCAGATTTCGATGTATATACCGACAATCAACATGAAGCGTATTATATTCTTACTCCTCACTTTATGCAGAATATAATGAAATTAAACGACGTGAAAGAAGGAGAACTCATTTTATGTTTTTCGGAGTCCAAACTTCACGTAGGCATTTATGATGACACAGATGCATTTGAACCACCAATATACAGTCCGCTGGATGAAAACATTGTTCAATCGATAAAAGATGAGTTAACAGTTATAACACAGTTTGTAGATGAGCTTAAGTTAGACAGAAATTTATATAAACAAAATTAGGAGGACATAGGTTGAAAGTCTTTCAACCGTGAGAAGAATTACCAATACCTTTGTAATTCTTCATAGTTCAAAAAGTGGTCGGTGACTACTTTTTGCAAGCCGGTCGCAACCGGCGCAGCCATTCGTCCGGCGCGAATGGTTGAAAAGATTTTATATTATTTTTGTGTCGCCGGAGAAATGGAGCTTATTATGGATATTTTATTGTATGTTATCGGCGGAATAATTTTAGTCGTTCTTTTATGGTATATCAGCACAAGAAATAGTATAGCAAGAGCGGAAGTAAAAATAGACGAAGCGGAATCTGGAATAGATGTAGCTTTGACAAAGCGTTATGATGTTCTTACAAAAATGCTTGACATAACAAAGGGCTATGCAAAGCACGAGGTAGAAACACTGACAAAAGTGGTTAATCTTCGTCGTGGAATGACAATGGGCGAACGTAATCAGGAAAATTCCAAAATGGATGAAATGCTTGGTAAGATAAACGTGCTTGTTGAAAATTATCCAGATCTAAAAGCAAGCGAAAACTTCAAGCAGCTCCAGATGGCTGTTATGGATGTGGAAGAGCATCTGCAGGCTTCACGTCGCGCTTATAACGGAAATGTAACCATATTTAATAATATAATTGTATCCTTCCCGTCGAGTATAGTTGCCGGAATGATGGGAAAGAGTAAGAGAGAATTCTTTGAGGCGGAGGCAACCAAACGTTCAGATGTCAAAATGGAATTCTAATACAGAAAAATTTCATAAAATACGCAGATTAACACCTGCGCAGATAATAATTTTCGGTTTTTTTGGTGTTATAACCGTAGGAGCAATATTTCTCATGCTTCCGATTTCGTCTGTAAATCGGGTATTTACCAATCCTCTTACAGCGTATTTTACCTCGACAAGCGCAACCTGTGTTACGGGTTTAGTGCTCGTTGATACTGATATATATTGGTCAAGCTTTGGAAAAACGGTTATTCTTACACTTATCCAAATAGGCGGTCTTGGTATAATGTCGATGGCAATGATGTTCAACATATTATTAAACCGTAGGGTAACCCCAAAAGAACGTGTTGTTTTTGTTCAGTCGATGAATCTTTTTTCCGGAGAAAAAATGTTTTCTTTTATAAAGAATATGCTTGCTTTTACCTTCACATTTGAGGGTTTAGGCGCATTATTGCTTTCCTTTAAGTTTATACCAATGTTTGGCTTTGGAGAGGGAGTATCTAAAAGTATTTTCCATTCGGTAAGTGCCTTCTGCAATGCCGGTTTTGATATATTCGGCAGATTCAGCGGTAAATTTTCAAGCCTTGAATTTTTTGCTGACGATTTATATGTAAATTTAGTTATAGGTTTTCTTATAATATGCGGTGGCTTAGGCTTTATCGTCTGGTATGATATTTACAAGGCTATTAAAGAACACAGAAAGCTGATGCTTTATTCAAAAATGGTCTTAACAATAAGTGCATTCCTTATAATCTCAGGTGCTATTATTTTCAGTGCTACGGAATGGAACAATCCGGCAACTATGGGTGAAGCTTCGGTAGGCGGAAAGTTTTTGCGTTCGCTATTTATGTCAATAACCTGTAGAACAGCAGGATTTTCTACAATTCCTTTGGCAGACCTTGACGGATCTTCTAAGGTATTGGCTATGGCACTTATGTTTATAGGCGGTTCTTCTGGCTCAACTGCAGGTGGAATAAAAACGGTTACTTTTGCTATTATTATAATATCTGTTTTCCAAATAACCAGAGGAAATAAAGATGTTAATATTCGAAAACACAGAGTGGAAAGCAATATCATCTTACGCGCATTTGCTCTTATGATAATTGCAGGTATTATGGTTATGTTAAGCAGCTTCATATTAAGTTTTACAGAAAAAGGTCAGGATTTTATAAATGTTGCTTTTGAAGCTTTTTCTGCCTTTGGTACTGTTGGGCTTTCGACCGGTGTTACTCCTGATTTAAGCAATATAGGTCAGTTAGTATTAATAGCGCTAATGTTCTTTGGCAGAGTAGGAATAATAACTATTACCTATGCAATTTTAATGGGACTTGACAGTGATAAACAAAACTTTAGATACCCCAAGGCTAATATTTGTATTGGTTAAAAAATTTGAAAGGGATTTATAAAAAATGAAAAGCTTTTGTATTATAGGGCTTGGTAATTTCGGAAAAACTCTGGCATTGACTCTTTCCGAAAGCGGTCATCAGGTTCTTGTTATAAATAAAGACGAAGCCGAGATCGATCAAATAGGAGATCAAGTGGTTTCTGCAATTTGCGGTGATGCCACCAATGAGAGTGTGCTTCGTACAGCAGGAGTGAATAATTATGACTGTTGTGTTGTCTGTATGGAAAATAATATGCAGGACAGTATTTTAATCACACTGCTTTTAAAGGAAATGGGAGCGAATAAAATTGTCGCCAGAGCCTCCAGTGAACGGCAAAAAAAAGTTCTAATAAAACTCGGTGCCGATGTTGTTGTGTTCCCCGAGAAGGACATGGCTCAAAAGCTGGCACAAATTCTTGCTAAAAATGACGTTCTGGAGTATTTTAACCTATCAGACAAATTTTCAATTGCTGAGATAAAGGTTCCAAAACGTTGGATTGGTATGAGTATAAGGGAACTTGAAATCCGTAAAAAATACGGGGTAAACGTAATAGCAACCTGCGATTACGATAACCAGAACTTTGAGATTTTTAATAACCCGGAAAGATTGTTTCGCGCAGATGAAAAGGTTGTAATTGTTGGCGATAACGACAGTATTGAAAAATTAACAGGTAAATAAGAAAATTAATTATAAAAATTTGAGGTGTTCTATTCATGAAAGCGATTATCAACGGAAAAATTGTTCTCAAAGATCGGGTTCTTACAGGTAAAACTTTGGTTTTTGAGGATAAAATTGTCGATATTTTCGATTCAACAACCGGAATTATTCCTGACGGTACGGAAATTATCGACGCTAAAGGTGCGTATGTAGCTCCAGGCCTGATAGACGTACATATCCACGGGTATCTTGGCGAGGATACATCTGATTGTAAACCTGAGGGTATCAGAATTATGTCTGAAGGTTTGGTTAAGAAAGGTGTAACGGGATGGCTTCCCACAACTGTTACTATTCCCAGAGAGGATTTAAACAAAGCAGCTGATGTTGTTCGATCTCTGACCGAAGAAAGTAAATCCTGGATGGGTACAACTATTCTTGGTATGAATGCGGAAGGTCCTTATGTAAACCCCAAGAAGAAAGGTGCACAGAACGAAGCCTACATACAAAAACCTGATGCTGATGTAATAATCGAGAATTCCGATGTTATTAAGATAGTTACTCTTGCTCCTGAAATGGATACGAATTTTAGTGCTATTAAAAAAATAGTAAGAGAGTGCGATACAATAGTTTCAATGGGACATACCGATGCAAGTTATGAACAGGCTTGTGACGCTATTACTGCAGGTGTAAAGCAGATTACTCATCTTTTCAACGCTATGACTTCTCTCGGACACCGCAACCCCGGTGTTGTAGGTGCAGCACTTAACAATGACGTATATGTAGAGCTTATATGCGATACTTTCCATATTCATCCGGCTCTTTTCTCGACAGTTTATAAGCTCAAAAAGGATAAACTCATAATTATTACCGATTGCTTGAGATCGGGTGGACTTTCTGACGGTGAATATACTCTCGGCGGTCAAAAGATTATCTTAAAGGGGATTGAGTGCAGACTTGAGGACGGAACAATTGCAGGCAGCGTGCTTACTCTCAACAAGGGTGTGTATAATTTACTTGCAAACACTGATTTAACTGTTTCCGAGGCTGTTAATTGTGCTTCTTTAAATCCTGCAACCGCTCTCGGTATAGCGGACAGAAAGGGTTCAATCGAGATAGGCAAAGATGCAGATATTATAGTCGCAGACGAAAGATTTGAAATAAAGAAAACAATTATCGGAGGTTCCATACGTTATGAAGCTTAAAGTACAGGCAGTTTTAGACCCGCTTTTCACACCACTTTCTGTCGTGTGCCGCGAAATGAGAGAGAAAACAAAGGACAATGGACAAGACCTTGTTATCGGATGTCAGCGTAACAAGGGTTATACAACAATTTACAAAACAAGAATATTTGCAGACGGCACTGGTCATGATGACGAGAATTTCCGTTTTGTTGAGAGAATGGTAAAGGCACTACTTTGGGTTGTCGGCGGATATAAAATTATTATCGCAGGAAGTACTATTGTCGGTGAGAAGATAAAAGCAGCTTATCAGGATAAAGCTTTAAGAAATTTCGATTTCCACTTCATGTCAAGAGTTTATGAAAAACCGTTTGAAGTTGAGCTAAGAAGCATTGAAAATGCTCCGGTTACATACGAAGCAGCTTCTCCTGTAGGTCGTCATCTGGACGGCTGCCGCATTGGTTTTGATGCAGGCGGAAGTGACAGAAAAGTCAGTGCTGTTATTGATGGTGAAGCTGTATATTCTGAGGAAGTTATTTGGCATCCAAAGTTGAACAGTGATCCTTCTTATCAGTATCAGGGAATTCTTGAGTCGATGAAAACAGCAGCTTCACATATGCCCAGAGTTGATGGCATAGGCGTTTCCAGTGCAGGCGTTTACGTTGACAACCGCATTATGATTGCTTCGCTCTTCTTAAAAGTTTCCGATGAGGATTTTGATAAGTATGTAAAGAATATGTATATAGATGTTGCTAAAGAGATCGGTGAAAACATCCCGATCGAAGTTGCAAACGACGGTGACGTAACAGCTCTTGCAGGAGCAATGGAGCTTAACGACGTGAATGTTCTCGGTGTTGCAATGGGTACCTCCGAGGCAGGTGGCTATGTAGACGAGCAGGGCAACATAACAGGTTGGCTCAACGAGCTTGCTTTTGTTCCCGTTGATTACAGCAAGGACGCAATGGTTGATGAGTGGTCGGGCGATTATGGCTGCGGTGTTAAATATTTCTCGCAGGATGGCGTTATAAAGCTATGCCCTGCTGCAGGAATTGAGCTTGACGAATCTGCTTCACCTGCAGAGAAGCTTAAGGTTGTTCAGCGTCTTATGGCTGAAGGCGACGAAAGAGCTGTTAAAATTTATGATACAATCGGTGTATATTTCGGTTATGCAATCGCATTTTATGCAGAATTCTACAAGATTAAGCACGTTCTTATAATGGGCAGAGTTACCTCGGGAGAGGGCGGTGTAATCCTCCTTAAAAAGGCTCAGGAGGTTCTCGATACAGAGTTCCCCGAGCTTGCAAGTCAAGTAAAACTGCATATTCCCGACGAAAGCTCACGCAGAGTCGGACAATCGGTTGCGGCAGCAAGCCTTCCTAAGTTGAATTAATAAATTTGTTTTAAATAGTCTCCGCATAAATACGGAAAAAACCGTTTATGCGGAGGTTTTTTATGTAATAAATTACCAGTAAAAAATTTCTAATATAAATGGACTTTTCTATAAATCTGCATAGAATAATAATTAACCAAAACCGCAATATTTTGTATGAAAGATGCTTTTTTGGCATAAAAAATGAATATAATGTAATAATAACCTAAAATATGATGATTTGTAAGTAAATACTAGTGAAACTTGACAAATGAAGACAAACATGTTATAATACTTAAAAATTTGGTATTAGATGTAGGGGATTACATTTGAAAAACATTAAGAAATACATAGCCGTCCTGGTCATGGCGGTTATACTCATCGGAGTTGCAGATCCGGTAACAAATGTTACACTTAAAGCCGAAGCTTCCGCTAATTTAACACAAGTTGAAATGATAATTGCTTATGCACGCAGTCTTACCGGCAGCAGGGCGTATGACGGTTATTGTCAGCGATATGTTCGTATCTGTTACGAGGCAGCAGGCATTTACTCAAATGCATATATTTCAAGTGCAGGACAAGCACGCAACAAATGGATGATCTCTAAATCGAAAGAGAACATTCCTGTTGGAGCGGTGCTGTATTTTTATACATCCGAAGGCGGTCACTCTGCGATTTATTTAGGCAACAATCGGATGATACATGCAAGAGAGACTGTTTTTGAACAGGAAATAACACCCGGTTTCTGGAATATATACGCAGGTTGGGGCTGGCAGGCAGGTGTTGAACCAACCGGTGCATATGTAGACAGTGCTGAAGTTCTCGCAGGTGATATATACGTTACTAATGAAATTCTTAATATCAGAAGCGGACCCGATACTTCCTACAGTGCGGTATCACGTATTGCCAAAGAAACTAAAATTGCAATATCACAGACTAAAAAGACAGGGGATATGCTTTGGGGTAAAACATCCTATTATTCATATGAGGGATGGGTTGCTATGGAATACTGTGAATATCTTTACACAACCCCCTCAGATACAGCAACAATAGCAACAGCAGATAACAGCAAGGATATTTACTCTGTTGAGGTAAAAACGGCACCGGTAAAGTTGTTTTACAAAGAGGGAGAAAATATTGATACTTCAGGTCTATTCCTAACAATAACCTACGATGACGAAACGACCGCTATTATTAATCAAGGGTTTACGGTTATTAATTCGAAAGCTGGAATTGCAGGAAGAAGTACGGTTATTATCAGCTACGAAGGTCATATGAGTTCATATCCGATTGTAGTATTATCAAACGAGAGCAACCTCTACAAGCTTGGCTTTAATGAAACAGAAAAGGTAAAAGCAAACTTCGTTAATTCGGCATTAAATGTAAAATCTGAGAGTTTTACGGTTAAAAATTTATCGCTCCTTTTTAACAGTGGTGTACAGATATATGACAGAAATGGTATGCTCAAAGAAAGCGGTGAGATTGCAACAGGAGATTATGCTGTATTGATGGACGAAAACAATCCTGCCGTGGCGGTAATCAGTCGTAAGGGGGATGCAAACGGAAACGGTACTGTAACTGCAGTTGATTACCTGTATATAAAGCGCTTGTTTTTAGGAACAGTAAAGGCTGACGAATATTATAAGACTTCATGTGACTTGAATGACGACGGCAAAATCAACGCTGCTGACTTTTTATCGCTAAAGAGGTATGTTCTCGGTTCATTTGATATTTTTCAGAAATAAAATACAATAGCCGACATAAGCAGTGTTAGATATTAAGCGTTATATAGTCGGCATTAGATAAATGCTTCGCATTTTCACGATGTCAGTAAAATTTATAATTTAATATGTGCGGGCAATCTAAATTATTCTGGATTGCCCGATTTTTTTGTCAAATTAAGAAGATAAAGGTTTTTGTTAATTTTTGAAAAAAAGAGTGACAAAAAGCGATAATTATGATATAATCAACAAGGATAACGAAATCATGATTTTTTATTGAATTTCGTAAAAGTGGGGTTAAATAAATTGCCTGATAATTATAAGAATAATAAAAAAAATAATTATAAAGAATATAATTCCGAGGAAGATGATAATCTTTTTATTGGAAGAAATGCTGTTCTTGAGCTCTTGAAAAGTGAAAGAGAAATAGATAAGCTGTATATTCAAAAAGGAGAACGCGAAGGTTCAATAACGCTTATTGTGGCAAAAGCTATTGAGAATAAAATACCGATTGTAGAGGTTGACAAACGCAGGCTTGACAGTATGTCGAGTGGTGGAGTTCATCAGGGCGTTGCCGCAACCGCTTCCGAGACTGCCTATGTGAGTGTAGAGAATATACTTGCAATCGCAGCAGAAAAAGGAGAAAAGCCGTTTATTGTTATTTGTGACTCGGTAAACGATCCGCATAATCTCGGTGCAATTATCCGAACAGCCGAATGTGCAGGTGCACACGGAGTAATTATTCCAAAACGTCGTGCAGTTTCGGTAAATGGTGCGGTTGCCAAAGCCTCAGCCGGTGCTGTTTTCCATATGCCAGTTGCAAGGGTTGTAAATCTTAGCTCAGCGATTAACGTTTTAAAAGAAAACAATGTTTGGGTTTATGCTCTCGAAGCAGACGGAACACCTTACTACGAAAACAAATTTGACAACGGATGTGCTTTTGTTCTGGGCGGGGAAAACACAGGTGTGACAAGGCTTGTTCGTGAAAACTGCGATTTTGTAGTTTCAATACCCATGTTCGGGAAAATAAATTCGCTTAATGTTTCTAATGCCGGAGCAATTGTACTTTTTGAAGCAGCAAGGCAAAAGGCTAAAAAAATTTAATTTTATTAATGCTATTATCGTTATTTCTATCGCCTATGGAGGAATGTAAATCGTAAAAACGGTTTAATCATCCTATGATTTACCATTATTCCAACGAAAAATGGTGATTTGGTTTTATATAAAAAATAGTCGTTGGAGAAAAGGACAGAAAAATGCCGGAAGACGCTAACAGTTTATATTTAAAAGAGCTTCTCAAGCAGGCTGACATCGCTAACGAACAAGCACGCTTATACGAACGTACTAAAATCAATGACACGGTGAAGCCTGTACCACAACAAGGAATAAATTTTGCGGTAAAACCATCCGCTAAATTACATAATACCGGTAGAATATGTGACGAAGCAGCAGAAATTATAAGTGTATATACAAAAAAGGAAAAAGAAAAGCCCTTTTCCAACACACAGAGCCTGCGTGATTCATTAGCTTTTCAAATGCAGGAAAACAAAGAACTGCTGGGATATTTCGATAACAATAAAGTTCGTTCAAGAAGCAGTAAGGTTGAGGAATTATATTCACTTATACATCATGCAACAACAGCCACTATTTCTGATGCAGAGGTTTCCTCGCCGACTGAAGTAGATAAAATTCGTCTTGTGGATTCAAGCACTGTTCCGCAAAAAGTCACCTTTCCTCAAGAAAAAATGTTTTATTTTGGAGACACACAGGAAATTGATGACGAGCCGGTTGCCAAGACCACTGCAAGTTTTGACAGCGACTATGAGAAACTTACCGAAAAAATCACTAGTGGTGAAATATCCTTTGATAATGAAGAGGAAGATGAACACCAGGTCGCCTTTATGGATGATGAGGCGGATAAGCTTGCTATCAAGGATGAGGACGGAGAACCACTTGACGAAACAGATATAAACTTACGGCTGGCTTTCAATATGATGGATGAGAGCCGTTATGATATAGACGAGTTCCTGAAAAAAGAAAAAGAGAAAGTAAAGAATCATAGGAAAAAATTAAAATTAAATAAAGGAAACGAATACGAATATACTTCTCGTGAGCAGAACTCCGAGATAAATATAATGCTTAAAAAAGCAATTAACCACAGTCGTTTTAAATTGATATCGGTAATCATATTTGCTTTTGCAATTTTTTACCTTGAGTTGGCTACAAAGGACAGTGTTTTCCACTCGGTTTTTTTTAAACCAGGCAGATATGGAATTCTATATATATTAATCGATTTGCAGTTATTATTCTTCTCAGCTTTAGTAATGATATCCAATATTAAAAACGGTTTGTCAGGTATATTTAAGTTAAAACTTAACACCGACAGCATGTTTACGATATCGTTTATTTTTACTGCTGCATATTCATTTGTTATGCTGTTTACAGATCCGACATCGGCAGAATTAAAGCTATATGGCTTCCCCTGTGCGGTTGCAGCTGTATGTGCAATTACAATTAATTATCAAAATAATAAAAAAGACTATCATTGTTTTAGAGTTCTAGCTTCAAAAAAGACAAAATATGCAGCTTCCGAGCTTGACAACAGTGCAAAAGAAGCTGATGAATTTTACAAATATCTATTGGAAAATTCCGATTTATATACAGTTAAGAAAACAAACTTTGTAAGCGGCTTTTTTACCCGAACAAAAAAACGTGCAAAAGGCGAGGATTTATTTAACTTCTTAATACCTTCAATTCTATTGGCGGGTGTTGTGCTTTTTGCCGTTATGTATATGTTGGGCTCGGATTTACGAACGTCATTTTTGTCTTTCTCATTGCTGATAACAACATCGGTACCGCTTTCCTCCTTCTTTATGATTCCGCTGCCTATAATAGCAGCGAATAAAAAAGGTGCGAAATGCAATTCCGCATTTATTGGAAACGCTGTATCCGAGGAATATGCCGATGCTTCGGTTATGTCTTTTGCGGATACAGAGGTATACCCTGCTCATCTTGTAAAAATTACAAGCCTGAGAACCTACGGTGATTACAGAATAGACAAGATTATACCAGATATGGCAAAGGTATTTGCCTTTATTGGTGGTCCGCTTGAAAAGGTTTTTGCAGGAGTTTTAGGTGATTCGGTAGCTGTTGCCAAGAGTATTAGGCTTATTGAATCTGCTGCTGACGGCATATGTGTTGCGGTGGACGGAACTCATATATTCCTTGGGAAAAAGAGTTATATGCGTCGTTATCGCTTTGAGACACCAGGCGACCCTGATGACGATATGTACGAGAAGAGTGTCGGCTCAATAATGTATGTAGTATTAAACGAGTCGCTTGCTGCTAAGGTTTATATAAAATATACACTTAACCCGCTTTTTGACAGTCTGCTAAAGGACATGTATAAGGCAGGAATGTGTCTTGGTATAAAAACTCTTGACCCTAATATAAATAATGAACTACTGGCATCGGGAATAAAGTTCAAAAAATGTCCGATAGCAATCTTAAAAGCAGGCAGCCCCGAGGACATGAATGGTGAATGTCAGAGTATCGACAGCGGTATAGTATCTAACGCTTCGTTACATACCTTTTTAAAGATGTTTGTTGTCTGTGATAAGGCAAGACACGTTACAAAGAGTAATGCAATAATTACAATTGCAAGTGTTTTTCTTTCTTTCTTTGCAGCTTTTTTCCTGTCAATTACGGGAGATGCTTCCGCAATCAGCTCATATTATATGGTAATTCTCCAGATGATATGGTTGGTTCCTGTATGGATAACATCATATTTCATATAAAAATTGTGAAAAATACACAAAATTACAGCCAATAATTTTATACTCATCATAAATTAAATCTAAAATTGCTATTGAATAAATCGGTATAATATCATATAATCATTCTATATGTCAAAATATAACGGAGGATTTGTACATGGCAAAATTCAGCTCGAGTAAAATCAGAAATATCTGCCTTTTAGGGCATGGCGGTGACGGCAAAACCTCGTTGGCAGAGGCTATGTTATTCTTAGGTAAGGCTACAGACAGACTTGGAAAGACAACCGACGGAAACACTATATGCGATTTTGACCCTGAGGAGAAAAAGAGATGTATTTCCGTTTCGACTTCATTAGCAAACGTAGAATGGAACGGCGTTAAGATTAACATACTTGATACACCCGGCTATTTTGATTTTGTTGGAGAGGTAAAAGAGGCATTACGAGTTGCGGGAAGCGCAATTATTGTTGTTGACGCAAAGAGCGGATTAAAAGTAGGCACAGAGCTTGCTTGGGATTATTCATCTGAATTACCGAAAGCTTTTTTTATAAACAAAACCGATGATGAGAACTCCAATTTTGACCAGACATTCGGTGGCTTAAGAGAAAAATTCGGCTCGTCTGTATGCCCTGTTTTCGTTCCTTTCAACGAGGGAAGCAACGAAATTGGTTATTATAATTTACTGATAGATGCTGCATATAAATTTGATAAAAACGGAAATCGCACAGAGACTACTCTGCCCGAAAACAATAAGAGCAGGATGGAAAAATATCAAAAGCAATTGGACGAGTCGCTTGCGGAGACGAGTGAAGAACTAATGGAAAAGTTCTTTATGGAAGAGCCGTTTACAAACGAGGAGAAGATTAACGCTTTAAAAGTTGGTCTTTTACAAGGCTCGATTTCACCCGTATTATCCGGATCGGCAACAAACCTTTCCGGCATACGCTCCCTGCTTGATATTATTGAAGAGTCATTCAGCTCTCCGCTTGACAGGAAAGAACAGGCAATTATAGATTCAGAAAGTAATGTTTCTAAAATTACTGCTTCCGAGGATGGACCGGTCAGCGTTTTAGTATTCAAGACACTTGCAGACCAGTTTGGCAAAAAATCTTATTTTAAGGTTCTTAACGGAACACTTAAAAAGGATATGATGATGCATAACCTTAATAACGGTCAGCAGGAGAAATTTGCAAGACTTGCTACCAGTGTTGGTGCTAAAGAAACATCGGTTGATGAGCTTGCATATGGTGATATCGGAGTAACTGTAAAGCTTATTGATACAAATATTAACGATACTCTTTCGAGTGACGTTAATTTGAAGATTAAATATGCTCCGATAGAAATGCCTTCGCCATATCTTTGTATGGCTATCGTACCAAAGGCGAAGGGCGACGAAGATAAAATTTCATCGGGTATTGTAAAATTGCTCGAAGAGGATTATACTATTAAATACGTTAACAATGCTGAGACAAAACAAATGTGTATCTATGGCTTAGGTGATGTTCAGCTTGATGTTATCAGTTCTAAGCTAAAAAACCGTTTTGGTACATCAATTGAACTTGCTCCCGCAAAGGTTCCTTACAGAGAAACAATCAAGAAAAAGGTTGCTGTTGAGGGTAAACATAAAAAACAGTCCGGCGGACACGGCCAATACGGTCATGTTAAAATCGAATTTTCACCCGGAGTAGAAGAAGGACTTGTATTCACCGAGTCTGTGGTAGGTGGCTCTGTTCCAAGGAATTTCTTTCCGGCAGTTGAAAAGGGTCTGCAGGAATCGATGTCAAAGGGTATTCTTGCCGGCTATCCTGTAATTAATTTAAAAGCAAACCTGTTCGATGGTTCATATCACGATGTTGATTCCTCTGAGATGTCCTTCAAGCTTGCGGCAAACCTAGCCTTTAAAGAGGGTATGAAGCAAGGAAATGCTGTAATTCTCGAGCCTGTAGGAATGCTTAAGGTGCTTATCCCCGATTCTATGATGGGTGACATTATAGGTGACCTGAACAAACGCAGAGGTAGGATAATGGGAACTGAACAGAATGACCGAAAGGGTTACACCGTTGTAGCCGCAGAGGTACCGCTTGCTGAAATGCAGACATATGCAATTCAACTAAGAGCAATGACACAAGGTAGAGGAAGTTATTCCTTTGTATTCACAAGATACGAGGAAGCTCCTTCGGAAGTTGCACAAAAGGTAATTGCAGAAGCCAAGAAAGCTCATGAAGAAGAATAATTATATATCCATTTCCCATTAAAGAGAGGTTAAACGAAATGCAAAGAAACACGAAGAAATCAAACACTGCGGTGATTATACTGCTGATGCTTATTACAGTATTGACAGTTTTATTGGCGTCATGCGTTGTTGAGGGTGATAATACCGATCCATTACAAAGCATACCTGAATTCCCAAGTGAGGATATGAAGTCAGAAGTACCGTCTGATGATATAATATCAACAGCATCTGGCTTTACTGAACAACCGGTTATTAAGGATGTAAAAAACATAACAGCTGATGTTGTTGTAATTTCAGGCACCTGTGAAGAGGGTGCAGCTATTACAATAAAACGCGGAAAAGAGGATGTCACCGTACAATCAAGAAACGGTTACTTTATCGCAGAAGTTACTCTCGCAAAAACTTCAACAAACTTGCTTGAAGTTACGGCAGTAGTTGAAGGCAAAGAGGAAAGTGTAATTGAATCTGTTTCCGCTGAATACATCGCCACCGCTGAAAAACGAATTGATAAGTTTGCAGTTTCAATCGGTATGCAATCACAGCTTTATTTCGATTCATATCTCGAAAACTTTATGGGCGAAAACCTTCTTACTCAGACAGAACTCAGAACCTTCAGAGATTTTGTAAATGGAAAAGTTACAAGCTTGGAGGACAGAGCAAAAGGTCAGGATGTAGAGCTTATTTATGTTCTTGTTCCCGATGTAACATCAATTTATCCTGATATTTTCGGGGAGGACATAGTTAGAGAGACATTTACCACAAGATACAGTCAAATCTCTAACACACTCTCACAGACAAATGCAACTGTTATTGATATGTATGATATTTTTGCAACAGCAAAGGACACGAGTGAATTCGATATATACCGCAAGAATGATAGCCACCTTACAGAATACGGTGCATATCTTGTTTATCAGCAAATAGCTAATGAGCTAGCATTAAAATTCCCTGCAGCAGCTCCGAGAACTCTTGAGGAGTTTGAACAGATTGAAACAGAAGCTATTGGTGGCGATCTAATTACCTATCTTGGCATAACAAATAAATATTATACCGAGAGCATATTAGATCTTGAGCCATTATTCGACTTGAAAATAGGTATGGACAAGGAAAGCAATATCGCTACTATCAACATTTCAGATGTAAAAAAATACGTGTCAGTAGAAGATAATAATTATAGCATCTATAACGGAACAGACAACAAGATAATCGGAATCAACGATAGATTTGCTATTCGTACAGATCGTATTGACCTCCCCAGCGCACTTATTTTTAGAGATGACAGCTTATCCCCAGCAATTGATATACTTGCAGAGCGTTTTCAGAGAGCTTTGGTAGGAAGAAACGGTGACTTTACCATCAACCTTACTGAAGCAAGCAGACATAATTCAGACAATAAGAATATTGTAGATTATGTAATTGTTATTGTTTCGGAGAATAATATCGAGAATATAATGAATTAAGCAAAATAAAAGTGAGCTGTTACATTAAAGTAACAGCTCATGTTTTTTATACTCTTAAATTATTTCTTTTTTCTTGTAGCTGCATATGCGATTACCGCTATTAAAATAATAGCTGCTGCACCGATTCCTACATATAAGAGGGTATTTGAAGTTTCTTCCTCGTCGCTCTCTTCAGAAACGGAGGAATCATCTACTGCAACTGAAGAATCATCATCTTCTTCATCAGAAACTATTACAGAGACAGTTTCCGATTCATCAGATACAACCGTAGAAACAACCTCTGATACTTCAGTTGAAGTGTCAACAGCAGTTGCACCTATTACTATCTTTGCATCTTCTGTTTTTGTTCCTGCTGTAAGGTCTACACCAACAATAGAAATTTTATTCCCAGCAACTAATTTCTTTGTCGTATCAGTATTAGCTGATGATGATTCATATACGCCGGAAGCTTTTGCAGCTTCAGAATCATCAACATGAGAGGTATAAATAAAACCGCCTTCTGGAATCGTAACTGAAGTAGTAGGATCTGCAATGTTAGCCCCTGTATCAACTACCTCAAATACTCCGCTTGTACTCGTAGGTTTAGCTGTAAAATATGTAACCCATCTGAAGTTTCCCTCGCTCTGAAGTACAGTATCAGTACCATTAAAATCTTTTGTGAAAATCGTACCTGAAGCTGCAGTTACACTTACATTAATTGCAGTTATATACATAGATTCCTCTGTCTCTTCTGCTAACGCAGGAACTGCAAATACTACCACAAGCATTATACATGCCATTATAGTCGCTAGAATTTTAAGAATGTTTTTGTTCATTTCAATTTCCTTTCAAAATTTGTTTCAAAGATATTTGATATGAAAATATTATAATTACTTAATATAAAAAAGTCAATAAGCATTTATAGACTATTTTCAACATTTTAGGTCCACCAGCCGTCAGGCGCGGTAAATTCATTATCGCCTTCGGTTGTAGCAAGACCAGATGCGGTAATTATATCTTCTATCTCAAATTCAATTATTTCAATCTCTGGAAAAATGTATTCTTTTTTCATTTTTATTCCTGTATTGCATCTATCGCATCTAAAACTGCACTGTAATTACGAACAAGAGGTGCTCCGTAAGAAATGCTTCCGTCTTTATATAAAGTAAACGGAACTGCGGTTACATTTGTAGTAAGGTTTGTTTCGGGGATATTAAGAAGTGTTATGAAATAATTAAATGTTTCATAATCATTGAATGCTTTTCCCATGACAAAATCACTCTTTGCAATAGCTACTGCGCTTATTAATATTACACCTGACTGGTTATCTGCTGTGTAAGGATTTGCATTATAATAAGCCATATCAAGCGTATTTGAACCAAGCTTTGAAGTAGGAAACATAAGCATACCAATTTTTTCAACTTCCTTAAGCTCGTTCTTGTTGAATTGCGCTCCGAATCTGAGTCCATTTAATTCAATATTTACTTTTGCGCCAAGCGAAATTATCGGATCTATTACCACTTCTTCATCAACAGCAACATTGTAAATTGCAGAAATTTCAGAAATAGCAACTATATTATAATTACTTGCAGGAGGTGTAATTTTTATCTTTATATAACGTGCTGAAACACCCTCTGTAAGTTCTACATTATACCTTTGCAATTCCTTTAATACTCCGCTTGCATCCGAACTATTATATTCACCTTCCGTTGCTGTACCTAGATATTGATAATGAAAGCTGTTTTGCGAAGCATAAACTTTTACTTGACTCGGAAAAAGAATTCCGTCAGTACTAACTTGAGCCGAACCTATTTTAAACTTATACAATCCGTTCACAACAGAGCCCAGATCGATAATTTTTACTATTGTTCCATCATCTTCAATGTTCGCTGTTAACGACCCGTCTGTTCCTGTTCCTTGAAAACCCTCCATATAATCACCGGATATGGTTGTTACATCCTGAAAGCTTCCCTCGGTAAGTAGATTTACGTTGAAATTTTGCCAGTTGGGATGTGTTCCGACTGTTCCAGTATAAGTCATTCCCAGTGCTGCATTTAATTCTTTATAAGCTGATGTCAATATTGTCGATGTTGTAAGTGCTGTAGGTGTGATCGGAGTAAGATTAGGCGTACCGGTGCTAAAAAACATTGTGAGATAATATGTTGATTTTTGCCAGGGCATGTTATTGGTTGTCCAAACCGACGAATCTTGTACGTATAAATATGTTGAATCTGTATCTGCCAAAATACATAGATTATATTTAATATTTGCACCATTCGTAGGAGTAAATGCTTGATTCATTCCCGACCAGGGAATCTTTGTCTCTATGCAGGTTTTTCCATCAATTTCTGTTACATGCAATCCTATGTTTGCAGCAAAGGTCGGATCGTTTGTATTATTATATCTATGAGCTCTGTTAACTACTATGTTATTTGTTGATGAATTGTAAGTATATTCTACCCAGCCTGTAAAAGAGTTTGTTTCCGGAGTAACATCAAAATAAAAACGGGTATAGCTTGCTGTCAGAGCAGAAAGCGGTCTGTCAATTTCAATATATAAATATACATAGCTTGTATCCCAGGCGAGTGCATAATTGTATGCTATGCTATTTGTAAAAAAGGTATTCTGCCAGTTTTCCGGATGCTCCAGCGAATTAATTTCTACTAGCTCTGATCCTGCCCAGTCCGAGAATGAATTGTCAGTCATAGATTTTGTAGCAGCACTTCCTGCATAATATTCTAACTGTGTTTTATGATAATTTTCTTCCCAAACAACCTCTGCTGACGTAATTAACCCCGAATTAAAAAGAGTTGTTAACAGAAAACAAAATACACAAAAAAAATAAGCTATTCTTTTAAATGTCTTTCTCATACTGACACTCCTTCTTTTTTATTATAAATTTATATTAATTATACAATTATATAATATTTAAGTCAATACTAAATTTGACATTTTTATCTATATTTTACCATATTTATGCACTTTTTTAAAGTTTACCTTTACTTTATATTGATATTTTGTCGAAAAATCTGATATGTAATACTGTTTCACTTAAGAAGCAGTATAAAAGGGACATTAAGATCATCTTAACGCCCCAAAAAGGTGTTTTTTTAGTTTTTAATGAAATGCGGCTATATATTTTGTTGATATAAGGTTTTCTGTATTATAAACTACAAGCACATAATCACAATTCTTTTTTGTTGCAATATTGCTTAAAAATTTAATTTCTTCATCAGCAACATTAACTATCTCAAGGTCAAAATGTAATGCTAGGAAAGGTACAAGGCTTAATCCGAAGGAATCTTTCGCAAGCAACATTTTAGGTCTTGTTCCAACTTCATTTCCGCTCGTTTTTGTTATTGTAGTTAGCTTACTGATTCCTCCAATGAAAAACGAATATTTATCTTTTGTATCTAAAAGTAAAAAATCATAAAACCCTTTAAAAGAAACACCGTCCTTAATTGTAGTGTATTCAGATACTTCATCACTGTTTTTATAATCGAAATAACAAATCTGGTCTGGTTCTACGAATTTAAAACCTGCTTTCGACCAAGTTGTACCGTAAAATTCTTCGCTTACTACCTTTACTTCAAAATCAGATAATGGTATTATATCATCTTCCATGCAATATTGCCTCATTACCTCGCAATAGGTATAATACGCTCCCAGACTTGTGTAGTGGTGATCTGTTCTGTAATAAACATACTCGTCGTTCTCGAACTTTTCTTTTAACATGGGAAATATATCTATGTAATTTATGTCTTTTAAACCTTCTCCAATAAAACTTTGTAATTCCAGGCTGTTATCGGAGGGGAAATTAAGCTTCCAAGTCGCTAAATCGATTGTACGCGGAGGAATTATAACCGCAAATTCTATCTCTTGTGCATTAAGGTTAGATTGTAGTTTTTTTAATCCCTTAAAATGTGCAGACAATACTTTCTCGGAATAATAATCGGTCGGATTGGTAAGTTTTCCGTTGTCATCCAAAACCGAAAAGCTTCGTACTGCAAGATAACCGTCATCACCAAAAAGCACACCGTTATTTTCACCCTTAAGCATTGCAAGCTCGCTCGTGCCTTTCATTCCTACAAAAAAATCTCTGAGCGGAAACTGGTCTGCAAAATAACTGTTTATCTGTTTTGAATATGTACCGTTGAAGAGTGTTTCACTTGTTATCTTCGGTAAAGTCTGTAAATCTCTGTTTTCCTGTTCGGAAAAGCTCTCGTCCTTTTTAAATACGAAAAGAACCGAAAGCAGTGCAATTATGCCCACAAATACAAACAGAGTGATAATATTAGCTTTTTTATTCATTATCCTCACTCCTTAAAAGATGTAGTATAAGAACGGGCTGAAGGTTGAATCTACCATATAAGCCGTACATAAAAGCAGAGAGCTACTCGTCAATAACGGGTTAAGATATGCTGCGGAGCTGTATTTTGCAATAAGCCAATCATAGCTTCTCTTTGCAAAGGGAGTAGATGCAATTATACAAACAACAAATAACGGCAATAACCTAACAAAATCATATGTAACGGTTGTTGTTGTAAATGTAGCGTTTATGCCAATCATCAGCTTTGAATATAACCATATCTGCGAAAGACTGGTAGAGGAAAAGATAAGCCAGCCAAACATAATTAGAATTACTGTATATATATGTCCGACAAAACGTGGTAATTTATCCAGTACTTTTAACAAGAAGGTTTTTTCAACCATAAGTATCACACCGAAATATGCTCCCCAAATAACGAAATTCCACGCTGCACCATGCCAAAAACCTGTCAGGAGCCAGACGATTGCAATATTTCGGTATTGCATCCAAAGACCTTTTCTGTTTCCGCCAAGCGGTATGTAAACATATTCTTTGAACCAGGTAGAAAGTGAAATGTGCCAGCGTCGCCAGAATTCAGTAATACTGCGTGAAATATATGGAAAATCAAAGTTCTCCAGAAACTCAAAGCCGATTATTCTGCCAAGACCGATTGCCATGTCCGAATAACCCGAGAAGTCAAAGTAAATCTGGAAGGTGTACGCAAGCACTATCGTCCAGGTTCCCAACACGCTGGGTTTAAATTCATTTGCGGTACGGAAATACTCGACAACGGCGGCTGCAGAATCGGCTAATATTACCTTTTTTGCAAGTCCGGCACAAAAGCGTACTGCCCCCGAAGCAAACTTGTCAACAGTCTCTTTTCTATCGATAAGCATATCATCTATATCGCGGTACCTTACAATCGGTCCGGCAATAAGCTGCGGGAATAAAACAACATACGCACCAAAAGCAACAAAGCTCCTTTGTGTTTCTGTTTCTCCCCGATACAAGTCAATTGAATAGGACATAATCTGGAAGGTGTAGAATGAAATTCCTATCGGAAGCGTTAGATTGGCAATCTGTTTAATGCCCGAAAGGAATGGAAGAACTGCAATATTATCCAAAAAGAAATTTGCATATTTAAAGAACAATAGAAAAGCTAAATTCAAAAGTAAGGAAATTACAAGATACATTCTAGCCTTTTTCTTATCAATATCCCTATATTTTCCGATATAAAAGCCGAATATATATGCTGTTAATATCGAAAAAAGCATTATAATGATATACTTCGGCTCACCCCAACCGTAGAAAACAAGACTAACAGTAAAAAGGATAAAATTTTTATACTTTAGGGACTTAAAAGGTGTAGCGAAATATAGTAAGAGTGTAATTGGCAGAAATGCAAATAAAAATATAAGCGATGAAAAAACCATACCGTTATTTGTGCGAAAAACCGCACTATTCCTCCAATTTTTTTAACTCTTCGTAATCCTCGTCTTTTATTCTTATAACTCCGACGACCTTTAAATCGTTTTTTGTAAAAATTTTAATAAGCCCCTGCTCACCATTCATCTTAACCTTTATATTACCTGTCAAGAAGTTGCTCTCTATGACAACACCTCTGCCTACAGGTGTTTCGACAATACTGTCCACCTTTGGATAATCGGCGTATTCTTTTTCGTAAACCTCATGCTCAAAACGCAAGCAACACATTAATCTGCCACAGGTTCCCGAGATTTTTGTGGAAGAAAGTGATAGGTTCTGTTCTTTCGCCATTTTTATAGAAACCTGAACAAAATCGGAAAGAAAAGTTTTGCAACATATAGCTCTACCGCAGACACCTAAACCTCCGTAAAGCTTTGCTTCGTCACGCACTCCTATCTGACGTAATTCTATTCTTGTACGGAAAACCGCAGCAAGGTCTTTTACAAGCTCTCTGAAGTCTACTCTGCCGTCGGCTGTAAAATAGAAAATCAACTTTGCGTTGTCAAAGGTATATTCAACGTCGACAAGCTGCATAACAAGTGCGTTCTTCTTTACTTTTTCATCCCACACCTGCCTTGCACTTTCCTCAAGCAGCTTGTTCTGTTCATTCTGTACTTCATCCTCTACGGTTGCTTTACGCAAGACAGGTTTGAGTGGTGATACTATTTCATCAAGTGAAACATGCTTGTTCGTTATTGCAATATAACCGAACTCCACACCTCTGACTGTTTCTACTATTGCCTTGTCGCCTGGATCAAAGATAATTCCGTCCGGTGAAAAATAATATATCTTGCCTGCGTTTTTAAATCTTATGCCCACTATTTCGCAGGTTTGTTCGTTAGCTTGTATCTCGTTCATTTATATATCCTTTCCTTTCATTATGTCAGGAATTCTATTTAACCTTTATGTGTCCATAACCTGATGCTTAGATTTGTTATTGCTGCGTTTAAATTTCCGCTCTGTTCAATAGTGGTTTTACAATCTGTAATAGATTCGTTTATTTGACTTATCGCTTTTTTTGTTAGACTACTTGTATATTTTTCAGCTTCTTTTGCATTTAATATTACAAGCGAACGACAGCCATATTTATATTCGAGTATATCTGTAAAGAGCCTTTGAAGCAGTTCCAGAAGATCAAGTAATTTTTCTCTGGTTATTTTTGAAGAAATAATTCTATCGTAAAAATCAAACTTTCCTCCTTCAAAAAGAAGGTCAAGTAATTCCAGCGCTTTTTTTCTACTTTCGCGGCTTTCCTTGCTGATAAAAAGCTCTGCTTGTCCTATACTGCCGTCCGCGGCAGTAACTGCTGCTCTGATTTCGTCTGATGAAGCTGTTTTGTGCTTTTTCTCGAGTAAAAATTTTATTATCTCATCATTTTCTCCGGTCAGGGTAATTAGACGACCTCTTGATAATATTGTTGGCAATAATGCTTCTTTTTTTTCAGTAAGTAAAAATATAATAACCGATTGCGGTGGCTCTTCGAATATCTTGAGAAGTGCGTTTTGTGTATCAGATCGCATTTTATGTGCTTGTTTTATAATATATATCTTTTTATCGCCATCATTCGGAAGAAGAATGGAGGACGAAATCAATTCACGGACTTCCTTCATTGTTATCGGCTTTTCGCTTTCTCCGCCATAAAAATGCAGGTCAGGATAAGCCTGAGAAAAGACTTTCATACAGGAATTACAAGCCATACATGGTCGGTCTGGTTTTCTACAAAGAATAGCTGCTGCACAAAAAAGTGCAAAATCCGTTTTACCTACACCGTATGCCCCTTCTATAATATAAGCATGAAAATGAACGCTGCCTGAACCGCTACCAAGCACTTGTAAAAAACGATTCTTTTCCTTTTGATTTAATTCAAATGCGTTCTGCACCACTCTTTGCAAAGTCCTTCCTTAAAATAGTATAAGTCAACTATTATATAATACCACAGAAGCCCTGCTTTGAAAAGAGTAAGTTAAATAATTTTAAAAAAATATATTGTAGAAGGCAATGACTTGACAAATTAACAAGAAAAGGCTACACTTACAGTGTATATATTTCATATAACGCAGAAAGGACAACATAATAAATGAGTATAATTATCGGAATAGATGTGGGCGGCAGCACTACAAAAATAGTGGGTTTCGACGGTAAAAGGCTGCTAAACCCGCAGTTGGTCAAGGCGACCGATCCCGTTGCTTCTATTTACGGTGCTTTCGGTAAATTCACTTCCGAGAACGACATTGCTTTATCAAATATAGATAGGGTTATGATGACCGGAGTAGGCTCTACCTTTGTAGATTCGTCAATATATGGTCTTAAGACGATTCATGTGAACGAATTTGATGCGACCGGCAGAGGAGGTCTATATTTAAGCGAACTCGAGGATGCAATTATCGTCAGTATGGGAACAGGCACAGCATTGGTACACGCTAACAGTCAGGGTATAACTCATCTTGGCGGTACAGGTGTTGGTGGTGGCACTCTTATCGGTCTTGCAAAGAAAATGCTTGCTATGCAGGAGGTTGAACATATATCCGAGCTTGCAAAGGACGGAAACCTTGCGAATGTTGACCTGAGAATTGAGGATATTACAGAAAAGGTTATTAGCCCAAGTCTGTCTGCTTCCGTAACTGCATCAAACTTTGGAAAACTCAGCGATATAGCAAGTAAATCGGATATAGCACTTGGAATAATAAATCTTGTCTTTGAGACAATAGCAATGATGTCAATATTTTCTGCCCGACAGAAAAATATAAGAGAAATAGTTTTGACAGGTAACCTGTCTGTAATCCCACAATGCAAGGGAATGTTTACTGGACTTGGTGAAATGTTCGGTGTGCATTTTTCAATTCCGCAAAATTCAACATTTGCAACGGTTGTCGGCACAGCTTTGACAGACATAATATAACGTTTTTTAGGAGAATAAACATATGAAAAAAATTATCGCTTTTATTTTGGTACTTATGCTTTTAACTTCAATTGCTTCCTGCGGAGAAAAAACAGATGAATCAAAAAACGAATCGCAGGCTTCTACAGTAAACGTCGGGAGCCTTACAGATATAGTTAAAAATATTTGCAGCGAGAATAATCTTACCACAGGTAAGACATTTACAAGCGAATCTACAGTTAAGGGTGAATATCTTAACGCAGATTTGATTTCCGGTTATTACGGCAGCATGTTCGAAGCTCCTGATTTTTCACTTATTGAGGAATACTGTGTCTATATTGATGAGCATGATACTAATTTACGCATTGAAATAGGTATATTTAAGGTCTTTGACAGCAACAATAATACTATGGTTCAGGATTTTATTAAACTGAGAAAAGATAACATTATTGAAGCAGCAATAAACTATCCTGCGGTAGATGCTGAACCTTTTAAGAATGTTATTATCGATACTATCGGAAATTATACTTATTATATTGCTGTAAAAGATAACCGAACCGAAATTAATTCTGTTGTAAGAGAAAAACTCAGTGCATAAATTATTAAAAATATTGAACACATAAAGGAAAAAGCAGTATTATATGAAAAGCAGTAAATGGAATAAAAAAATATTTTGTATGCTTTTGGAACAAGCTAAAGGAGTACGCAGCTGGAGGCAGTTTGCCGCTGATTGTGACATAAGCTATGTACAAATGCGTAAGCTTGCTCAAGGAACACAAGAAAATCCACCACGTCCGAAGCTTATCCACAAAATTGCAGTTAAAGCTTTTAACGAGGTGGATTTGGAAGATTTGATGTTTGCTGCAGGGGTGACCTTGTCCGAAAACATGGCATTTCGTGCTGTCTCACAACCGCCTGCAGAAAGCTTCTATGAAAAATACCGTTCCTTATCCGGTAAAGACAGAAGAACGGTAAACGAGTTTGTGGATTTCTTGTCAGAACGACGAAACAGAGAAGAAACAACTGATGGAAATGAAGATTAAAAGAACAGCATAATAGCTATTAAAATAATCCACATATCATTACTGGTATCAGAATCAAGTAAAAGTAATATACCTATTCCGACTAAAATTAAATCGTCAATGTCAATTTTCTTTAAAAAATCCAGATTAAAATTGAAAAGGCCCTTCATTCGAGAAGTCAGTGATTGTATGGCACTACTTTCAATAACCGGAGCATCACCATGTAATCCAATATTATCCGAGTGATATTGTTTTTGTTCAGATTGATTGCTTTCATAAACAGGCGTTTCTGATCTTGTTTCACTCTGAACGCTTTCGGTATATTGTTTTTGTGTATATTGATTCTGCCAGTTGTTCTCAAACTCTCTCAGCTGACCATCCGAACGGACACCGCCGAAATCTCTGCTGTACATAATAGATCCATTTCTCCAACGAAAATTATGTATTGAAAATTCCAGCGCCATTTATCGTTGGATTAATGGCGCCTTAAACCTAAAGATATTTTAACTTATTTTTATTTTTTCTTAAATGTATCTATCAAGCTTGTAACCGAAAGTGCCCTTGAGAGATTATCTATTTTTACTTGTTTTTCTTTTCGTAAAAAAGGTTTTAACGAATTAAGTAATGCCAATCTTGGATCTTGTTTTAATGGTGGTTTTACAACATCCGGAATCTTAGAAATTACCTGTGCAGCATTAAACTGCGTTATCGATTCCGGAGGTGCCCACGAATTGTTATTTACACCCAGTGGATTGTCCTGCACTGCATTATCTCTTGTAGGAGACGGTTCAGGAGAAACGGCAGGAGAAGAAGTTTTTCCGCCGCCTAAACTACCTGCTATCGAGATAATTTTAGCTAGCATATCAGGGTCCTCTAACAAAGTTTTCACTTTATCAGAGAAATCTTCGCTCATATTTATGACCATTCCTTTCCTCGGTATTTATGATGAAAGTAACGAACTTTCAAACTTATCTACCTCCATTTATTATACGAAGAATTTGATCGCTTTTTTCCTTTCCTGCAGAATTTAATATTTTTTCCGCTTGCTCAGGCGACATTCTTGACAGACTTTGCTTAATACCTCTTACATCGGTTATAAAAGACTCGGTTTTTGCACTATCTGCACCCGCTGCCGCAGAAATCTGCCTTATTATGTTTCTAAAGCTCTCATCGTCGAGATTAACAAGCCTTCTCAAAGTGTCGTTATCGAATTGCATAGTATTTTCCTCCAAATTCGTCATTGTTATATTGTTTATTTATATGCAAACATGTAATGTTTTAGAAAGGAATTTCGTCATGTATAAGTATAAGCCCGAGAGAAATCCCCGCCAGTGCTTGTTATTAGTAATATGTCTTTCGGTGCTTTCCTGTGCCGGATTTATTGCTTCGTCATATATTGAAACCTACCGTTTTCTTGCACAGCTTATCGCCGTATTGTTTCTTGCTATGTCAATTATGATAGTTATACGCTATACCATAACCGAAATAGAATATACGATAACAGCAGATACCTTTATCATAACTAAAATAGTGGGTAATAAAATGACCATTGTATGCTCACTTAATTTAGCTTCTACGATCGCATTAGTAAACAAAAAAACTTTTGAACAAACAAAAGAATTTTCAAACGCGACAATGCGTTATAATTATAGCCAGAATATTAAAGCTCAGTCTTTTGTTTATGTATATCTTTTTAACGGCAAAAAGGGTATGATAGAATTTGAACCTAACGCTATTTTTGTAAAAATAATGAACGATGCTATTGAAAATGCAAGAAAAAATAATCCGGAAACTAAAGAAATAAACGAAAAAATTTAATTATCCTACTGCAGAAGTACCTGTCTGTGGACATTCACATTCCAGCATAACCCAGGTGTTATCCTCCACAACTCCGTCCGGATTAAGTCCAAAGATGGTTTGTATGTCTATAAGCGCTTTGTATGTTTTTTCGCCGAACACACCATCAATAACCAGCTCGGGCTTGCCGGTAATTAATGTTTTTATTGCGTTTATTGCATTTTGTATATAAATAACATCCTCACCCTCGGAACCCCTGACAACGGGATAACCGGGGTATTTCTTTTTTTCGGAGGTCGTACACCCGCCCGTAGCTATAAAATCGCAACATTCATCATTAATGAATTTTCTTGTATTTTTATCTGCCACACCCGATAATGGTATTTTCTTATATTTCTGATAGAAGGTAACACTATTTCTTGTACGATCATCAAATCTACCGTTTATGTTTACTTTTGGTATGCATTTTTCGCCCAGCTTACGTGACAGGCTGTTAATAGAATGCTGCAGTTTTACAACTTCATTTCCCATGTCACCGTATATAAGTACCTTGTCATCATATATGACTTTTTGTCTTCCGGTAAATTCTGCATATTTGTTTATTGAATTATTGACATATACAATGCTGTCCCAGGTAAGGCGGTCAATTATGCCGTTCATAGGCAGTTTAAAAAAGCGTTGGTATGCCTTTACAGCTGCTTCGGTTAATGAGCCAAAGCTACCCTCTGCATCTCTGATGAACGGTATAGTTGGGTAAAATAATGCTACCCGATTAAGTATCCTTTGTATCATTTTTACTTTTGAACTGATACAGCCCTTTTGTAGTGATTCTAAAAATATTTCTTTATGGGTAGGTTCGCTCATTTTTATTTGTATATTGTCCCCATAATACTGCATTAATATCTCATCTCTTGAATTCCCTTTTTGTGCCATTGTAACACTTCCCCACTGTGATAATCCGCCTAGCGGTACTCTTACTCCGTCGCAAAGTTTTGTGCATAAAGGTTCTTTATATCCGTTTTTAACGATGTAGCAATTTAGAAGCTCTCCGACTATTCTGCATATAGGCTCAAAGTGCATTCTTCCTTCGCAAAAACGCAGAAAACCATCCTGCTCAGCAGCTATATCAAATCCGTATCCGAGCGAGCGATAATAATTTGTATAAAGCCTGTTTTTTGCAAGTGATATTAACGCTAATATATTTGCTTGTAAAGCCGCTTCCGGCCATGTCGGATAAAGTACGCCCGATGCTACGTTTTTTATGTACTCAGAGAAACTAACTGTTTTATTTATAGCTTCTTCATTTGCTTTTCCGCAATGGACAACAATATATTCAGGCAGCTCTTCCAAATGGCTTTTTCTACTCATATCAATAATTTTAAAATAACTTTTTGAATTTGTTGAAATATCGCCCCAAAAAATACCACTATCATTATTTTTCGGATTTAATGCCCATAAACGATGAACCGGTATCCGTGTTGTTTGTTTTTTTACAGGTGTACCTTCTCTGTGAGTGGTTACTTCGCAGTTAAGTATTGTTGAAACATCATCAAAAACCTGACAACCGATTATTCTTATATCATTTATACCAGATGCACTTATCCTTATGTCGCAAATCGAATACGGCCTTTTTTCGGATAATGGATTTAATGACAATGTTGCTTGTGGAGCGTAATATGTAAAGTCCACTCTGCCGTCGGTATCTGTAAGTAATGTTTGTTCTTTTTCTCCTTCACCTATTATCACCCCGGCGTTGAATATCGGCTCGGGCTCCCCTCCTTTTGTAAGCCTGAGAATTATATTTCCCGAACACCCTTTTACCAATCAAGATCGCTCCTTTTATGTATTTACAATATTTATTCTATGCAAAATAATAAAAAAGGTTGCATTTTTTGTAAGTTTTTGTTATACTGCTTTAGTTAAGATTAAAAAACGGTATTTTTTAATCTTAACTACGAGAATTAATTAATTTATAAGGGTTAAACAGCATTAGCCTTTTGGAAGGAACTTTTTTTATAATATGGTTAGAAACGATCTTAGAAATATAGCTATTATTGCGCATGTCGACCATGGCAAGACTACGCTAGTGGACGAAATGCTTAAATTCGGAGGGCTTTTCCGTGAAAACCAAGCAATCGGAGAGCGAATAATGGATTCCAACGATCTTGAAAGAGAGCGTGGAATTACAATTCTTGCGAAGAATACATCCACCTTTTACAAGGATGCTAAAATAAACATTGTAGACACTCCCGGACACGCCGACTTCAGCGGCGAGGTTGAGCGTATATTAAAAATGGTTAACGGCGTTCTTCTTTTGGTAGACGCTGCTGAAGGTCCTATGCCACAAACTCGTTTTGTATTGCAAAAGGCTATTGAACTCGGACATAAGGTTATTGTTGTTATAAATAAAATAGACCGTCCTGATGCAAGAGTTTATGAAGTGCCCGATGAGGTTCTTGAGCTTTTACTTGAGCTTGATGCGAACGATGAACAGCTGGATTCACCGGTTGTTTTCTGCTCAGGCAGAAAAGGTACAGCATCTCTTACACCTGATGATGCTGGCAGCGACCTTACTCCTCTCTTTGAAATGATTCTTCAGCACATTCCAGCACCTGAGGGTGACGAGAACGGCGAAGGTCAAATGCTTGTATCTTCTGTCGATTATAACGAATATGTAGGTAAAATTGCGATAGGAAGAATCGAACGTGGAAGTTTCAAGCTAAAACAGGATGTTTTGGTTTGTGATTACCATTTGACCGATGTCAACCGCAAGAGTCGTATTACTGCTATGTTTCAGATCGATGGACTTGCGAGAGTACCTGCCGAATCAGGCTCGGTAGGCGATATAGTCTGCATTTCGGGTATTGAGGATATTTCTATCGGAAATACAATTTGTTCGGCTTTAGCGGCTGATCCGCTACCATTTGTGAAAATCGGTGAACCGACAATGGAAATGACCTTCTCGGTTAATAACAGTCCGTTTGCAGGCAGAGAAGGTAAATATGTTACCACACGTCATATAAGAGATTACCTCTTTAAAGAAGCTATTAAGGATATGTCACTCCGTGTAAGCGAAACCAACAGTGCCGACAGCTACAATGTTTGCGGACGTGGCGAAATGCACCTTTCGATATTGATGGAGAACATGAGACGTGAGGGCTATGAATTTATGGTCAGCACTCCCAGAATTATTTACAGAGAAATTGACGGAGTTGTCTGTGAGCCTATTGACCGTTGCATTATCGATGTTCCGAGGGAAAGCGTAAGTGCTGTTATGGAGCGTATGGGTTACCGAAAGGGTGAGCTTGTCGAAATGCGTCCCAAGGGTGAACGTATGCACCTTGAATTTCTTATCCCCACCAGAGGACTTTTTGGTTACAAGACTGAATTTTTAACCGACACCAAGGGTGAAGGTACTATAAACACACTTTTTGAGGGTTATCAGCCTGATAGGGGTGAAATTCAAAAGCGTTTTACAGGTTCTCTAATTGCTTACGAAACAGGTGAAGCAACCTCCTACGGTCTTTTCAACGCTCAGGATAGAGGTATAATGTTTATCAATCCTGCAACAAAGGTTTATGAGGGAATGCTTGTTGGAATGTCTCCCAAGGGTGAGGATATCGTTGTCAACGTCTGCAAGAAAAAGCATTTGACAGCTATTCGCTCAACAGGAGCGGATGAGGCACTTCGTCTTGTCACTCCCAAGAAAATGAGCCTTGAGGAAGCACTTGAATTTATCGGTGAGGATGAACTTATAGAAGTTACACCAAAATCGATTAGACTAAGAAAAAGAATTTTAGTCGGTGCTTTACGTGCGAAAGACAAATCAAAAAAATAAAACGGAATATAAATACACGGTTTAATAGAGTTTTTTATTTCGCATTGTTTTGATTTATAAATAGATATTTATATTGGTGATTATTATGTACGATGTTGCGATAATCGGTGCTGGTATTTGCGGTGCTTCTGTTAGCTTTTTGCTTTCGCAGAAGAAGCTTAAGATATGCGTAATCGAAAAAGAAACCGATGTTTCCATGGGTACTACAAAGGCAAACAGTGCAATTATTCATGCCGGATATGATCCTGAGCCGGACACGCTTATGGCACGGTTGAATGTTCGTGGAACGGCTTTGATTAAAGAACTTGCACCAAGACTTTCTGTCCCATATAAACAAATTGGTTCGTTGGTTCTTGCATTTAACGAACAGGATTTGAAGACGATTAATAAGCTATACGAACGTGGTAAAATCAACGGCGTTCCTGATATGCAGATTTTAAAAGCGGAAGAGACGTTTGCAAAAGAACCGAATATAGATAAACACATAAAAGGTTCTCTTTGGGCACCAAGCGCAGCTGTTGTTTCTCCATGGGAGCTTTGCACCGCTATGTGCGAGGTTGCGGCTGAGAATGGCTGTGAATTTTTCCTGGAAAACGAAGTAACAGCAATAGAAAATATTAACGATTATTTTAAAATAACCACCAGTAGGCAGAAAATACAAGCAAATTATATAATAAATGCAGCAGGAATACATTCTGATATCATATGCAAAATGGCAGGAGAATGTGATTTTTCGATATTGCCCTCTAAGGGACAATATTATTTGCTTGACAAAAATCAAGGCGAGCTAATACATCACATACTTTTCCAATGCCCCACAAAGGCTGGTAAGGGTATATTAGTTTCTCCCACAACATCGGGAAATCTTATTGTTGGTCCTAATGCCGAGATTGATAATAAGTCCGATGATTTAGCTACAACCCGTGAGGGACTTGATTTTGTAGCAAATACAGCTAAACATACGACCGATAAAATAAATTATCGCGATAATGTACGGAATTTTTCAGGCTTGAGAGCAATTTCCACAAGAGATGATTTTATAATAGAACCTGCTTCTTTTTCTCCTCGTTTTATAAATGTTGCAGGAATTAAGTCCCCGGGTTTATCCGCCGCTCCTGCTATTGCAGAGTATGTTTTAGAGCTTTTAGAAAAGAGTGGACTTGAGTTAGAGCAAAAAGAAAACTATTCTGACAGCAGAAAACGAATTGTGTTTAACGAGCTTTCTGACGAAGAAAAGAAAAAATGTATAAAAGAGAACCCTGCATACGGTAACATAGTCTGCCGCTGCAATACTATCACAGAGGGTGAAATTTTACAGGCTTTGCATTCTCCGTTACCTCCAAGAACACTTGACGGTGTAAAAAGACGAGCAGGAACAGGTATGGGCAGATGTCAGGGAGGATTTTGTTCTCCGAGAGTTCACGAGATTATCAGTCGTGAGTTAGGTATTCCTTTCGAGCAGGTTGAGCAGGATAAAAAAGGCTCGTATATAGTGTTAGGTGAGTTTTAATCTTAGTTTATTATTAGGGGATAAATCAAAAAAATGCTTGAATATGATTTAGTCGTTATCGGCGGCGGTCCTGCCGGACTTGCAGCGGCGATTGCAGCATACGAAAATGGTATAGAGAAGATTGTTATACTTGAGCGTGATGTTGAACTGGGCGGAATACTCAACCAGTGCATACATAACGGTTTTGGTCTGCATAGATTCGGGCAGGAATTAACAGGTCCCGAATATGCGACTAGGTTTATTAATCGTCTTACTGAAACTAATATTAAAGTTATGCTTGGGACTATGGTCTTGTCGCTTAACTCCGACAAGCAAATAACCTGTGTAAATAAAACCAACGGACTTTTTATTATAAATGCCAAAGCTATAATCCTTGCAATGGGCTGCCGTGAACGAAACAGAGGTCCAATTGGAATGCCGGGTGACAGAGGTAGCGGAATTTTTTCCGCAGGCAGTGCACAGCGTTATATGAATATAAACGGTTACCTTGTTGGCAAGCGTGTGGTTATTCTCGGTAGTGGTGATATTGGGCTAATTATGGCTCGCCGAATGACGCTTGAGGGTGCTAATGTTCTTGCGGTTTCAGAGCTTATGCCCCACTCCAATGGATTAAGCCGAAACATCGCACAGTGTCTTGACGACTTTGGAATACCGCTTTATCTTTCGCATACTGTAACCGAAGTTATAGGAAAAAACCGCATTGAAAAGGTAGTTATATCACAGGTTGACAGTAATTACAAGCCTATATTGGGAACCGAAAAAGAGTTTAACTGTGACACCCTGCTTCTCAGTGTTGGACTTATTCCGGAAAACGAACTGACAAGATCAGCAGGCATTCCGATAGATTTCAGAACAAACGGAGCTATTGTTTACGACGATATGCAGACCGAAACAGACGGAATTTTCGCCTGCGGCAATGTTTTGCACGTTCATGACTTGGTTGATTATGTTTCGGCAGAGAGTGAAAAGGCCGGCAAAAACGCTGCGGAATTTATTAAAAACGGCTATATTTCTAACGATAGAAAATCGGCTGTTACTATAAAAAACGGGAACGGAGTAGGTTATACCGTTCCCCAGATAGCTGTTATTGACAGAGTAGAAAAAGGTCTTGAGATTTTCTTCCGTGTTAAAGCAAAGTCGGAGAATTCTGTTATCGAAGTAAGCTCAGAAAACGGTAAAATTGCTTCCTTTAAGCGGGAATTCCTTGCCCCGGGTGAGATGGAGCGAATTGTTATTCCTAAAAAACTACTCGCAGACGTAAGTGAGAATATTACTGTTTCTATAAGTGGAGGTGCAAAATGAAGGAATTTATTTGTACCGTCTGCCCGAGAGGGTGTAGATTAAAAGTAGATGAGGTGACGCTGAATGTCACAGGAAACAGTTGTCCCAAGGGTACGGAATACGGCAAAAACGAAGCAACAAATCCGCTTCGAATATTGACCTCAACTGTTTTAATAGAAGGTGCAATCCACCGCCGACTGCCTGTGCGTACCGACAAACCTATTCCGAAGGACAAGCTTTTTGACTGTATGAAGACAATCCATACCTACAAAGAAAAAAGCCCTGTCAAAGCAGGGCAGATTCTGATTAAAGATCTTGCAGGAACAGGTGCAAACCTTATAACATCAAGGGAAATGTAATTACAAAAACAAAATATACTCGAAATACATTAAAGGGAGCAATGCAAGACTGCTGACAATGTTGGCAATCACAGCGTAGGCTACCCTTTTTCTTTTTTTGCCCTCTTTAATAATAAAAGCATAAGCTGTTGCTTCAAAAGCCGTAATAATAATTTCGACGGCAAAAAGCACCGCATAGCTTGCGTATATTCCGAAAAGTAAAAATGAAGTTGACATTATTATTGTTAAAAATGCTTGGGTAATAAGATTAATGATAAAAAATACAAAAAGTGTGTGAGCTGTTTTAAATCTGAATAATAATAGTATGAACCCCTCTAATATAATAGTGCAAACAAAACTCATCAAGAACTGCTTTGTATAGGTCCATGCAAGCGAAAGCCCTTTTTGTTCGGTCAGCTTACCTGTTTCATAATCGTAATAAACCGTTGAAGTATAAGAACTTCTTTCAACTGTACGGGTAATTCTTAACTCGTTTTCTGGTGTAACAATTATTATTTTATAAACATCAGGCAGCCCGAAATATCCAAAAGTATGGACATTTACTCCATCTATTTTTTCACCGATCAGCTCACCCCAAAGCGGAACTCTTGTCCCATGTGAAAGTGCACTGCACCAACCGTTTTGGTTATATTCCTCCAGCAACTTTAACTTATCGTGATTAAGAGTATTCCGCAAGTCGGCGAGATTATCAACCTGCGGCAGGTCGTAATTTATTAACAAATCAAGGTAATATTCTTCCTCCGGAGGATTTTCAACTATGACAGTCAGCTTCGGCTTCGGTCCCATGTCTGCAGAAGCCGTAAGCGGAAAAATTAAGGACAAAATTATTAAAAAAAGAAGAACCGCAGTCTTTTTTATAATTAATCCCCCCAAAAAAGCATTCTCTTTGTATTATAATATGAACTTGCTTTTTTATTCTATTCATGATATTATTTATATAATAATATTAACGGGGCATTAGCGCAGCTGGGAGCGCACCACACTGGCAGTGTGGGGGTCAGGGGTTCAAGTCTCCTATGTTCCACCAAGACAATTTATCGAAAGAAGTCGAATGTTATTTGCGATCGACTTCTTTTATTTGATAGAGTAAAATAACTTATAAACGTCAAAACAACGAAATAATTTTATTTTATTGTAAGGAAGAGGATGATAAATCATGAATGAATATAAAAGAAAATATCCCTTGTTTTCTTTATGTGGTCTTAACTGCGGACTTTGCCCAAGATATCAAAGCGAGGGAACATCAAGGTGTCCCGGATGCGGTGGTAAAGATTTTCATCTGCTGCATCCAAGTTGCTCAGTAATTACATGTAATAGAAAGCATGATGATGTTGAGTATTGCTTTATGTGCGAGGATTATCCATGTAATAGATATAAATGCCCAAACGAAAAAGATTCGTTCATCACCTATCGGAATGTTATAAATGATATGCAAAAAGCCATTGACAACGGAATTGAACAGTATCAAGCGGAGCTTAATGAAAAAATTTTGTTTTTGGAATACTTAATAAGCAATTATAGCGATGGTAGAAAAAAGAACTTTTTTTGTATTGCTGTCAACCTTTTGGATCTTGCGGATTTGAATGATATAAAAGAACATATAAAAAAATATGACGAAACAACTCCGCAAAAAGATAAAATTAAAATGATAGAATCATGGTTTAATGAAAAAGCAAAGAGTAAAAATATCGACTTTAAGCTGAGAAAATAAGTATTATACAAAAAAACATTGGCATCTATATACGCCTTAACTTGTCAAGTAAAAGAAGGCAACTGTTATTTTCAGTTGGCTTTTTTTATTATATGATAACTTTATAATAAATCAAATTATGTCTTGAAGGATACATATCTTATGTTTACGTTTTCAACTTTGCCTTTGGGCCGTTACGCTACCGCTTGCGCTTTCTCCACCGATAATAATTGTATATATACCTACATCATCAAATGTTATTGTAACCTTTTCGCCTGCATTAAATGATTTTACAAATTTCCCATCCTTAAAAATTGCAGCTTGAAAATTACCTTCTATAATTTGACTGCTTATCGAAAATTCCATTTTACCGCTTGCTTCTGTCTGTTGAATAATCTTCGTTCCGCTGAATTTTACAAAAGAATATTTTACAGTATCAAAATCAACTTCCTCAATAATATCCATGTTTTTCTTGCTGCTGCTTCCTTCGGTTGATACAGAATCAGAATTAACGATGTCTCCTTTGTTGTTTAAAAAAGAATCTTTTATGTTGAAGGTTACAATAGTTGTATCACTACCGTTTGTGTCTTCTATTTGTTCGATAGAAGTGGCAGGGAAAAACTTGAAAACAATAAATGGAATTGCTATAACAAGAATCAAAGTAAGTGTTTGAATTTTCGTTTGTGTTTTTCTATTTTTTACTGGCACAATTTCCATTTTAATAATCCTCTAGAAACGTATTTTTAATATAAAAGCCCCGAAAGTATCTTCGGGGTGTTATTTTTTGGAGCAACACACGGGAATCGAACCCGCATATTCTGCTTGGGAAGCAGATATGTTGCCATTACATCAGTGTTGCAAATATAGTATAATATACATTTTATGATAGCACATATAAAACTGATTTGTCAAGCAACAGAAGATATATTCATTTTTTATTTTTTAAACATAACCGAAGAAGTTCTAATCATATAATTCTATAAATGATAATAAAATATTTATCTTTATGGAGGTTACATATGCAAAACTTAGCTAATACCTGGAGATTTTCTCGTCTTATGGAAAGATACCGTCCTGCTGCTAAGGCTATCTTAAAAGGTGCTCCCGATTATCCCGAAATAAACGGTACTGTTAACTTTCATCAGACTAAGCAAGGTGTATTGGTAGTTGCAGAGATATTCGGGCTTCCGTATAAACAAGGCGAATGCAATGGTGAGATTTTCGCCTTCCATATTCATAACGGAAAGAGCTGTACGGGCAACGCCGAAGACCCGTTCGCAGATGCGGGAACACATTTTAATCCGTATAATTGTCAACATCCATATCATGCCGGAGACCTGCCGCCGATTTTCGGGAATGATGGTTATGCCTGGAGTGCAGTATTAACTGATCGTTTTACGGTTGAAGAGATAAGAGGTCTTACAATTATACTTCATAAAAATGTGGACGATTTTTCTTCCGAACCTTCCGGCAACGCAGGGGCAAAAATAGCCTGTGGAGTTATACAATAACTTTTATTCTGCTATTGAAAAGTAGTGTTTTATATGATAATATATGGTATATGAATTATAAAGGACGGATATTTTATGAAAACGCTTATTGCATATGCAAGTAAAACAGGTACTACAGAAAAATGCGCAAAACTGCTTTCCGAACAGTTTAACGGTGCTGATCTTTTCGACCTGCAAAGCGGTAATCCTGACTTGAATAACTATGATGTTGTTGTTATTGGCGGCAGCATTCGTGCCGGTATGCTACATAAGACAGCAAAAAAATATGTAAAAGCAAACATCGAACTTTTAAAAACCAAGAAAATTGCCTTTTTTGTATGCAGTGCAGATGTTACAAGAGCAAACGATTTTTTAAAAGCAAATATACCTGCTGATCTACTTGCGAGATCTTTTTACGGTGATAGCTTCGGCGGTGAAATTGATTTAACGAAACAAAAAGGACTTTTTAAATTTATAGTAAAGAAAATGACAGAAGCAGGTGCAAAAAAAGGAACACCGTTACCTAATATTTTACCGGAAAATATAAAGAAATTTGCTGATAAAATTAATTCCTTAAGTTAAAAATAATAAATCTGCTGAGCTATCGTTCGGCAGATTTTTATTTTATAGTTAGGTATTTTAAAGTGACTCTGCGAAAGCAACAGTTTTGATTTGATTAGGATAATCCTCAGGAGATGAACCATCTTCCACACTCCAGCATTCTCCCATAGCCGTTTCAACATATAGACATTTTTTGATTATCTCGTTCGGGATATCAAGGCTTTTTTCGAAATTGTTTATAATATGATTTATTTTATTGTATAACTGCACATTTTTATCATATTCATATTCGTTTAAAATAAATCTCGGAACGTCAAAAATCGGATCACCTATTACGCCTTTAGGGTCAATAATAATATATTTTCCATTATTATCTTGTAATATATTATCATGATGGAAATCTCCGTGAATCAGCATTTTTTTCGAATATCTTTCAGAAACAGACAAATAAATAGCCTTTGCTTTTTGCATATAAGCATATAATTCTTTGCAATCTTGCCGCTTGCTCATATAATCGGTTATCCTGTTAACCCATTGGGTATAGGTCGGGTATATATCGGATTTAATCGGTGCTATATGTAGTTCGTTATACAAATCACTGATCACAGAAAGTCTTTTGACAAGCGAATTTTCATCTCTCAAGGGTTTTCCCGGTTCTATTCGTTCTACTAGCATAACACCATTTTCAATATCAGCGTCAAACACTTTACAGAATCGTCTGCTGTTATATTCGCAAAGAGCATTATATTCTGTTGAAATTTCCTTAAAAGAATTGCCGATTTTTAAAATAGCATTTCCATATTTTTCAGAATTGCAAGTAAAAACTAAATTTGCAGAATAAGAGGGTATCAGATAGAAAGATTTTAACTTCCACTTATTTGCATACTTTTCAATATCACTAAGAACTTTTTCGTAAAAATCCTTACCGAAACGATTAATTATACTCTCGGTTTCATCTTGTTTAAACTTATAAATCATATTAAATCTAAACTCCTACCGTCTTGCTGCGTCTTTCCATCAGGACAACATTACGCCAGATTCCGTCGCCGTCACAGCCCTGTTTTTCCCGAACGCCGACAATTCTGAAGCCACATTTTTTATGTAGAGCGATACTTATTTCGTTCGTGTCAAAAATAGTTGACTGCAAGGTCCAGATTCCGTTTTTCTCCGATTCTTCAATCGCTCTGTTAAGAAGTGCTTCTCCGATTTTTTTTCCTCTGTATCTCTCATCAAGATAAACACTGACCTCGGCAACTCCTCTGTAAACGAAACGATTGCTTACAGGAGTAAGCGCCAGCCAGCCGAAAATTATATTATCCGCTTCTGCAATAAGTCTGCAAACTTTCAAGTGACCTTTATCCCAAACCTCGAAGGTTGGAACAACCGTCTCAAAGGTTGCATTTTTTGTTTTCATGCCTTGCTTATAAATATCTACAACAACAGTCCAGTCATCGTCTATCATTTGTCTGATAGTAAAATCCATATCTTTCTTTACTCCATAATAAATTTTTACGGTGTGGATGCCACACCGTATTTTTATTATTATATTTTAAGTTAACCAAAAATGTATTATCAGGAATGCTACAAAAAACAATGTTATAAAGGCGAAAACAACAGGAAAAATTGCAAGTAACGCACCCTTAATCATTGCGCGTCGTTCTTGCTTGCTGATGCCTAATTCAACGAGTTCCTTACGCTTGCGTTTTTGCTTTTCAGGTGTATGCCAGCGAAAACCCGGGACATCCATATTTGCTATTGTTCTGCCATCGTCTATGAGTTTGCTTTTCGCTTTTTCTTCTTTATTATCGTTATTGTTATCGTCGTTCATTCTATTTCCTTAAAAAATAAATTCTTGATATTATATATCTCCGACTTGTTGTATATTATTCAAAAAATAAATGTTTTAATTATTCCTGTGGATAAAGGTGACAGGCAACGCTGTGTCCGGTTTCGTATTCCTTATAAACTGGAGCTACCTTTTTGCATATATCCATACAGCTTGGGCATCTGGTATTAAACTTGCAGCCCGATGGTGGATTTGCAGGTGACGGGATATCACCTTGTAGGATTGTTCTGTTCATCTTTACCGAAGGATCAGGCATTGGAACTGCACTGAGCAACGCTTTTGTATACGGATGCAAAGGATTTCTAAAAATATCCTCCTTTGAACCCATTTCTATTATATTGCCAAGATACATTACTCCTACCCGATGTGAGATATGTTCGACAACCGAAAGGTCGTGAGATATGAAAAGATAAGAGAATTTGTATTTTTCCTGTAAGTCCTTAAGCAAATTAATAATCTGTGCTTGTATAGAAACGTCAAGCGCTGATACAGGCTCGTCACAAACAATAAACTCAGGGTTTAAGGCAAGAGCACGGGCAATACAAATACGCTGACGCTGACCACCTGAGAATTCGTGTGGATATCTGTCAAAATACTGGGTTTGAAGACCGCAGTTCTTCATAACTCCCAAAATATATTCTTTATATTTACTTTTTGGAACAATGTTGTGAGTTCTTACAGCTTCACCAATTATTTCACCTACAGGTAAACGTGGACTTAAGCTCGAATATGGATCCTGAAAGATAATCTGCATCTTGGGACGCAGTTTTCTGAGCTGTTCGTGTTTAAGAGTAGTCAATTCCTGACCGTTGAACACAACGCTGCCCGAGGTTATATCGTGCAATCGCAGAATACTTCTTCCAATCGTTGTTTTTCCGCAGCCGGATTCACCAACCAGACCGAGTGTTGTGCCTTTTTCAATTTCGAAGGAAACACCGTCTACAGCTTTTACAAACTGGGTTATTTTGCCTAATAAGCTTTTTCCAACAGGGAAATATTTTTTTAGATTTTTTACCTGTATACTATATTTTGTTTCCATAAAAATCTTATCATCCCTTTCTAAAAGGAAGTACAAAAAACTTATTTTTCGATATCTCCAAGATAACAGGCGGCATAATGCGTTTCGCTGTATTTATGGAGTGCGGGATATTCTCCCGAGCATTTGCCAAAACGCTTCTCACATCTGTCCCTGAAATAGCAGTAATTCGGCATATTTATAGGATTGGGTACCTGCCCGGGTATGCTGTATAAGCGTTCAACTATCTTGTTTACGACCGGCTTGCTTCTCATAAGACCGATTGTATACGGATGTTTCGGATCATGGAATATTTCTGTAGCGGTTCCTTTTTCAATAATTCTGCCTGCGTACATAACCACAACAAAGTCCGCCATTTCCGCAACAACACCGAGGTCATGTGTAATAAGCATAATACTGCTGTTTATCTTTGTCTTAATATCTCTTAAAAGATCGAGTATCTGTGCTTGTATGGTAACGTCAAGAGCTGTAGTTGGCTCGTCGGCAATAATAAGCTTAGGATTGCAGGCAAGCGCCATTGCGATCATAACTCTTTGACGCATACCTCCTGAAAGTTCATGAGGAAAACAGTCATAAATCGCCTCTGGTCTTGCTATACCAACAAGCTTTAACATATCTATTGACTTATCTTTTGCCATCTTGTTGTTATAACCATCAAGATGTAAATGGATTACCTCGTCAAGTTGATTGCCTATTGTAAAAACAGGGTTAAGACTGGTCATAGGCTCCTGGAATATCATTGTGATATCCTTGCCCCTGATTTTCCTCATTGCGTCTGTCGGCATTTTTGCTACATCGTAGCATTTATCACCGGCGTTATATCTTATAGCTCCTTCGGTTATCTGTCCTTGCGGAGCCTGAACAAGCTGCATTAGAGATAATGATGTGACACTTTTACCACAACCGGATTCTCCGACAACTCCAACGGTGCTGCCTTGCGGAATATCGAAGGAAACACCGTCAACTGCTTTTACAGTACCTGCATCGGTGTAGAAATATGTGTGTAGGTTATCGAATTCCACAACATTGCTCGGATCCCGCATTTGTGTAAGGTATTCGTTCTCAGAAACATTTCTGCGCTTTTTTCTGTCTTCAAAAAGCTTCATCATCTTTCTGTTTTCTTTTGTTATTTCGTGCTCCTCTTTACGGGTTAATATATGTGAATTTTTCTTTTTTTCTGTGTTGTTCATATAAGCTATAACAATTCCTTTCCTCTGCGGTTTACCGCAGAAAGTAACAAACGTACCTAAAGGCTGCGTTTGACGATTGTGCTGAATCGGCGAATAGCCGAAAGAGACTTTCCGTTAAAGTCAAAGGCACAAAACCATAGATTGAAAGTTTTATCTTTCAATCTTCTCCCAAGTTTAACGTTTCATTTTCGGGTCAAAAGCATCACGCAAGCCGTCACCAACAAAGTTAAAGCCTAATACAGCAGCAACTATAAGAACACCCGGTGCAATCCACAGGTTAGGATAATACGAAAGTATCTCGCTTCCCTTTGAGGGATCAGCAGCAGAAATCATCGTACCCCATGCTGCAAACGGGAACTGAACTCCAAGTCCGAGATAAGACAATGTAGATTCGTATAATATTACTCCACCTAAGCCGAGTGTCATAGTAACTATAAGCTGTGGCATTACGTTTGGAAGAAGGTGCTTGACAATTTTTGCGCTTGCTTTGATACCTGTTGCCTCTGCAGCAGTCATAAACTCCTGCTCACGCAGAGATAGTATCTGACCTCTTACCAATCGGGCTGTACTTGCCCAACCGAAAAGGGTTAAAATACCCATTAACCAGATTATACGATGATTTGGCTGTATAGACTCAATTGATTTAATTATTTGTGCGGATATAAGTAATATGGGCATTGTAGGCAGACAATAAAAAATATCTACAACTCTCATTATCAGAGTATCTATCCATTTACCAAAATATCCAGCTATTCCACCGAAGAATACTCCTAGAAATGTCTCAAAGAAAATAACCAAAAAGCTAATCATTAAAGAAACTCTGCCGCCGTACATAAGACGGGTGAAAACATCCATACGGTTATTATCTGTTCCCAGCCAATGATCGCTGGACGGTGGTGCTTTATCGGTTGTAATACTTTTGGATACATCAAAAAACTCGTAAGTAACACCATCGCTTCCCTTGAAGCTCTCTTTTGAAATCATCTGAACCTGACGTTCAATTGCAAAAGTTTCGGTGTCGTTGTAACTTATAAATAACGGTCCAATGAAACTAAAAATGAAAAGGAATAGAAGCATTCCTAGTCCTATAATCGAAAGACGGCTTCTAAAAAATCGTCGGAGAACAAGTCTTGTGGGTGACAATACTTTTACACTGTCATATAAGCTTTTTTCCTCGATATTTTCGTTGTTATTAGTTATGTTGTTGTTATCCATTATGTTCCCCTCCTATTTTAATTTGACGCGAGGGTCAACAACCGCGTATAATAAATCGGAAACTAATATTCCAAGTACAGTAAGTACCGCTAAAAACATATTATAACCCATAACGAAAGGAACGTCTGCTTGTAAAACTGCTTTATATGCAGTGTATCCGATACCCTCGAGTGCAAATACACTTTCGGTTATCATAGCTCCTCCAAATAATCCGGGAATTATTCCACCTAACATCGTAACTATCGGAATTAAGGTGTTTCTAAAAGCATGCTTGTAAATTACCGTCTTCTCGGATAGCCCCTTAGCGCGTGCAGTACGAATATAATCGGAATTTAAAACCTCAAGCATATTTGTTCTCGTATAACGCATAAGTCCGCCGATAGAAAGAATTACAAGGGTTACCATTGGTAAAATCAAGTGATGTAAGGTATCTAAAAAATACGGCAAGCCTGTCAGCATCTGGGTAGCATCGTGTAAACCGGAAAGTGGAAACCACCCTAACTTTATCGAAAACATTCGTAAAAGCAATGCACCTAGAAAGAAAGTGGGTAAAGAAATACCCATCATAGCCAGAACCGTGACAGTATAATCTGCAACGCCATACTGCTTTGTGGCGGCATAAATACCTAGGGGAATAGCGATAATTATTTCAAAAATCAATGCAACGAAAGAAATTCCAAAGGAAATCCACATATAACGGTTGATAACTTCAGCTACCGGTCTGCCGTAAACAAACGATATACCAAGATCACCCTTTAATAAGTTACCCAGCCATGTAAAGTAGTTTCCGATTATTCCCCAAAATGAATTATCGCCGATTCCGTATAATGCCTTCATCTGGTCAACTTGTTCTTGTGTTAAAAGTCCACGGGATACCTGTGATGCTGTTTGTAAATCAATATAGTCACCGGGCATGTTACGAACAAGAAAATATATAATTATGGAGGTACCGAATAATATCAACAAGGCCAATAATAATCTTTTTACAAGATATTTTAACAAAGATAATTCCCCCTGACCCAATGTTTTATTTTAAATTTTATGGCTGATTGTTGAATCATTTGCGACTAAAATCTGCAAAAATAGCCAATGAACCGTATACACTAAAAATGTGCTTACGCTTCATTGCTTACTTTTATAAAAATGCAAGGGGCTTAATAGCGGACTATTAAGCCCCTTTGATCAATAAATTTGATATCTAAATCAAATTACTTAAGGCTGACATTCCAAATTTCTTCGATCGGTCCCTTGTACGGGGTAACATCCTGCCACAAAGAATCACCGTCTATAACATCGCTGTTATAAACATACATGTTCTTTCTCTGATATGTCGGAATTTCAACACAAAGTTCCAAAACTTTATCCAAGCAATCAGAGTAAACAGGCTTTCTTTCCTCAACGTTCAAGGATTTACGAGCTTGCATAATAAGCTCATTTACTTCTACAAGAAGTGCTTTTTCTTCATCAGTTCCGTTCTGATAGAGCCAGTACAAGCCGTAGCTAATAGGCGACTCGGAGGTGTTTTCAGGACCGGAATAATAGGTCTGGAAAACGTCCGGATCTATTGTTGCCTGCCATGCAGCTGCCCAAACAGCAACAACATTGTTTTGAAGCTTGTTAAGTAGTCCTGTATCTACTTCGATAGTAATATTTACACCGATTTTTGCAAGAACTTCTTTAGCTTTAAGGAATATCTGACCTGCTGGATGGTCGTTAGCGTCAGAAGGAAGTACAAAAGAGTACTTAACTTCAGAACCATCAGCATTTACAATCTTGCCATCAACTTCTTTAAAACTTTCAGATGCAAGGAAGAATTCCTTGGATGCTTCACCAGTCTCATCGAATGGGTACATAGAAGTTGCATCTTCCGGATATGCCCAACTTACTCTGGACATGCTGCGGTAGATGTTTGTTGCAAGACCGCCGGTATAATATTCAAGTGCAAGTTCAACGTCAAGTGCAGAAGCAAGAGCTTTTCTTGCATTAAGGTCAGGAATAAGCTGAGAGTTCATTCCGATATAACCATATCCAAGGTTATCAACAAGTATATTTTTTAATTCTGTATTTGCGATTTCGTTTATATTGTCTGTGGTTGCATTGGGATCAGAATAATGTACTTCATCATTTTGAAGTGACGTAAGCTCACTTCCAAGAGGTACTGTAAAATAACGAACATACTTAATTTTCGGTGCTGCAAGCATAAAGTTATCGTTTGCTACATAATTTACGACACCATCATTAAAGAATTCGTCGAAATCTGTGGTTGCAACACCTTCGTTATCAGCAGCAATATAAGGACCTGCTCCTATAGGAACTACTTTTTGTTTAAGCTGCTCCTGGAATTCTTTGCTTGCAAAATCGACACCGAAAGCATCAACACCATTAGCTTTTGATGCAAGATCCTCTGTTGAATAATGTTTCAATGGAGCAACCTGGAAACCGAAGTTCCATATAGCTTTAGGATCTACGCCATTAATAACGACAGTAAGTCTTTCACGCTCTACGCCATCTTCGGTTACTGTATCAAGTGTGATACCTGAAATGGATTTTACAGTACCCTTGTTTTCTTCAAGGTATGCAGCTGTTTCGTCAGCTTTGAATACTGTGAACATGTCAGAAGCGTCAGATGCGCCTTCAGCGCTACCATTTGTTACAACAGTCCATCCAAATCCAAGGTCATATTCTTCAATTGTCATATTTGCTTTTGTATAATTGTATGCAAGGTCAATAGCTTCTTCTTCTGTATATGTTGCAAGCTTTGCGAGATCTACATTTGTATCAACTGCTGTTATTGTACCATCTTCGCAGGTGATATTACCCATATAACCAAGGACAACCGCTGTTGCCTGGAAATCCTCAGGCCAAGCTGTACCTATACCAAAATCGGCAAGTGTATATCCTTGAGCAAGATAACCACCAAGAACACCCGAGTCCTCTGTAATATATTCTTTAACTTTTGCCCAAGCAGCTTCTTTATCTTCATCTGTGCCTTCACCGGCAACTAAAGCTTCTACTCTGGCAAGAGCAGCTGTTGCAAATTCTTCTTCTTTTTCTTCAGCAGCACTTTCTTCGAGAACCTGAGTTCTATAGGACTTAAGTCCCTTAATATCCATTGAATAAAGTGTGCTGGAACCTGTATATGCTGGATCAAGCAATTCATAAAGATTAAATAATAAATCCTTGCCGGTAACAGGTGTACCATCACTGAAGGTTATGCCGTTTTTGAGAATAAACTTATATGTACTTTCAGTCTCATCATCATTAACGGTCATTGTGTAGCTTAAAGCATATGTGTTTTCGTTAATGCCTGCTACAGGCTCTGCTTTCTCGGATTGAACGATTAAGAAAATTTGTGTCATGTCAACAACATCAACGTCATACTGGCTGGTTGCATAGAACGGATTAAATTTACCGTCCATAGTTCCTGAGCTGATAACGAGCGGTTTTGTTGCGTTATTGCCTGTACGAGTCGAAGCATCTCTTCTGTCTGCAGGAAAATCAGGTTTAGCCGCAACGACGTCTGTTGATGTTTCACTGGTAGTAGATTCTTCACCTGGTTTATCGCCACAAGCGGTAGCGCTAAATACAAATGCAAAGCAAAGTAAAAGCACTAATAGTTTCTTTGTAAATTTCACCAAAATACCCTCCTAAAATAATTTTCGTTTTTAATCTATAACAGGCGTTTGATCACCAGTTATTAAATTTTCGCTGTTAATTTCAAGTCCCTCAGTAACAGGTTCATCAAAATTACTGTCTGTGACCGTACAGGTTTCATCTAAATACGCTGCTTTGCCTAAATAAACTTTAACCTTAACCTGTCCGTCAGAAATAACTGTAAAACCTTGTATGCTGCAATTCTCGAAGGTAGTTCCTGTTGCTCTACCGCCGAAAACACCTGTGCATAAATCTACATTGCTTGTATTTCCTATGTTTATTGTAACATTTTTAAAATTAAAGCCTTTAAAAGTTGCTCCTGAAAGTAAACCAAATAAGCCATAAGATTTTTCTTTTGCACCTGCAGAAGCAACACCGCTAACTTTGTTGGTTGCAGTTATATTAATATTGGATATTGTATAGCCGTTTCCAATGAAAATTCCGGTAAATGGATCGTCATTTTTGTTTCTGAGAGGAGTCCAGTTTGCATTTTCCGCATCTATATCATTCGCAAGAATACAATTTCCGTTAAAATTATCGATATTCTTTATATCTGTAATACTTTTTATTCTAGTATATTCACCTTCTATGTATTTACAGTAGATATATACACCCGAATCACCATCCTGTGAAGCAATTATTTCTTCTACACTACGGCTTCCGTCGCCCCAAATAACCTTCTGCGTCAATTCCTTGTCGTAAAAATAATCGAGCAGTGTAAAAGTCTTATTATCTTTTTGGATTGTAACTTTTTCTGTTGTAGATGGCCTGGATAAAGTTTGTGTAACATCAACATTTTGCCATTTCAACAATACATTCTCTGTATTATCAGCATCTAAAAAGTAAATAGATGGCGAATCAATCCAACGTGCATAAAGCGTAAGTTGTTTGTTTTCGTCAGTATTGCTTTCATTTATTCTGTCGTTATTAAAATCCCATCTGTCTTCTTCTTTATATTCATAGACAGGTTCTTGGTCAGTGCCGACATTTTCATATGAAGTATACCAACCCAATACAACCAGATTGCCCTTAACCGGCTTTACAAGCATTCCGTAGGCACCTCCGGGTTCTTTTAATAATGAATCGCCTGCATACCAAACCGTTCTGGAGCTTAAAGTGTTTATAGTTCCACCCATTCCCTCATAAACAACACTATAGACAAAGTTACTATTAATCTCCCACGGTTCTTGAAAAGAATCAGATCCTACTTTGCAAGAAGATATAGTTAACATTAATACCGTCGATATTATTATAAGTATTATATATTTAATCGATTTCATATTATTCCCCGTAACGCTTTAACTTAAAAGATGCTTAAAAATCGTTCAATTTACTGTGTATTCTATCATAATACAAAATTTTTGTCAAGTATATTATGCTATATGTATAAAATCAGCAATTTTTTTGTAGAATATTTTTGCATTTTGTTCAAATACAAAAATCAAATTCATTGCAAATAAAGCGATATAAGGCTAAATTTTTATTTTTAGTAATAAATGTATATTATTTTTCTTAACTTTAACATTTTATAATTATACATCAACTATGCTTTTTATTCGTATATTATTCGTTATATGCTTTTGGAGAACAGCGTTTGTGCTCACTGATATTATGAAATTTTTCTATAATTTTTATGTTTTCCTGGCTAACAACACCGTTTAAGAGATAATTATCGATTTCAGCATATGTTATGCCCATTTCTTTTTCATCGGTCTGACCTTCAAATAATCCTGCTGAGGGAGCTTTTTGTATAATATTTTCGGGCGCTCCGAGGTAATTTAAAAATTCATAAATCTCTGTAACCGTAAGGTCTGCTATCGGATTAAAATCATATGCTCCATCGCCCCACTTGGTAAAATATCCCATATAACCCTCGCTACGATTGCCTGTTCCGGCAACTAGACGGTTTTCGGATGCTCCTATAGTGTAAAGAGTTAACATTCTCAATCTGGGAGCAATATTTGCTATAGCAGTATCCGTAAGTGTTGTATGCTCTTCGTATATTTTCATCGCAAGAGCCTTTAATTCACTTAGATCAACAGTGCGGTATTCAACACCAAATTTGTTGGCTACATCACAAGCATCCTCCAGATCCTCACCGAAATTGCGTTTTGACTGACAGGGCATCATAAGACCGACCGTGTTTTCACAAGCTTTTTTACAAAGAATACCTACAAGCGCGCTGTCCTTACCACCGCTGTTTCCGTAAATAATTCCGGCAGCTTTACTTTCGGATAATACGCTTTTTATAAAGGCTATTCTGTTTTCGGTTTCTTTTTTATAATCTCTAATCATTTCAAATCATTCCTTTCGTGACTGGTGTTCCAGTGCGGCTTTTATGAGTCCAGCAAATAATGGATGTGCGCGGTTGGGGCGGCTTTTAAACTCAGGATGGAACTGTACGCCGATAAAATAGTCATTTTTATGTAATTCAACCGTTTCTACTATTTCACCGTTTGGTGAAGTTCCGCTTATCGCCAATCCGTTTTTCTCAAAAAGTTCTTTATACTCGTTATTGAATTCATAACGGTGTCTGTGACGCTCAGATATTAGCTGCCGACCGTAAGCTTTTTCCATAATACTGTTAGGTATAATTTTGCATGGGTAGCTTCCTAAACGCATTGTGCCGCCTTTATTTATAGAATTCGACTGGTCGGACATAAAGTCTATTACCTTATTAGCACCATTCTCGTCAAACTCACCAGAATTTGCATCTGTGATTCCGCATACATTACGGGCAAATTCAATAACAGCTATCTGCATGCCAAGACAAATTCCAAGATAAGGAATGTTGTTTTCTCTTGCATATTTACATGCAAGAATTTTTCCTTCAATACCTCTGTTTCCAAAACCACCCGGTATAAGAATTCCATCGCAATCGGAAAGCAGGCAGGCTGCATTATCATTTGTAATATTCTCGCTGTCTATCCAATTAATATCAATTCTAGAGCTGTTTTCATATCCCGCATGGCGAAGTGCCTCAGCCACCGAAAGGTAAGCATCGTGTAACTTGACATATTTCCCGACAAGTGCAATTCTGACCATCTTGGTTCTGTTGCGGATACGGTTGAGCATATTCTGCCAGTCGCTTAAATCGGGCGGAGCAGTGTTTAATCCGAGTTGGTTGCAGACTATTGAGGAAAAGTTATTTTCCTCAAGCATAATCGGTGCTTCGTATAACACAGGAAGGGTTATATTTTGAATAACGCACTCCCTTTTTACATTACAAAAAAGACTGATTTTATTCATAAGTCCGTCTTCAAGCGGCTCATCACATCTAAGTACAATAATATCAGGTGCGATACCCATTCCCTGCAATTCTTTAACCGAATGCTGGGTAGGTTTTGATTTATGTTCTCCCGAACTTTTTAAATAGGGAACTAAAGTAACATGAATGAAAAGTCGGTTTTGATAACCAACCTCAAGCGCAACCTGTCTGATTGCCTCCAAAAATGGTTGGCTCTCAATATCACCTGCTGTTCCGCCTATTTCAGTTATTACAATATCAGCATCTGTCTTTTTGCCAACCGAGTAAATGAATTTTTTAATCTCGTTTGTAATGTGAGGAATAACCTGTACGGTTTCTCCGAGATATTCTCCTTTTCTTTCTTTGTTAAGTACGTTCCAGTAAATCTTTCCTGTAGTAAGGTTGGAATACTTATTTAAATCCTCATCGATAAATCTCTCGTAATGCCCGAGGTCTAGGTCAGTTTCCGCTCCATCCTCTGTAACATAGACTTCGCCATGTTGAAAAGGACTCATCGTACCGGGATCAACATTTATATACGGGTCCAGCTTTTGCGCAGCGACCTTAAGACCTCTTGCCTTAAGAAGTCTTCCAAGAGAAGCAGCTGTTATACCCTTTCCTAAACCGGAAACTACACCTCCGGTTACAAATATATATTTAGTCATAGATTTTATTATCCTTTCGTTAGGGAGCAGAATTATTAATATTGGTTATTCCCATTCAACGGTTGCCGGCGGTTTATCTGTAATATCGTATACAACCCTGTTGACGCCGTCTACTTCGTTTGTAATTCTTCTTGAAACTCGTTCAAGTGTGTTGTACGGCAGCTTCATAAATTCCGCTGTCATAAAATCATCTGTCTTTACAGCTCTTATTGCAACGGCATAGTCATATGTTCTTCCGTCACCCATAACTCCAACAGAACGTGAATTGGTTAACACTGCAAAATACTGGTTTGGCTTATTACGCAGTTTGTCAATTTCCTCACGTGCAATAGCATCCGCTTCGCGGAGAATATCACACTTTTCTTTGGAAACATCACCGATTATACGTATCGCAAGTCCCGGTCCGGGGAACGGCTGACGGTTAATTAAATATGACGGCAATCCCAACTTTTTGCCGACTGTACGAACTTCATCCTTGAAAAGGCCTCTAAGCGGCTCAACAATACCTTCAAAGTTCATAATATCCGGTAAACCACCTACATTGTGATGACTTTTTATTGTAGCCGCTTTATCGTTCCCTGATTCTATTATATCGGGATATATTGTTCCCTGTGCCAAAAACTCAATATTTCCCAACTTTTTCGCTTGTTCTTCAAAAACTTTTATAAATTCCGCACCTATTATCTTGCGCTTTTTCTCAGGCTCGGCAACATCCTTTAACTTGTCCAAAAATTTCTCCGAAGCGTTAACCCGAATAAACTCAAGGTCACGTTTTGAAAAAATTGCTTCAATCTGATCACCTTCGTCCTTACGCATAAATCCGTGATCAACAAATATACAGATAACTTTATTCGGAATCGCTTTTGATAATAAGGCAGCACAAACAGATGAATCAACACCGCCAGACAATGCAAGTAAAACTCGCTTATCGCCGATTTTTTGCCTTATTTCCTCTACCTGCTTTTCAATGTAATCGGTCATGTTGTAATCACCGACCGCACCGCAAACATTGTATAAAAAGTTTCTTATTATCTGTTTTCCGTTTTTTGTGTGGTTGACTTCTGGATGAAATTGCAGTCCGTAAAGTCCTTGCCTTTGGTTACCAAAGGCTGCTATCGGGCAATCGGAGGTTGTTGCCATAGAAACAAATCCCTTAGGAAGTCCGAAAATCCTATCTGTATGGCTCATAAGTACGGTCTGTTTTTTATCAAGTCCCGTAAAAAGCTTGTTATCCGTATCAATCTCGCAGTTTGTCTGTCCGTATTCGCTTACTTCGCCCATCTTTACATTTCCGTCCAGCATATAGCACATAAGCTGCATTCCGTAACAAATTCCCAAAATCGGAATACCAAGCTCGAATAATTCGCGAACGCACCTTGGAGAATCATCTGCATATACGCTTGACGGTCCGCCAGTGAGGATTATTCCTATCGGATTGTATTTTTTAATTTTCTCTATAGGTGTATCACCGCTTAAAATGTAGGAAAAAACATTATTTTCACGTACGCGACGTGCAATTAACTCCTTGTATTGCCCACCAAAATCAAGAACTAAAACGATTTGATTCGCCATTTTAAAAACCTTTCTTTTAATCTTATATATTTTATTTATTATTATATAATTAGCAAAAAAACCGTTCCGAATTCAATAAAAACAATTTTATTTTCTTGTAGAATTTGTAAAAACCGAAAATAAATTTTCGGTTTAAAATCTGATGTTTTTATAATGATAATTAAAAAACCGTCAATGGCTTTTCTAAATACTAAAGATTAAAACTCTATTTTTTAGTATTCATATGTTTTTATTATACTTTCCGCTACCTCGCGTCGAGTAACACGCATATCCATAGCTTGTTTTTCGATATATTTATGCGCCTGAGATTCGTTCATTTTTAAATATTCGATTAATACAAATTTTGCTCTTTCGATTAACTTAACCTCATCGATTTTTAATGTAAGCTTTTTATTTTCTGTTTCGAGCCGTTTTAAACGTTCTAAAGTAGCAACCGACATTTTTATAGCTTGAGTAAAAAACGCACGGGAAATCGGTTTGCTTACAGCAAGTACGCCGTATTGTTCAACACGCTCACTTATTTCATCAAAAATATCGCTTTTTACTAGTATAATTACGCCACATACTGAATTTTCGGTCAGCTTAAAAGCAAGTTCACTGCCGAATTCGTCGCTAAGAGGAGAGTTAATTATAACAAGGTCAAAATTCTGCGAAATAAGGATATTCCTTGCCTCTCCACCGCTTGCGGTAAAAACAACAGGGGAATAGACACTGTTATCCAGAACTTCTTTTATAAACTCAGTAATCTTCTCTCCGCTTGAGACCACCAGCACGCTGTACGGCGTTTTGCCGAACAACATACCCGCCACCCCTATTCTCTGCCGATCAGCAATTTATACGCTTCGGTAACACGCTTAGGAATAAATTTATTTATAAAATCACTTTTATCGGCTATTTCTATTGCTTCTTTCAGGCTTGAGGGGAGTTTTTGCAGTTTATTAGTTACAGAAGGCTCTGCTTTGTAAAGATTCAAATTTACAGATTCTGCTGGAATCTTTTTATTATCTATACCTTCTATACCTGCATAAATAAGAAGTGCATAAGCAATATAATGATTTGCGCTGCAATCGGGTGAACGCAGCTCAATGCGTTTGTATTCATTTTCCCCAGCAGGTATTCTGATAAGCTGTGAGCGGTTTTGCTCTGACCATGTAACGTATTTGGGCGCTTTATATTCGCCTAAACGTTTATATGAACCCTCGGTAGGATTTAAAAAGGCACTGATTTCTATTGCTCTGTCAAGAACGCCTGCCATAAAGTAATTAAAAACGTCAGGTTCGGTTATTCCATTTATACGTTTGGGAGACATATTTATATGAAAACCATTGCCACTGCGATTTAATATTGGTTTTGGGTCAAAGGTTGCATATAATCCGTTTCTTGACGCAACAGTTCTAACCACCCATTTAAAGGTGGTTACGTTATCTGCTGATATTAAAGGTTCACTGTATTTAAAATCTATTTCGTTTTGTCCTGGACCTTCCTCATGATGAGATGCCTCTGGGGTAATTCCCATATCCTCAAGAGTCAGACAGATTTCACGACGGACATTCTCTCCTCTGTCAAGCGGAGAAACATCCATATAACCGGCGTTATCAAAAGGAATATCTGTTGGATTACCATCAGCATCGCATTTAAAAAGATAAAACTCACATTCTGCACCGAAGCTAATCTTATATCCGCGTTCTTCGGCGTAGAAAATAGCATTTTTTAATATATTACGGCTGTCAAGCTCAAAAATAATGCCGTCAGGATGCTTTATGTCGCAGAAAAATCTAACAACTCTGCCGTGTGAAGGACGCCAGGGTAAAAGAGCAAGGGTTGACGGATCGGGATAAAGAAATAAATCCGATCTTACCTCGTCGCCAAACCCCAGCACAGCAGACGCATCGAAGGATATTCCACTCTTGAAAGCACGTCCAAGTTCGGACGGCATTATAGAAACATTTTTCTGAGTACCGTAAATATCGTTGTAGGAAAGTCGGATAAACTTAACATCGTTTTCTGTTATGAACTGCATAACCTCGTTTTCGGTAAAAAACATATCTATTATCCCTTTCCCACATTATTTTATAATTAATAGATTTTATTATACACTATTTAATTATAACAGTAAAGTCTTTTATAAGGATTTTTAGTATTTGGTGTTAATACATAAAATTTGCTGTTTTCGATAACAGATTTTTCAACATTAAACTTATCACAATAGGAATTTATATACCTGTCTATTGCCTGCATATCTTCTTCTGTTGCTTCGCTGACCATTACCTGCTCGGGCAAATCCTGAGGTTCGGTGTCGGTGCGGAGATAAATTTTGCCGCCGTGCATACCTGTTCCGCAAAAATAACCTACTACGCCTTTACCCTCAAAGCCAAGACCAAGCACTATAATAAGTCCTCCTGCTTGATATTCGCCCAGAAAACTGCCTGCTCTGCCTCCAATAACAAGCACAGGGAGCTTTTCTTTATATGCTTTCATGTGGATTCCCGCACGGTAGCCTACGCTGTCACGTACATAGATTTCTCCGCCACGCATTGCATATCCGCACGCATCACCAGTGCCGCCGTGAACAGTTATGCTGCCTGCGTTCATGGTGTCGCCCATAGCATCCTGTGCGTTTCCGTTTACAACAATATTTGAGCCGTCAAGATAAGCACCGAGTGCGTTTCCGGGAGTTCCGTTAAGTATAATTTCTTCGCCCTTGCTTCCGCAGCCAAGGTATCTTTCTCCCATACAACTTCTTTCCATATATGTTATTCCTCCTATTCTAAAATTAATGTAGAGCTTCTTTAATCAGTAAAGCTGCTCTGTCTTTTTGCGTAAACGCCATAAGCTGTGGTTTATCTTTGATTAGTTCAAAGTCTATACTGTCAAGCGGTGTCTTCTCACGGATTAGAGAGGTATATATTCCTGCTCTGGCAACATCACCGATAAGAATATACCCCATAAGCCTATTATCTTTATAAAATAACTTTTTATAATTATTACCTTTTACATCTGTATAACATTCACCTTCATAGCTGCCTGCCGAAATTATATGTAGACCGAAAAAGCCGATTGCATTCATCGGTATTGCATGGTCGTACAATGTTTTGCCACCTGCCATATTGATACCGGCAACCTCGCCCTGCATATATGCGTTTGGTAACAATGCAAGAACTCTGACCTGTTCTATTGTAATATCGTAGCTTTCACTGCAATCACCTGCTGCAAAAACATCGGGTAAATCAGTACAGCAATACAAATCAGTATAAATACCTCTGTTTACTTTTCCGCCTGCTTCTGATACAAGTGAAGTATTGGCACGTACACCGACAGCAATTACAAGGTTATCGAACTCTATCTCTTCGCCGCTTTTTAATAACGCTTTTTGTCCGTCAATCTTTGTAATACTGTTACCAAGCAGGAATTCTACACCTTTGTTTTCAAGGTGCTTTTGAATAATTGACGAACCTTCGGAATCAAGAATACTGGGTAGAATCCTGTCCGCCATATCAATCACGGTAATTTTCTTAACAGAATTTAATATACCCTCTGCACATTTCAAACCGATAAGACCACCGCCGAGAATTATAACTCTGCTTTCGGAGGTTAAATCTTTTTTCAGAGCAAGAGCGTCGTCCAGCGACATAAAGGTATGCACACTCTTTGCTGAGCTTACACCCTCTATCGGAGGTACAAAAGGGTTTGAGCCTGTTGCAACAAGCAATTTGTCGTATTTAACGCTCTCACCGTTATCTAAAAGCATTTCTTTTTCGTTCGGAAGTATTTTCTTAACAGTTGTACCAAACATTACTTTGCAGTTTTTGTCCTCGTAAAAGCTGTTTGGACGGTATTTCATTCTCTCAAGGTCAGTTTTGCCAAGTAAGAGATATGATATGAGCGGTCTTGAATATGTATGCTGTGTTTCTTTTGATATAACAGTTATGCTTCCCTCGGAATCAACGCTTCTTATACCCTCAATACAACCTATTGCCGCCGCTGAGTTACCTATAATTACATATTTCATATATTATATCTCCTTGTACTCTATAGCTTTATTGGGGCAGCCTTTAACGCAAAAAGGTTGACCGTCAGCGTTCTGAACACAAAGCTCACATTTTTGCATAACACCCTCGTTGCTTGGCATTATTGCTCCGTATGGGCAAACAAGAACACAGGTATGACATTCGACGCATTTTTCTTTGTCAATACGGATAATTTCATCAACCTTAGTTAAAGCCCCTGCGATACAGCTCTTAACACATAACGGCTCTTTACAATGACGGCAGGAAACTGCAAAGCAGATGTCGCCCTTTTCCTCAATCTTAATTCTGGGGTTTATAACAATATCTTTTAATGCTTTTACCATATCGTTAGGTGTTTTTTTACTTCCTGCCGAATTTGCAAAAGCACAATTGTACTCGCAAAGATGGCATCCTAGACACCATTTTTCGTTGACTATAATTCGTTTCATATATTCACCAAACCTATTCCCCTGCGTGAAGGATGCCAAGAATTTCAAGCTCCTTCTCGTTAAGTCCCACACCTCTGAGCATAAGTCGATTACCCTTAAGTGCTTCTATTGAGTTAATGCCCATTCCGCCCATCATTTCTTTAATTTCATGTGTCCAGGCAGAAACAAGATTTACCAGTCGTTTATAACCTATTTCGGGGTTAAGTCGTTTTACTAAATCAGGACGTTGTGTTGCTATACCCCAGTTGCATCTGCCTTCATGGCAGCTTCTGCAAAGGTGACAGCCGAGTGCCAAAAGTGCACTTGTTGCAATATAAACCGCATCCGCACCGAGAGCAATTGCTTTTACAACATCAGCACTGCTTCTTACAGAACCGCCAACGACTATAGAAACATTGTTTCTTATTCCCTCGTCTCTGAGCCGCTTGTCAACACTTGCAAGTGCAAGTTCGATCGGAATACCTACATTATCTCTTATTCTTGTGGGAGCAGCACCTGTGCCGCCTCTGAAGCCGTCAATTGAAATAATATCGGCACCACTTCGTGCAATACCTGAAGCTATTGCCGCAACATTATGCACCGCTGCGATTTTTACTATAACAGGCTTGGTATAATTTGTTGCTTCTTTGAGAGACATAACTAATTGATGAAGATCTTCAATTGAATAAATATCGTGGTGAGGAGCAGGTGAAATCGCATCTGAGCCTTCGGGAATCATTCTTGTTCTTGAAACATCACCGACAATCTTTGCGCCGGGAAGATGTCCGCCGATACCGGGTTTTGCACCCTGTCCCATTTTTATTTCAACTGCAGCACCTGCGTTTAAATAATCTTTATGAACTCCGAAACGTCCCGAAGCAACCTGAACTATAGTGTTTGCACCGTATTTATAAAAACCCTCGTGCAGTCCGCCTTCACCTGTATTGTAGTAGATACCAAGCTCGGTAGCAGCTCTTGCAAGACTCTCGTGTGCGTTATAGCTTATTGATCCGTATGACATTGCCGAGAACATAATCGGCGTACTTAATTCAAGCTGAGGTGTTAAGTTATTGACAATGTTACCGTCCTTATCACGCTCTATCTTATTAGGACGCTGACCGAGATAGGTTTTTGTTTCCATCGGTTCTCTTAATGGGTCAATAGAGGGGTTTGTTACCTGTGATGCATTTATAAGAATCTTATCCCAATAAATTGGCAGGTCGAGAGGATTACCCATTGAAGAAAGCAGCACACCGCCGCTTCCTGCCTGACGGTAAACCTCTGAAATAATACTGCCCTTCCAGTGGGCGTTTTGTTTATATGTATTATCGGTCTTTACAATTTTTAATGCTCTTGTAGGGCAAAGCGAAACGCAACGCTGACAGTCGACACATTTTATATCATCTGCAACCATCATTTTAAGTTCCTGATCATATTTATGTACCTCGTTTGCACATTGTCTTTCACAAACGCGACAGGCTATACAACGGTCTTTATTTCTTGCTATTTCGTATTCTGGATATATAAAATCGATTGGCATAAAAAATCCATTTCTCCAACGACAAATATAAAAATAAAATCTATAATCCAACCGCCATTTGTCGTTGGAAAATGGCTTTTGGGAGAATGTGTAGTCATTAATAAAGTAACTCTATTCTTTTTACGTTTAAAAACTTTCAACCTATCATTTCTTTTCTTAAAGAGTTACACCATCATTAAAGGTGTATATAATCGGTTCTCCGCCTTTTGGTGCGTATATTTTGTCCAAATCAGGTTGTATCAGCCTGATTGCACTCTCTTCACTGGCGATATAAACGGTATCATCTTTTTCTCCGACAACCATTGAACGCAACTTTAATCTATCGTTTAGTGCCATGATTCCGCCTGTAAAACCTACAAGTATTGAAAAAGGTCCTGTAATCAACAGGCTTGCAAAGGTATTGCGTAGATAAGTTAATCTCTCTTTATCCTTCTCGTTCTTTTTATCGATCGTAGTCCAGAACGGAGCGGCAATTACTTCTGCTGTTTCTTTCATTGAAAGCCCCTGTCTGCGGCAAAGATAATCTACAATATAAGTAATAACCTCAGTATCGGTTAAAAGCGTACATTTATATCCATACATCTCTATAAAACGACGGTTTGCGTCATAAGACGAAATCTCACCGTTATGCACTATTGAAAGGTCAAGCAAAGCAAAGGGATGTGCTCCGCCCCACCAGCCGGGAGTGTTTGTAGGATATCTGCCATGTGCGGTCCAGCAATAACCCTCGTATTGACTTAGATTATAAAATTCACCGACATCCTCGGGGTAACTAACTGCTTTGAAAACGCCCATGTTCTTTCCGCTGGAAAATATGTACGCTCCCTCAATAGTCGTGTTTACCCTGATTACCGAACGAGCGGTAAACTCATCCTCGTCAAGCTGACTATCAGCAAGCTTTGTCGGCAGTGGCTTTACAAAATAACGCCAGATAAGCGGCTCGTTTGTAATTGTTTTTATTTTTTTAGTCGGTATCTTTGAAAGATTTATAACATCAAAATGCTTGTCGAGGAACTTTTCGCATTCATCTTTTGCTTTTGGTGTATCATAAAATACATGAAACGCATACAAATCCTTATAATCCGGATAGATTCCATAACCTGCAAATCCACCGCCCAGACCGTTTGAACGTTCTCTCATTAACCCAATAGATTTTATAATTTTTTCGCCACTTATTCGTTTTCCTTCTTTAGAAAAAATACCCGAGATCGCACACCCTGCAGGTATTCTATATCCGTTAAATCCTTCTTTAAGCATACTCTTCTTACTCCTAAATAATATAGAATATAGACTAAATAAAAAAAGCGTCCGACAAACTGCACAGAAATTATACTTCCTGCACATTATGTCAGACACCTTTGTCTTTGAGTACATTATACACGTAAAATGAGGTTTGTCAACCCTTTTTGTCGTAACGAAATGTAAATAAAAATATTTTTTTAAAAAAGGTATTGACAAATGGCAAAATGCGGATTATAATGCTCTGCATACAGCAAAGGCGCTGTGGGCATATAAACCCGCAGTGCCTTTATTCTATATGTAGCTAACAAAATAAAATATTTAAGCGATGTAAAGTTTGAAAGTAGAAACTTTCAAACAAGGGATTGTGCATTGCGGCACAACTCCCGATTTCGGCAAAAACGCCGAGGAAAGGAAAGGTAAAAAAATGAGCAAAACCTATATTCCGCAGAGATACAAATCAGCTCTGTCGCTGTATGAAACACAAACAGCAATTGGAATGATCAAAAGAAACTTCGAAGACAGATTGGGTGCGGCTCTTAATTTAAAAAGAGTATCAGCGCCGCTGTTTGTTGAACCATCGACCGGTCTTAATGACGACCTTAACGGCACCGAAAGAGCGGTTATGTTCGATATAAAAGATTCCGGCACAGATGGCGCGATTGTACATTCTCTCGCAAAATGGAAACGATATGCTTTATACAAATACGGCTTCCCAATAGGCGAGGGACTTTATACCGATATGAACGCTGTCCGCAGAGATGAAGAAATGGATAACCTGCATTCCATTTATGTTGATCAGTGGGACTGGGAAAAGGTTATAACTGCAGAACAACGCACTATCGAATTTATAAAATCGGTTGTAAAAGCAGAAGTTAAAGCCATGTGTGAAACAAATGCTTATATTAACGGACTTTACCCACAACTTAAAGTAAAACTTTCGGAAGATGTAACCTTTGTAACTACACAAGAGCTTGAGGATATTTATCCCGAACTTTCTCCGAAAGAAAGAGAAAATGCTTTTGTAAAAACACACAAGACAACCTTTATTATGAAGATTGGCGGATTGCTTAAGTCCGGTGTCAAACATGACGGACGCGCTCCTGACTATGACGATTGGACTCTTAACGGTGATATTGTTTTCTGGAACGATCTACTCGGTATTGCTTACGAAGTATCCTCAATGGGTATTAGTGTTGACAAAGCTTCGCTTGAATCTCAGCTTGCAGAAGCTGGTGCTGAGGACAGAAAGAAAATGATGTTCCACAGCTTACTTTTAGACGGAACACTTCCTCTTTCAATCGGCGGCGGTATAGGGCAATCAAGATTCTGTATGTTGCTTCTTGAAAAAGCTCACATTGGTGAGGTGCAGGTATCAGTCTGGGACAGCGAAACAAAGCAAATTTGCTCAGAAGCTGGCATTGAACTTTTATAATTAATAATATATTGAAAAACGGAAGGATGAAATTTTTTTGAGCAATGCATTGAAAGTGCCGGAGATTTTTGGTTCTCTTGTGTTCAGCGACTCCGTCATGAAGGAAAAGCTACCTAAAGAAATATATAAATCTCTTAAAAATACAATCGAATCGGGTAATGATCTCGATATAACAGTAGCAAATATAGTCGCAAGTGCGATGAAGGACTGGGCTCTTGAAAAAGGTGCAACCCATTATACACACTGGTTCCAGCCAATGACAGGCATAACAGCTGAAAAGCATGACAGCTTTATCTCTCCTCAGAGTGACGGTAAGGTTATTATGGAGTTCTCTGGTAAAGAACTTATAAAAGGTGAACCGGATGCATCTTCTTTTCCATCCGGAGGTCTGAGAGCTACTTTCGAAGCCAGAGGTTACACCGCATGGGATCCCACATCCTATGCATTTATAAAAGACAATTCGCTTTGCATTCCTACAATATTCTGTTCTTACGGCGGAGAGGTTCTTGACAAAAAAATGCCTTTGCTCCGTTCAATGGAGTTAATCAGTAAACAAGCAAGCAGAGTTCTTAATCTGTTCGGCGATAAAGACGTTTCTTATGTAAATTCTACAGTTGGCCCCGAACAGGAATATTTTCTTGTAGACAGAGCTTCCTTCTTAAAACGCAAGGATCTTCGTTTTACAGGCAGAACACTTTTCGGTGCAAAACCTCCCAAGGGTCAGGAGCTTGAGGATCATTATTTCGGCTCAATCAGACCAAGAGTTATGGCTTTTATGGAGGATCTTAACAAGGAACTCTGGAAGCTTGGTATTCTTGCAAAGACCGAGCATAATGAGGTTGCACCGGCACAGCATGAGCTTGCTCCTGTGTTCACAACCACAAACATCGCAGTTGACCATAATCAGCTCACCATGGAAATAATGAAAAGAGTAGCCGAACGTCATGGAATGGCTTGTCTTCTTCATGAAAAGCCGTTTGCCGGTGTTAATGGTAGCGGCAAACATAATAACTGGTCACTTTCTACAAATACTGGTATAAATTTATTCCATCCGGGTAAAAATCCGATTGCTAACAAGAGATTCCTTTTATTCCTTGCAGCAATTATAAAAGCGGTTGATGAGCATCAGGATTTACTTAGAATTTCCGTTGCAAGTGCAGGAAATGATCATCGCCTTGGTGCAAATGAAGCACCTCCCGCAATCGTTTCTATGTTCTTGGGTGATGAGCTTACTTCTGTTCTTGAGTCGATTGAAACAGGTTGCGAATACAACTGTGTAAAATCTAACAAGATGCAGACAGGTGTAAATGTCCTTCCTGACTTCAAGAAGGACACTACCGATCGCAACCGAACTTCTCCATTTGCTTTTACAGGTAATAAATTCGAATTCCGTATGTTAGGCTCTTCATTCTCGGTTTCGGGTCCGAATATAATACTCAATACAATAGTAGCCGACGCACTTTCAGAGTTTGCTGATCGTCTTGAAAAAGCAACCGACATTGCAAGCGAAGTTGATGCTATTGTTAAAGATACTGTTGTTAAGCACAAGCGCATTATCTTTAACGGCAATAACTACGCAAAAGAATGGGTAGTTGAAGCTGAAAAACGCGGATTACTTAATCTCAAGTCCACACCCGAGGCTCTTCCTTACTTTGTAAGTAAAAAGAATATCAAGTTATTCTCAAAGTACAAAATATTTACTGAGCCGGAAATTCGTTCACGCTGCGAATTGTTGCTTGAGAATTATTACAAGGTTATTAATATTGAGGCCCTTACCATGCTCGATATGACACGCAAGGATATTCTTCCAGCTGTTTACGAATACGGAAAGATGCTTGCGGAAGCAGCAAAAGCAAATAAAGATATCGGCATAGACATATCCAGCAGCGGTGAGGTTGCTCTTGCAGGAAAAATAAGTAAGCTTTCTACTATTCTCTACAAAAAGGCAGAAACTCTGGAAAAAGCACTTATCTCCGCAGGTGATTATCACGGAGATACCGCTTCTCTTGCGAATTTCTGCAAAGATTCCATACTTTCCGAAATGCAAGAACTTCGTGTTATTGCTGACGAACTCGAAACTCTTGTTGGAGCTAAATACTGGCCGTTCCCCGCATACGGCGAAATTCTTTACTCCGTATAATTATAACCGATTGCGATCGGAAACTCGCTATATAATTATACTTTTATTACTGTCGATAATCGTATTACGATATATCGAAGGTAAATGGTCGACTTCGGAATTATTTGTTTCGATAACACAATATAATTTCGTTTTTGATCTCCATTTATCAATTTACCTCCTGAGAGCATCCCCTTCAGTCGTTTTTAGGCTGTAGGGATGCTTTCAGTTGTTTATAAAATATTTTTATTAAGTTTAATTGACAATTTAAGTAATTATTGTTATATTGCTTGTGTTGGTATAACTTTTAATGTGGAGAATATTATGATTGATACAAGATGCGGTTTAAAATGCCAAGGCTGCGGATGGATAGAGACCGATAATTGCGGTGGTTGTATTGCAACAAATGGCAACCCTTTTCATGGTGAATGCCCCGTTGCACAGTGCTGTCAAGGCAAAGGGTTATTACATTGCGGAGATTGCAACGATATTCCCTGTGAGTTACTTACCCAGTATTCATGCGATCCTGCGCATGGTGATACACCTGCGAGAGCAAGAATCGAGCAGTGCAGAGAATGGGCAAAGCTGGAAAGAGATATCAAGTTAAAAGCAGCTGAATTACTTAATAATTGCAACCAAATTACAATAGCATCAATTAACGATTCGGGTTTCCCGCGTGTTTGTGTATTATCAAAGTTAAAGAATGAGAGTTTTCACACAGCTTATTTTTCAACAGGGTTATGTTCCGAAAAAGTAAAACATTTTATTAAAAATCCAAACAGCAGTGTATGTTATTACAGCGGCGGAAACAGTGTTACGCTTATCGGCAAAACGGAAATTGTTGATGATATGGAAATCAAAAAGGAAATTTGGCAGGAATGGCTTATAAATCATTTTCCCAGAGGAACCGAAGACCCGAACTATTGCGTTTTAAAATTTACCGCAACAATAGCTACTCTGTGGATTGATAGTGAATTTCTAACAATCAATACTTAAACATAAAAGACACTACTTTAAGCTTAACGCTTTCGGTCGTGTCTTTTTATAATTTTATGATTTTCCATGCTTCAAACAGCTTATCAAGATTAAATGCTGCATTAGCAGGAGAAGTGGAGGGTAAAACAATCGCTTTCCTATCTATCTTAGGCTTGATATATTTGTCGTAAAGTCGTGCGGCAGTTTTGCCGTTTATAAATATCCGCCTAATTTCGCACCTGCTAAGGATAATGTCAAGGTCAGTTGCCACCACATTTTTTATACTACTGTCGCTTGATCCGATAATATCACAGGATTGAATAACATCCCAGACGGCTATACGATTTTTAAACAAAAAAGCACGTCTTTCCTCAATCGTTGTACCGACTTTTTCGTCAAACAATTTTTCTAATACAACCCAGAAACGGTTCTGTGGATGACCGTAATAAAAGGAAATTTCCCTTGATTTTACAGATGGAAAACTGCCCAGTATTAATATCTCTGAGTTTTTATCATATATAGGACCAAAAACATGGTCTAAATGTTCGTATTCCATTTAACTGTTTTCTGCTTCGCAATATTCGCAGCGATAAATACCCTTTTCTCTGTCCGAGAGTTTAAAAACGCTGTTGAGATGCGACTCTACCGTTGTAATGCAACGTGGATTTTTACATCGTATAACATTAGTGAGCTTTTCGGGAAGTTCCAGCTTGTGTTTATCGCATAAAACACCGTTATTTATAATATTTACTGTAATTCCGGAATCGATATAGCCAAGCACCTCAAGGTTTATTTTTATCGGCGAATCGATTTTTATTATATCCTTTTTGCCCATTTTATTGCTTTTTACATTACGAATTAAAGCAACAGTACAATCAAGCTTGTCAAGGTCAAGATATTTATAAATTTTCATACTGTTACCGGCTTTTATATGATCGAGGACAATACCGTTTTGTATTTCGTCTATTTTCATACCTGCACCTCCAATAACTTCATTATTAGAGCCATTCTTATATATTTTCCGTTTAAAACTTGTTTGAAATAACACGCTCTCGGATCATCGTCTATGCTATGAGAAATTTCGTTCACTCTTGGTAGGGGATGAAGTATCGAAAGGTCTTTTTTTGCATTAATAAGTTTATTAGGCTCTAAAATATAGCTGTCCTTGAGCCTTATATAATCTGCCTCGTTGAAGAAACGCTCTCTTTGTACTCTTGTCATGTACAAAATATCTAGCTCGGGCATTACTTCCTCAAGCCGTTCGACTTCTTTATAAGGAAGACCTTTTTTATTTAAAGTGTCCTCTTTGATATAAGCAGGAATTTTTAATTCCTCTGGCGAAATAAAAACAAAGTTGATGTTTTTGTATCTTGAAAGTGCGTTTATCAGAGAGTGAACCGTTCTTCCGAACATCAAATCACCGCAAAAACCTATCGTAAAGTTATCAAGACGTCCTTTTTCAAGTTGAATGGTTAAAAGGTCGGCAAGAGTCTGTGTCGGGTGATTATGTCCGCCGTCACCTGAGTTTATTATCGGAACTGGCGAATACTTTGATGCAGCCATAGGTGCGCCTTCCTTGGGATGACGCATTGCAATGATATCTGCGTAACAGCCTACCGTTCGCACAGTATCGGTTACAGTCTCGCCTTTTGATACACTACTGCTGTCCGCCGAAGCAAAACCAAGAACATTACCGCCAAGCTCCAGCATAGCAGCCTCAAAGCTAAGACGTGTTCTCGTACTCGGCTCATAAAACAACGTTGCAATCTTTTTCCCTTTGCATATCTCGGAAAAACTGCTTTTGTCTTTTATTATGTTCTCGGAAACAGTGACTAAATTATTAATTTCCTCAACTGTAAGGTCCGTAATATCAATTAAATGCCGCATAAATACCACCCTTTTCTTGTATTATCCTGTTATCCAGTTTTCATCAGAGGGATTGTTTCTGAAAGCTATCAACCTTTTTATATCTGTTTCAGGTATATAACCCTTTTCCGCAGCTACATTAATAATTGTATCAAAGTCGGTCAGGCTGATGTTTTTTACATTAGCTTCCGCAAGTTTTTGAATGCCTTTTTGCATTCCATAAGTGAAAATACTTACAACACCGAGAACATCCGCTCCTGCTTCGCGAAGCACGTTAACAACCTCGATAACGCTTCCGCCTGTGGAAATAAGGTCCTCTACAACTACAACCTTTTGTCCTGGCAGGAGCTTACCTTCTATTTGGTTTGCTCTGCCGTGATCCTTTGCTCCCGAGCGCACATAACCCATAGGAAGTCCCGTTATATGTCCGACAATTGCGGCGTGGGCAATTCCTGCTGTTGAGGTTCCCATGAGCACCTCGCAGTCGGGGTAGTTTTCTTTAATTAAACCGCAAAGTCCATTTTCTATCCTTGTTCTGACCTCGGGTGCGGTTAGGGTAAGCCTGTTATCGCAATATATAGGGCTTTTTATTCCGCTTGCCCAAGTAAAAGGCTGTTGCGGTCTTAAAAATACCGCTCCGATTGATAATAAGTCGCTTGCTATTTCTTTTTTCATTTTTATTTTTCTCCTAAAAAATCATTTACTGCCTGTCTGTATGCTTCAACGGGGTCAGGTGCATCTGTTATCGGTCTGCCGATAACTATAAAATCAGAGCCAATTTCTCTTGCTCTTGAAGGAGTAGTAACACGCTTTTGGTCGCCCATTTCTCCACCCTCAAAGCGAATTCCGGGAGTGACGGTTAAAAAGCTGTTTCCACACACTTCCTTGACCTTTTCCGCTTCAAGAGGTGAGCATACCACTCCGTCAAGTCCTGCAGCTGCTGCATTTTTTGCATAATGCATAACTGTCTCGTCCATGTTCTTTTCTATAAGAAGCTCGTCATGTAACCTTTGTTCGTCAGTTGAGGTAAGTTGTGTTACAGCAATCAAAAGCGGTCTGCTGCCGTCTGCTTTTGTCAAACCTTCAAGCGCAGCCTTCATCATTTCGATTGTACCTGAAGCGTGTACGTTACACATATCAATATCTAAATTAGAGAGGCTTTTCATAGCTTTTTTTACTGTATTTGGAATGTCATGCAGTTTTAAATCCAGAAAAATCTTATGCCCTCTCGCTTTCATTTCTCTTACTGCCTGAGGGCCTTCGGCGTAAAAAAGCTCCATACCTATCTTTAAAAACGGCTTTTCCTCGGTAAATAGATTTAGAAACTCTTTGGTCTTTTCCCATGACTGAAAATCACAAGCAATAATAACGTCTTTCTTCATATATGTGCCACTCCTATAATGTCTTTTAGACTGTTTATTTTTAGCTTTTCCGCTTCTATGGGTAACTGTTCAATAATTTCCTTGCAGATATATGGATTTTTTAGGGTTGCAGCACCAATCTGAACAGCACTTGCACCTGCCATCATCATTTCGATAACATCGGCAGCTGACGAAACACCGCCCATACCCATAATCGGGATTTTAACCACCTCATAAACCTGATACACCATACGCAACGCAATCGGGAAAACTGCCGGACCCGACAAACCGCCTGTCTTGTTTGCAAGCAAGGGCTTGCGTTTCTTTATGTCAATTCTCATGCCTAAGAGTGTGTTTATAAGGCTAAGACCGTCCGCTCCCGCATCCTCACAGGCTTTTGCAATCTCGGTTATATCGGTAACATTGGGTGATAACTTGATGTAAACAGGTTTTTTTGAAACAGCTTTTACCGCACGTGTGACCTCAGCCGCACTTTTCGCATCTGTTCCGAATTCAATTCCGCCGCCGTATACATTCGGGCAGCTTATCTTTACTTCTATTATTCCTACCTGTTCAATGTTATTTATCTTCTCGGTGCAATAGATATATTCTTCTATCGAAAATCCGCTTATATTTGCGATAACTTTTTTGTGAAAATACCTGTCCATGTACGCAAGCTGATTTTTTACAACCATGTCAATACCGGGATTTTGAAGTCCGACAGCGTTTAGCATTCCAGACTGTGTTTCGGCAATTCTGGGAGTGGGGTTTCCAAGTCTAGGCTCTTTTGTTGTGCCTTTAAAGGAGAATGATCCGAGAATGTTTATGTCAAAAAGATCTGCAAACTCTCTGCCGTAACTAAAGCAACCGCTTGCAGGAATAATCGGGTTGTCTAGCGTTAAACCGCTTAATGAAACCGAAAGGTCTACCATAATATTTCTGACCTCCTTAAAACAGGACCATCTTTACATATGCGTTTGTAACCGTTCTGTGTTTTACAGGTACAGCCCATACAAGCACCAATTCCGCAACCCATTCTTTCTTCAAACGAATATTGTCCGTCAATTTCGGTATTATTATAAATCGCTTTTAACATCGGAAGCGGTCCGCAGGTGAAGATATAATTGTAGTCAAATTCTTTTATTGCATCGGTTACAAAGCCTTTGATACCTATACTTCCGTCTACTGTTGCAACAAGCGTTTTACATCCCAGTTGCTCAAATTCTTCTTTGTAAAAAACCTCGTCAGCATTGTTGAAACCAAGTATTACCGAGGGTATTTTTCTTTCCGCAATCAACTTTTTTGCAAGCATATACAACGGAGGAACTCCAACACCACCACCGATAAGCAGAGGTTTATCACCCGACTTTGCAATATCAAAGCCGTTTCCCAACCCCGAGAGAACGTCAAGCACAGTACCTTCTTTTAGGGTACTCATGTAATGTGTTCCGTCACCGAACAGCTTGTATATTATAACCATATTTCCACTGTCTGTAATATCGCAGACCGATATTGGGCGGCGGAGAAAGAAACCGTCAAGTTCTATGTTTATAAACTGCCCGGGGTTAGTGATCTTCTCGGTAGAACCGCCAAGAATCATCTCGTATATATCTTTTGCTATTCTGGTATTTGAAATAATTGTATACTTTTCTGCCATAATTTTTTATTACCTCTCGTCTATGCGTGGAAATTGTGCGATTTTGAATTCTAATCCGAGTCAATCGTTGAAACGCATATTGTTATTTCTTCTAACACATCAAGCAACACCTTTACGGTATCCAGCGCGGTGAACATTGTCACGTTATTTTCAACCGCACAGCGACGAATCCTGTAGCCGTCTGTCTCCTGCGATGCAACATCTATATCTCGTGTGGAAATTACATAGTTAACGTGTCCGTGTCTTATCGAATCCAAAATCTCTGTACTGCCTGAGCTTAACTTGTTTTTTGTTCGTGTTTTAATACCGTGTCCTTTAAGAAAATCTGCTGTTCCTTTGGTAGCCTCAATATTAAAACCAAGATTGTAAAAACGTCTTATAAAGGGAAGTGCTTCCTGCTTATCCTTGTCAGCTATGGTTACAAAGATGGTGCCGTAATTGGCAACATTCATTCCCGATGCTTGAAGTGCCTTGTATAATGCTCTTGTAAGCGACTTATCGTAACCGATTGCCTCGCCTGTGGACTTCATTTCGGGTGAAAGATAAGCGTCAAGCCCTCTGATTTTTGAGAAGGAGAACGCAGGAACTTTTACATACCATTTTTCCTTTTCCTTTGGATATACGGTTGTGAAACCTTGTTCCTTAAGGCTTTTCCCGAGAATAACAAGCGTTGCAATGTCCGCCATAGAATAACCTGTCGCTTTTGACAAGAAAGGCACTGTACGAGAGGAACGTGGATTGACCTCAATTATATAAACATCATCATTTTTATCAACTATAAACTGAATATTATAAAGTCCGATTATACCTATTCCAAGCCCTAACCTAACTGTATAATCGAGAATTGTTTCTTTTATTTTATTGCTTACACTAAAGGTTGGATATACACTTATGCTATCGCCCGAATGTATGCCTGTACGCTCAACGTGCTCCATAATCCCGGGCACAAAAACATCTTTTCCGTCGCAAATAGCGTCAACCTCAAGCTCCTTGCCGGAAATATATCTGTCTACCAGAACAGGCTGCTTTTCATCAACCTCAACGGCCGACTGAAGATAAACCTTTAAAGCACGTTCGCTGGTTACTATCTGCATCGCTCTGCCGCCCAGAACATAGCTCGGTCTTACAAGCACAGGATAACCTATCTTGTTTGCCGCTTTTATTCCGTCTGCAATATTTGTTACCGCTACTCCCATTGGCTGAGGAATACCTAGCCTTGCCAGAATTTTTTCAAAGCAATCACGGTTCTCAGCATTTTCGATCGCTTGTACATCGGTTCCGACAATCTTTACACCACGTTCTTGAAGGGGTTTTGCAAGATTGATTGCGGTTTGACCTCCAAGTGCGGCAATTATACCGATAGGCTTCTCCAGTTTAACTATATTCATTACATCCTCAACCGTAAGAGGTTCAAAATAGAGCTTGTCGCTGGTTGTGTAATCGGTGGAAACCGTCTCTGGGTTGTTATTTATTATTATAGCCTCGTAGCCGTTGTTTTTTATTGTGTTTACTGCGTGTACTGTTGAATAATCAAATTCAACGCCCTGTCCTATGCGGATAGGTCCCGAACCGAGAACAATAATTTTCTTTTTATCGCTGACAATTGACTCGTTCTCAATCTCGTAAGTTGAATAAAAGTATGGCACATAACTGTCAAATTCACTTGCACAGGTGTCTATCATCTTGTAAACAGGAATAATTCCGTTTTTCTCACGAAGAGTAAAAATTTCATCTTCGGGAGTTTTCCATACCTTAGCAATATATTTGTCGGAAATTCCCATGCGTTTAGCCTGTTTTAAAACTTCAATGTCAAGCGGATTAGCATTCAAAACACTCTCAAAATCTACTATGTTCTTGAACTTGTCCAAAAACAACATATCGATTTTTACAACATTGTAAATAAGTCCAAGGTCAACTTTGTTTCTGATTAGCTGTGCTATCGCAAAAAGTCTGTCGTCCCTACCGTCACGAATGTATTCCATTAGCTCATCGGTGGTATAATTATCAAACTTTGAACAGTAAAGATGGCATACTCCTACTTCAAGTGAACGAATAGCTTTTAAAAGGCTTTCTTCTATTGTTCTGCCTATGCTCATTACCTCGCCGGTTGCCTTCATCTGTGTGCTTAACTTATTGGATGCAGCTGCGAACTTATCAAACGGAAAGCGTGCGATTTTTGTAACAACATAATCAAGCGTAGGCTCAAAGCTCGCAGGTGTATTTGCAAGCATGATCTCGTCAAGTCTAAGTCCGACAGCTATTTTTGCAGATACTCTTGCAATCGGATAACCGCTTGCCTTGCTCGCTAATGCGGAGGAGCGTGATACTCTGGGATTAACCTCTATGAGAAAATATTTAAACGAAAGTGGATCAAGAGCAAATTGTACGTTGCAACCACCCTCGATTTTAAGAGCGCGTATAATTTTAAGCGCACTATCGCGTAAAAGTTGATATTCTTTGTTTGTGAGTGTCTGGCTTGGGCAAACGACTATCGAATCCCCTGTGTGTATTCCAACGGGATCGATATTTTCCATGTTACAGATTGTAATTGCTGTATCATTAGAGTCCCTTATTACTTCGTATTCTATTTCCTTGTAACCCTTGATGCTTTTCTCAACAAGCACCTGTCTAACAGGGGAAAGCTCAAGAGCGTGCTTCATAAGGTCATTTAATTCTTCGTCATTATCGGCAAAACCGCCGCCTGTTCCGCCGAGTGTAAAAGCAGGACGCAGTACAACAGGATAACCTATGTTATGTGCGGCTCTTAATCCACTTTCAATACTTTCTGCTATTTCTGAGGGCAAAACAGGCTCTCCAAGCGAAATGCAAAGCTCCTTGAACTTCTCTCTATCCTCTGCTTTTTCAATACTCTCAAAGGTTGTACCCAGCAGCTCAACCTGACATTCTTCGAGAATGCCTTTTTTATATAATTGCATTGCAAGGTTAAGCCCTGTCTGTCCGCCTATACCGGGGACAAGCGCATCCGGACGTTCAAAACGCAGTATTTTTGCTACATATTCAAGCGTAAGCGGCTCCATATATACCTTGTCGGCAACGGTGGTGTCGGTCATTATTGTTGCAGGATTGGAATTTGCGAGTATAACCTCGTAGCCTTCTTCTTTTAGAGCAAGGCAAGCCTGTGTGCCTGCATAGTCGAATTCGGCAGCTTGTCCANNAGCCGATAACCATTACTTTTTTTATATCTGTTCTCTTAGGCATCTGCTGAACCTCCACTCATCATGTCTATAAACTTATCGAATAAGTACGCACTGTCCTGTGGACCGGGTGCGCTTTCGGGGTGATACTGCACCGAGAACAGCTTTTCTTCTATACTTTCAGCACCCTCAACCGTATTGTCAAGTAAATTCTTATGATTAACCTTAAGGCAGGTTCCCTCTACCGAATTCAAATCAACCGCATAGCTGTGGTTCTGGCTTGTAATCTCAATTTTACCTGTCTTTATATTTATAACAGGGTGGTTTCC
>DMMZ01000002.1 GCA_003452915.1 Clostridiales bacterium | reverse complement strand
CGGCGACCCCTCGGTCCCGAACCGTAATTGTATGATTTTTCTAGTTTTCGCTGGTTTTGTCTGAAACTGCCTATCCCTTGCAGTTATTGACTTGCACTGTTTATTGTTATGTATTCCTTTTGTTCGGGTTTTGCTCGTTTTTATCACTATTTTCGCCGAGGTAGATACAAAGTAGATACAAGTATTTGTGACTGTATCTCTGCATATATATGGCGTACGGGGGAGGGGGTAGGGTTAACTGTAGTAAATACTGTCCTTCAACTCCATACAAAAAAACAAAAAGGACTTTTATATTATTCAGTATGCCGAATACACATGGACAATGGACGATATCGGACATAACGAATTAGCCTGAACACTATCGACCAGTATTGAACATAGGATATTTCGCTTAAAACTTTTATTTATAAGACTTATACGGTATATGTTGTTAACCTGTATCGACCACATAAAAGGGGAGCAATAGTTATTGGAATATATGCCTAGACTGTGGACATAACAAAAAACGTCCACCACATCTTAAGGCACAATTTGTGCCCAGCTGGTCTTTCCCGAAAAAAGTTATAACCAACTAGCAGGGCAAATAATCGGGTAACCTGATTTACTTATCAAATTTGTTGGCAAAAGACTTTTGTGTATTTTCGATTCAAAAATATCAAAACATTGATCTGAACGATTTCTCAATTGAAATGATTTTCTTTTAGGCGGGAAAAATGTATATATTTTCTTTAATGAATTAATTGCTTTAATATGATCAATAGCATTAACCAGATCGCTATCCGCAGTAACTAAAAAAGCTACATCATAATTATCTTTAACACAATCCGAGAGCATTTCCAATCCCATATTAACATCAGTCATTTTTTCTTCAGGCATATCAAATATTTTACTACAATAGCGACAAGTTATCTTCTTCATAAGATAATGACCATAAATTATTTCAAGGTCTGGAATTGTCTCTAATGCTTCCAGATAGGTTTTTTGTCTTATATGTTTTTCTTGAGGCTTGGAAACTCTTGCTGTAAAGTATTTAACCTTAACAATGGTTTGAGTTGGTAGTTTCAGATTTTCAATCAATAATTTAGGATTTAACCAATAGCATTTCCGTAATCCTGCTGATTTCAATCCATAATATAAGTTAAATCCATCAATATATGCTATTACTCTTGTCATTTTTTTCTCTTGCTATCGTTTATCGATCTGATATAATAATGATTAACACCGCTAACGGTAGTCCCGTTAGTCCGAAGACCTCGAAAGGGGTCTTTTCTATTTTTTATATTCTATTGAACCTTCATTAATTCATCAAGGGAAATATCAAGTCCTTCTGCGATCTTGGCAAGTGTTGATAGTTTTACATCAACAAGACCTCTTTCGATCCGGCTTATGGTTGATTTTGAAAGATCATTTTCATAAGCTAACTTTTCAAGAGTTAAACCCTTTGCCTGTCTCAGTTTAGCAAGATGTTTTCCAAATAGAACATTAATCTTTTCTTGTTGCATAAATGCAATATAACAGGAAAGGCTTTTACGCTAGTTGCATGAGTGCAACAATATTAGATTTAGCCTATATTATTTTTTATAATTCAATGATAATATAGTGATATCTTTCTGCAAAACTCTGATTTAGTATTGTCATTTTCACGTAATCAAATAAGGAGAAATATTCATGAAAAATTTATCTGTATCTGTTTTGTTATTGCTTTTTGTATCTGCTTTTGCTATCGCAGACAATAAATTATACAGTTATGATGGGAAGTATTTAGGTAAATTGAACAGCAACAAGTATGATCCGGAATCAGTATCTAATACATATGGTAGGTATGGCAGCTCGTATTCCTCTGACAGTATAAATAATCAGTATGGCAAATATGGTAGCCCTTATAGCTCCGAATCAGTAAATAATCCTTATGCTACAAGGTCTCCTCGGATATATAACTATAAATAATAGCGAGATGCTCTGTTATTTATTCAGAATGTTATTGTACTAATCCAGTTATATTGGCCATAGAAAAATTTAGACTTACATTGCTTTTATGCATGACAGAGCAGAGTGGTTCCTGGCTTGCACGGTCTCATTGTTATCGTATCAAGGCCAACTTGAAAACTGGGAGTCTAATGTGAAAATATTAATGTCGTTACTGATTGTTTACCTCGTATTTTGCTTGCCAGTTTATGCAGAAATACCAATAAAGTTTAATCTACATGTGACTGAATCCAAAACTATTGGAAATGACGGGAATAAGCTTGCAGTTCGTTATGGGAAATGAAGAACATTATGAAAAAAATTTTAATAGTTATTATATTTGTTTTGATAGGTCAAATTTCGTATGCAGAAGATTTAAATAAACCATATATCCCAACTAGAGCAGAATGGCTAGAATATTGCATTCATAAAGATATAGTAAAAACCACACAAGTTTGGGAACTACGTTATTGTGACATTATAAAAATTGATGAAAAAAACAATGATGTTATTGTTGGAATATCATTACCTAATAAAGCAGAAACACTAAATAAAGAGCAACAAGAATGGACTATTAAAATTATTAAAAACATAGTTAAAAGTACACTAGACCAATTTGATTGGGCAATAAATTTAAAAGTTCATGTTCATTTTATTTAAAATAAAAAGCAACCGTAGGAGTTGCGGAAAACAACAAGTGGATTGAATAATCTATTTGTTAATCCAGGAGAAGAAGAGAAAATACATGAAAGTTATAATAATAAACATATTTATAATTGTTTTTTTAAGCGGAATATCATTAGCAGATACTCGAATTTATCAACAATCTAATGATGTAACATTGAAAAGTAATGGAGAAGCAAGTATAGATAAGAAAAAGGGGAATCTATTTCGATTGAAATATGATGTTGATATGAAAAATAAAATCATAAAACGCATACATGTTGAGCGTTTAGATAATGGTTATGTTACTAAGGATGATTCGGAATATTTAATAGTTGATCAAATAATGGTACTAAACTCAAACGGTGGGTTTGATAATGTAATTTTTGCTTATGGAAGGCCTGGATTATCTGCCGGGGAGATACTTTTTATGTCAGATGATTATTTATATACATCAAGAGTGGGAGGCACATCCATGTCAATAAATGCTAACTATATTCGACTAAAATAAAAAGCAGTCCCAGGTAAATAAAACATTTTCCGAATAGTAAATAAAGTAAAAGTGTTACATCAGAGAATGCTTTTCCGATATAACACATATTTACTTTATTAATTATATACAAGCTCTGAATACATTCTAACCAGTTCCCGAAATTTCGGAATCGCCTTTTCTTTTTCGGAAGTAGAGATAGCCGGATCATCCATATACTTTTCAGCAAGCTTAAAGCGTTGTTCAAGTTTTATTCTGTCCATTTGTCATCCTCCATCCAGTCCGGTGTGTTATTTTCTGCTATGCGCCCCCCTGGAACAACTCCGAGCAAATTTTCTTGATCATTTAATTTGTCCGGAGTTTTTTGCCCCCCGGGCGGAGATTCAATTAACCATTTGAATTTTTCTTGAAATTCTATAGCCGAAGGCATAGAGCCAATGCCTATTTCTAAGCGGCAGATTCCCAGCTTTTCAAACTGTCGCATATAATTAAGTGCGGGCTTATCTGAGCTATCAAGTATTGATTGAATATCTTTAGTAGATAGTCGGCCATTATGTGCTATCAATCCTTTAATTAGCTGCATCCTTTTAGGAGGACATGAATTAATTGCTACCTCATGTATAACTGGAATATCATCCCAACTAATATAATCCCTCGCACATAGCAGAGCATGACCTTTTGCCAGATTGGCAAGCAAGACGCTTAGGCGTAAAGGCTTTTCTTGCATGGCAGTTGCCTCAATATTCCCTTCGTCGTCCTTGTGTTGGCTGATAACAGCCCTTAGCTTTGCTAGTAGCTGTGCGTATTGGATAATTCGCTTAATAGCCATTTTTTCATTTTGATCGACATTCCATTTAATAATTGGTAAAGAATAGATATGTTCAAAATATTTTTTTATGGTTATTCTGCTGTCTTTCATTTTTTCGCTATAAGATTTACTCCCATGTAACATTTTGTAAATTCCCTCGGTGTCATCATCATCGATAATACCTGTGATGTTATAAAAAAATATTCTTGCTCCCATGTTCCCCATTATTTCCCATATTTTTTGTTTAATCGGTGTAGTAGCACCAAGCCAAACAAACATAAAATCACCTTCATATCCTCGTTGACCATGTGCGCCTGTATTAGTCGTATATCCTTGTCCATCCAGCACCCGGGTAAGAATGCCAAAGGTATTGAGTAGCTGGTCTCCGTCTTTGGAAAAAATGGTTGATAATTCCGGGGTTAATAGTGCCTTGCCTTTAAGTTTTGGCAGCATATCAATTTTTTGAAGTTGTTCTTCACTTCTACTGGCATTGTTGCTGACAAAAGCTGCCGGAGTGAATGAATCAGCGTAATATGCAAGATCAAGTTCTTTAAAAATATCGATAGGTGTAGTTTTTGAGCCGCTAGGCTGCCCGACTAGCATTAATGAAAAAGGATTTGTTATATCAGCTATTCTTAATTGCAATAGAATTGACATACATATTTTTATAACTGGCCATAATTCCGGGAAGTTATTATTGATCTTTCCCTGTACCCCCTGAAAAACTCCGAACAAACCTGCTTTTTGTTGTTCAGTCAGAACTATAGAATCTTTGAGTTCTTGTTCTGGTTTAACTAAAAGTTCCTGATAATCAGTTGAATCGATCAACTGCTGAAGGTCTACAGCGGTCTTTTTGTATTTATGGAAATAATCTTGCAAGTCTTCTTTGTCTTCAATACAGACCACTGATAAATCAATAATTTTGATCCGGCATATACCTTTTAAACTTTCGGCTACCTTTAAAGCTCCATTTCGTCCGGCTTCGTCATTATCATAAATGATGATAGCCTCTTTATCTTTAAACAATTCATTCCAGGAATTATCCCAGTTACCCTCTCCGGTAGTGCATGAAACCGCCGTAAAACCATTTTGTATAGCATGAAGCCGATCTTTTTCACCTGCACAAATCAACACCTGAACAGATTCCAGCATTGTATCAACTCCCCATAATATTTTTTTGCTGCCGGGAGAATTTAAGTATTTGGGAGATAGTTTAGAATTATATTTCTTGATGTTATAACAAATCCCTTCATTGATTATTGCGAAAGTTATTCTCTTACTCACGGAATCGAAACCAATCATATATCCCTTAATAGTATCTAAATTAAAACCTTGTTGTTCTTGAATAGCCGCTAAATATTTCAAATTTGACATTAAAGCTTGATGATAGCTTTTTGCTGTCTCAATAGGGATTATATTATCAGTCATATCAAGCCCTCCAACATTTTAATTGCTTCGGTTGTAGAGCAATCCTGATATGTTTTGACCAGCTCAATAACATCTCCACCAATAGAACAAGCGAAACAATAATAACTTTGTGTTTCAGGGTAGAATTGCAGTGAAGGTGTCCGGTCTCCGTGTTTATGGAATTTGCCATTAAAACACCTGGCCTTATTTTGAGAATTAACTTCTATCCCTAATTTTCCGGCAATTTGAAGAATATTTACTTTTTGCTTAATGTTTTTGATAACACTCATTTTTTGCCCTCCGTCATGGTCTGCTGGATTCTTTCAAGGAATTTATCAACCTCGGAAGTCATAAAGGCATAGCGTAAATTTGTATTACCTGACATATTGGTATTTATAAACTTCAATGAACCATTATCAACAAACGATTGGATAACCTTCCTGGATAACCCCGTATATTCAATTATTTCTTTAAAGGTCAGCGTCTTTTTAAATGTTGTTTGCATTAGAATTGCCTCCGTAAATCTGAGCTAATTTAACAGTTACAGCATCCAAGATAACTTCATTAGCGTATAAGCTAATCGGATGAATAATCGTATTTTCGTTCTTTTTTGGAAAAGTTAGTCTCCATCCCGAGCCATCAAGCTTAGAATGAACCGCGACACCGTTTATCTTGATATGGTCATTCAAAATAAATGAACAGAATCCTATAAGTGAATTGTTTTGCCGGATCGGTGAGAACTGAACTTCTGAAATACTTAACTCTTTTTGAGACATAAAAACCCTCCTGTTATTAATGATTTAATAAGCAAAGAAAGGTAATGTTAGTGTTCGGCCGATACGTGTTTCATTACAATATTCTTTACCTACTGTTATTAAAACAGGGAATTCGTAATATGGTCTGTAATAGGGAAAGGATACGTTAAACTGTGAAAGCTAGGCAAATAAAGGCTATGCTGTCTTGCAAATGTAACTCAACTGTAACTTTGATTACTCAAAAACTATTTTATAGTTGGAATTTAGTGCATATCCGGCTTTACCTTGCGAATTAAGAAGATCAGGAATTATATGATTGATTTTGTTTTTTGCGTTTCTAATTTGTGGATTACTAACGGTAGGGGCATTTTTATCATTTTTGAATAATTGTTCAATTTTTTTTGTTGTTTGTCTTTGATTATCTTTCAAAAAGGTTAGTAGGTAGTAATGAACAGAATAAATATCATTTAGGTTTTCATTATATGTTAATGAATATTTGTCATTTTGTTTACTTAATAAAATCAAGTTTGTATACGTTTTATTATTTACTGCGTTGTCTCTGGAGGTCGTCAATATTTCCTTAATCTTCCTGAAATTGCTGACTCTGCCATAAAATGTGATTCTATATTGTTTCCTATTAGCAGTGCATCCTTTTGGATATTCTTCGTTATTATCGTAATCTATGCAAGGAACTAGCTTGATTTTTCCTAAGGTAGGTAATATGGCTTCGAAGGCAGTTGATAAAAACATTTCTTGTGTTTTTAATGATATGAAGTGACCGGCAGATTCTTCAAAATAAGTACAAAATTTATCATTCTTTTCGCCAAAAGAATCAAAGTATTCAGTAGTCTTTCCGTCGGCTTGACCATAATGAGTATTTGAAATCTCAAAGCCAATAACGTCTATGATGCCACAAATGATTTTTTTTGTGAGCTTATCTAGTTTTTCATAGGCATTTTCTATTTCAATCAGATCATCGTTATTTAATTTGGCTATATGAGCAATTGCCTGATCATCCATGTATTTCATTACCTCTTTCGTTAAATCATTCATTGATAATTATAGGTTATCCATGATAGTATAGTCAATATGATACTAATAGCAAATAATTTAAAGCGATTAAGAAACGATAAAGGCATTTCACAGCAAACCTTGGCTGATAAGGTAGGATTATCAAGAACAACCATTAACAATATAGAACATGATCGAGTTGACCCGTCTATCAAAAACTTGCAATTACTGGCAAATGCTTTGGGTGTACATATCAAAGAGTTTTTCCAGTGAGATTTTACTATATTTACGATATTTATCTCTTATAAAACATTTTTTTATCGAAGTAATGAAGGACGTAACGACATGGCAACACTATCTAAAAGGGTAAGTAAGAGCAAGCCGAAAAAGAATAATACTCAGTGGTACATTATTGAATATTATACTGAGAATGGGACTAAAAAGAAGCAATACATTGAAAATTTGGGCTATATCTCACATACGGAAGCAAAAGTATTGCTGGATAAGTATAATGTTCACAACACTAACAAACCGAAAAGTCGTGTTAAGGT
>DMMZ01000059.1 GCA_003452915.1 Clostridiales bacterium | reverse complement strand
TAAGCTTAACTGTATATGTACAAATTGATTTAAAATATGTGCCAAGCTAGTTCGTGACAAATGGTATTAAATACTACAAGCATACTATAATTAATGAGTGTGCAAGGGTCAAAATATACAATATTTACATTTATTATAACATATAAGAATTGTATCTAAAGATTCTTGACAGTATAAAAAGTAGATGATATAATACTTTATATTCACTATGAATAAAAAGATATTTAATCAATACCGCAGACTAAATAACATTATGTTGACAGTATTATACTATTTGATCTTATTAAATTATATCAGGAACAGGTTGCAAATAATTACTTTATATAAAAATCTAAAGATACTAGGTGGTAGTATAAATGACAAATAAAGAAATTCTACTATCTGCAGTAAATCTTAATAAAACTCCAAGAACTCCGGTCATTATTTTATCAAGCGGAGTTTGGACGTATAATAGGTACGGTTTGTCGTTGCAGGATGCTTTTACTATGGCACCTGAGGATGCAGCTAAATTAATTATTAACAATGCAAATGATCTTAATTTAGATTTAATTTGGACAGCTGCGGATTGTAATAATATTGTATTGAAAGCTCTTGGAGCAAAAACTACCTTTAATATTGTGGGAAACGCATCAACTGTGGATGAGCCATTAATCGATAATATTTCCGACATTGTCAACTTGGATATTAACAACATTGAAAGAAGTCCGGAAATACAAAATTTATTATCAGTAACAAGAATATTAAAAGAAAATATTTCAGATGAATATCTCCTTGGAGTTAGCCAATGGGGTCCATTTACTTTGGCTGGTCAAATGATAGGCATTGAAAATCTAATGTGTCTTGCCATTGAGGATGAATCTGGTGTAAATCAACTTCTATCCTTCACGAAAAAAGTGATTATTAAATATTTAGACTTATTCAAACAGTCCGGTACGGAGTTGATCTGTGTATCCGAGCCTTCTGCATCAGGTGATATGATTTCGCCAAAACTTTTCGAATCGCTAGTACTTCCTCACTTAAAAAGCTTATTTGGCAGTATCGACATAAGTACAAGGATGCTTCATGTATGCGGAAACACCACTAAAATTTTGGATCTTATTCCTTCGTCTGGAGCTAATCTGTTTTCTTTTGATCATAAGGTTAATATTTCTGAAGCGGCAAATGTTCTTGGTGGAAAAATAGCTTTTGCTGGTCAAATTAATCCGGTTTCAATTATGTTGGAGGGCACTCCAGATGAAGTGTTAATTTCAGCGCAATCGTGTATAAATTCGGCAAAAAATATAAATGGATATGTTTTAATGCCCGGATGTGATCTACCCCCGAATACGAGAATTGAAAATGTGTTCTCGATGGTAAAGGCAGCACACAATATTAATAAAGTTCATAAATACGCCAGAACGTCGAACACGGTCGACGGTTGACATTCTAACTTCAATATTGTAACATGCAATTAATGAACCGACATAAATATCGGAGGAATACCATGGAAAAATATGACGTAATAGTTATAGGCGGCGGATTCGCTGGCTCAGGTGCAGCGCTGGCAGCAACAAGAGGTGGTGCTAAAACCCTGCTTATCGAAAGACTAAATTGTCTCGGAGGTGCGTCTTCGGCAATGGCGGTAAATCCTTTCATGCGTAATTTTACACGCAATTCGGCTTCGGATGAACCCAAGGAGCTCTCCCGTGGAATATTGGAAGAAATCGTCGTTGAATTGCAATCGATGAATGCTATGAGAGAAAACGTTTTTAATCCCGAATATCTTAAAATTATTCTCAACCGCAAGATGCAAGAAGCTAACGTGAGTCTGCTATTTGATTCGTATTTCGTTTCCGCTAAAAGCGAAAGTGGAAAAATCAAATCTGTCACCGTTGCCAATAAATCAGGACTTGTTGAGCTGGAAGCCGATTATTTCATTGACGCTACTGGCGATGCTGACGTTGCGTATGCCNNCCTTCGGACAACCTCTGCCAGCCAATGACTCTATGCTTCAGCATTGCGGGAGTTGATCCCGTGAAGTTCGAAGTTCAATACTATCTAATACGAGATGTATGGCTCGAAGAAAAGAAAAAGGGTTATACCAAGAATCCGATGGACGGAATTATGGTTTTCCATACTGTTTTCCCCGGAATTGTTCAACTTAATGCGACACGAGTTGTAAAAAGAAATCCTGTCGATTGTTGGGACATTACCAAAGCCGACATCGAAGCAAGAGAACAAATTTTTGAGCTTCACGACTTTCTTGTACGCTGTATTCCGGGTTTTGAAAACAGCAAGGTTCTTTCTTCCGCTGTACAGACCGGTGTGCGTGAGAGCCGTATGATAGACGGTGAGCATATTCTTACCGCCGAAGAGCTGGTCGCGTGTACAAAATTTGAAGACTCAATTGCCTGCGGCAATTACGACATAGATATACATAATCCGGAGGGAAGTGGAACATCTCACTACTTCTTCCCGGAGGGTCAATATTACACCATCCCTTACAGATGCCTTATCCCCAAAAATGCGGAAAATTTACTCGTTGCGGGGCGTTGCATATCTGCTACACACGAGGCACAGGCATCGATACGCATAATGCGAATCGTATGTACATTAGGCGAAGCTGCCGGTACCGCTGTCGCGATAGCAGTTAAAGACAAGGTGCCTGTAAAGGCNNACCACAAGGTGCCTGTAAAGGCGGTAAACATCGAAAAGCTGCAGAAAACACTCGTCAACAATAATGCTTGCATATATTAAAATAACCACCCGGGATCGCTAAACACTTTGCTTGTTCAGGACTGCGATGAAAAAGGCAAACGCCAAAATACATCATAATTAAGATACAATTTCGTTGGCGGGTATAAGTAAAGCTCTCAAGAGGTTCTGATAACTTCAAGAGAGCTTTTTGTGTTGTAGTATTGCTAAAAAGTATAAATGCATTATGTAGTGAACCGAAATTAATTCACTGACACTTAATATTTATCCATTCGGATCATAAAAGCTGTTTGTTGGGTCATGGAGTAAATATTAATACAAATAATGCAGTAATACCAAGACAAAGTCCGAGTTTTATACGGAAACAATTATACCGACCCTTTTTGTTGTTCTTAATATCTGAATGATATTCACACAGTTTTCGTCTGCAAATATTCCTCCAAAAAGTTTTAGGACAAGGAATAAAATAATATAATCGAAATCTTTAAAAAAAGATTGTTCCATCCTGTATCATAAATAAAATATGCGTTTATTCCTTTTGCTTCCATCTTGTCAATGTATTCAGCATGGCTCTCAACTTTTTGGAGAGCTCTGTTTTTTATATCTGCTGCATTGTATTCCATCATAAACTTAGTATATTCTTCGCTGCTAATTGTTTTCGCTTGAAATCGCTCATGATATAGGCTCAAACTATTCAAAACCTCTGTAACGTGTTCACGCTCAGAAATTACATATTCGCGCTTTTCTTCCGTAATTTCGCCTTAAGAATTATCATGAAATTTTTATCAAATTTTTCGACACCTGACATTTTAAATGTGTATACAGTGTCGGAAACAAAAACCTTCAGCACAATTACGCCGATAATAACGAAGATCATCTTCTTTGATATCAGCAGCTTGTAAAGTTCATATGAAACCAGATTATGCGCAACGGGAATCCTTATCGATGTGATTAAGCTATTAATTTTCTCGAATATTTTAGGGGTGTCTTTTGCGTTATATATGATTTCGAGTACCTTTTCTTTGTCAAACCGATAAAGACACTCGTTTAAATCTTTAACTTTAACCTTTTTACCGCTTTCGTCTTAAAAAACTTCTGGCACATTTACAACTTTACATCACCAACTACCGAGTCTGGGTATAATTTCTTTACAATAAGTTATGCCGGATTTGTCATTATCAGGACATATAATGATGTTTTAAAGTTTTCTAAAAAATCCCAACATTCTATCACCCAATGGGTATTGCCGTTACCTAACGGGATAATGACGGCGTTTAAATAGCCTGCTTCAATTGCGGCGGCATAGTCTAGCTCGCCACTAGTGATTAATAAAGGATTATCGTAATTTATCTTATTCATGTTGTAAAGGATCGGGATATCATATATATTGACTGAGTTATCAATCGTTTCACATGGAAAATCAGAGCGATCGGATTCATTCACTACAATGTTTTCTTTACATGATGGTAAAATTATCAAAATGATTACGAGCATAGTAAAAATTATTTTTCTTATTTTCATGCTTAACATCACTCCATTAATTATATATATAATCTGCAACATCAATATATTTATTTGCTTTTTTATCGTAAATTTGTATATGTAGATGTGTGCCAAACGATCTACTTGTATTCCTCATTAAACCTATTACTCTAGCAGGTGGTACATAAGTACCCACAGTAACTAATTGTTTATTGATATGCATATATGTTATTTTATAATCAGTATTCTCAATAGTAATATATATTCCTCTCCCTTTTTTTCACCATTTGGAGCATCATTACCAACTTCTGTTACTTTTCCATAAATTGATGAATAAATATTGTCTCCATCAACTCGTCTTTTCAAAGGTTTAATATCACGACCATTATGTCCTTTCTCTAGATGTACTTTAACACAACGGCATCCCAATCCACAAATTAATGCTCGTGAATCAGTAGGCCAGTAAAATACTACAAATCTCTTAAGAGCTTGAAGTCTTTGAATATTTGCTTACCTTCCTTACGCAACTCAGCGGCATGCCATGGATCTACTGGATCATTATCATTGAATATATTAGTCATAACAAGAGTACCGGAGGTTGTTTTTTCGGTTGCTCTGATAAGCCTGCCGAGCGAATCGTACTCGTAGGTATAGACCTTACTGTTTGTTAATTAGTGTGAACAGACTCTAATCTTTCTGCCGTGAAAAAGACTCCATCAATTCCTATAAATAACTTATCATTTTCAAATGTACATAAATAAAAACAATAAAAATTATCCGGATCATTTAATTCCAAATTTTCATCATCAATTGAAAGAGTAAAATATTCATATATTTTTTCGCTTGATCCGGAAAGCGGAACTTTATCATACTCTAAATACCCTGAATATGCGCATATTTCAGATTTCGAATATAGATCCAAGAAAGAAGACATTTCGGAATCCTGAGAATAAAAATTATTGAGAAATTCTATTCCTTCTTCGGTGAATTCCAACACCTCTTCCGGACAATTTTCAATAATATAATTCCAATTATCCTCTACATATCTTGCAGAAGTACAATATTCAGTTATTCTCCATTGCCCATGAAATTCCGGAAAATCAGACCAAAAATCTTCATAAGTAAAAAAATTTGTTTTTTCTGTATACTCATCCGAAGAGGAATCAGATCCGAGGGACGAGTCACCGGATGTTTCATCCGATGAACTCGTATCAACGCTCATATCAACGCTCGTACCAACACTCGTATCAACATTAGAAGAAGTGATGCTGTTGGAGGTCGTATCCCCGTTACAGCCCGCAAGCAGTATAATGAAAATTGCGGATAAAATCAAAATAAGAATTCTATTTTTCATAATGTCTCCAATCTTAATGAGCGGAATCGTATATACCGTACGCAAATATGTTGTAATCTGCTTTTCGTCTTTTCACCAAGCCGGACATCACCACTAAGTTCCCGTTTTTATCTCTTCCGCTTATCCCCGTTGAAGTCCATGCGGTATAATCATCCATTTTTCGCAAGTTCGTTATAATTGGTTTTGCGTTACCAACATTATAAGAATAATCAAGAACCGCATTTTTTTGGTGCAGTGTCATACCTAGTATATCACTGCTATATTTTGAATATAATGCTATTTCGTGCTTCTGTACAGTAGCCATTAAAAGCATATAAGCTTGTCTCTCTGTAATATTACTTGGATTATAACTTCCTGTAATGTCATATAACAACTTATCATTTGAAAATATAGTATACCCAAAACCGATAGTGCCATCTTTATTACGGGTAAGACTTAACGTTTCCCATCCGGCGATGAAATCAATCAAGTCCATTTCATAGGATGCATTATAAAAAGTATATTCTTTACCATCTTTTCCTATGAGTGAATAACTACCATGGGCTTTACAAAGATTACAACTTGGATTATATTCATGTTTGCCTTCAAAATTCCCGCTTGTATAAAATTTACCATCATGCGGACAGGTACCCATGAAGTCTATCAAATTCACAGGATTATTTAAACAGTAAGCGAACATATTGAAGCCTGTGAAGCCACCTACGGCTAAATATGTGTCTGCATTGATAAAACGTCCAACGCTTGGGTCATAATATCTGGAATTGAAGTAATACCAGCCGGTTTCGGAATCNNTACAGAAATGATTTTGCCCCATGCATCATAGGTGTAGCTTGTAACTTCGTTTCCAAACCAGTCGTATATCTTTGTGATGTCACCCTGTAGGTTCTTGCCATAGTAATAATCCGAACCGTTATAATTAAATCCTGTTACTCCTGACTCATCGTAGTAATAATAAAGAGTTGTTGTCTGCGCTCTGCTCCTCGTCTCCCTTATTATATTTGAACTTGGAAGACATCATTTTGTTAAAACAAGTTAATAATTAACTAATTTTTCATAATACTTTTCAAAAGCATCAAACTCATTTTTTAATTCAGGACAAATCTCAACTATTGTTTTAATTCGTTCCCTAACCATTGTCATAGATTTAGGTACATCAGACATGCCGCCATATGGAGAGTCTGCATATTTTCCATCTGCTATGAAATCAATATCGTTTTTTATATTTTGATACTTGATTGGTTGTTCTTTTCGAAAATTTTTAGTGATTCTTTTATATTCTCTAAATAAGTCTAGATAAATATGGATTTCATCATCGTATGAATCTTTAATAAATTTCTTTGTCGGATCAATATAATTATAACATTTTTGCATTATTTCATCTACTTGACGTAAATTTGATTCAAATTTACGTCTATGTGTCAGTTCGTAACGAAATGCAAAATTCTTAATTGCTTCTTCAACGAAAAAACTTATCAACTCATCACCTGTTTTTGCTACATATTCTCTACGACTATTTCCACGTTCATTTATAACCTTGTAAAAGCCACTTTTGCTTTCTTCATAAAACACAACTGGATCGCCATTATCATATGTGTCAAAATCAATTTTCTCTTGTTCAAAAAAAGGTATCTTCCTCAAAATTTTTCGTGCTTCTCTAGCAAGTTCTTCTATCATTTTATTATATATAATACATTCTCCTATAATTTAATTTTTTATATATTATACCATAAGATCATAATTAATTTTATAGCAGTTGGTTTACTCGGTTACGCTTAATAAAGAATGAGTTCTGTTGGGTCAGAACTCATTCAAACATAATGGCTTAACTATTTTATTTTTAAGTAACTGATCTTTAAAATCCATTAATAAAAATATTTTTTAATTTAAAATATTAAGATCTAGAGTATTCTTTTTATACAATTGGAATATAGAATATTTAATTTTATAGTTTATAGATTTTCTTTAATATATCATACAAATATTCTAAAGCATCAGATTCAGTGTTGAATTTTTTTAAGTCATTTTCTTTCCCTCTTTCCAGATAAAATACCTCCCAAATATAATAATTTTTTTTCACGTGAAAAATGTCATCTTTAGTGTTATCGTTTGTGTTGTCGTTAAAACATACATTTTCATTTATATCTAAACCTTTTGCAGTAAAAATCTCATACAATTCAGTTTTTGTCATACTATCCCCCATATTCCTCCAGGTATTTACCCAGATATTCATACAATTTTTTTTGTGAATAATACTGATATCCGCCTCCAGAAGAATTAAACCAAGGTGCAGCAGTCCCTGATGTAACTACAATCGGTTTTATTACTTGATAATAATTTGTTGGAAGTGCTAAATTAAGTGGAGGAATAGATAAGGTGCTTGGAGGTGTACCTGCGGGAGCAAAAAACCGACCTCCTGTTCCCCCGTTTCGTTGTAAAATAGTTCCCCGATCCAAAATTATTCTTTGTGTAGGACCAATAAAACCATCATTCGGAGGGTAATACGGTACCATGGCCTTAGAATTTGTCGTTGGTTCAATATTAATTTTATTAAATATAGGATTAGTATCACAGATCCACGATGTACCACATGAAGCAACGTAAGTTGATGCTGTTTGAACGAAATCATAATTATCTGATCCTACAGCATCTCTTAATGGATTTGTTCCAGTGAAACTTTCTACCGTGGTCATTGTTCCAGTAACTGCACTTACTGTACCTGCTGTAGCTACTGCTGCATAACCTAATGCAAGGAGTGGCGTTGCAGCTCCGCCGGTTGCCACGACAGCAGTAACTGCAGCGACTCCTATTGCTACCGATATAACACCCGATAATAATTTACCCCCGTCGGGCCATTGTCCGTTATTATCAAATAACATTACCGGATTGTTAAAACAATATGAAAACAAATTGTTTCCAGTAATATTTCCAACCCCTGGCAATACACTGTCCGCATTGATAAAACGTCCGACACTCGGGTCGTAATAACGTGAGTTGAGGTAATACCAGCCGGTTTCGGTGTCGTAATAGTACGAGCGATAGCGGAAGGGGTTTGCTTGACCGACTGTGGATGCGAGCGAACCTGTTACAGAAATGATTTTGCCCCAAGCATCATAGGTGTAGCTTGTAACTTCGTTTCCGAACCAGTCGTATATCTTTGTGATGTCACCCTGAAGGTTCTTACCATAGTAATAATCCGAACCGTTGTAGTTGAACCCTGTTACTCCCGACTCGTCGTAGAAGTAGTAAAGGGTTGTGTTTTCCCCACCTGATCTGGTTTCTTTGATGATTTTTGATCCATCAAGAACATAATCGTAATTTGTGGTATACATTATATCGAGATCAGTATAATCTTTGTGTGTTCTAATGCCGGCACTATTATATTTGCAACTAATTTCATAAATGGCATTTTTGGATAAAGCGCTAAGATTTCTACCTTGCCATGTTAAGCTATAGCCATTACTCCATTTGTTTGGATTACCAATATTATCATAAGTTATNNTTCCTTCTGATAAATATTCCCCGCGCTGTTATACTTGAATACATACGTGCGGTTCGCATAAACATTGTTCTCCCTCGTAAGTTGTCCGAGAGCATCGTAATCATATGATTGCTTTTGAACACCGTTTTCGCTTACAGTAAGGATGTTGCCGACATTGTCATAGGTATAATTATAATAAGTATCAGTTGCACTGCCTTCATTATTAATGCGAAGTTCAGATATTAATGCGGTTGTTTTGCTTGAATCGACGCCTGTTTTAT
>DMMZ01000044.1 GCA_003452915.1 Clostridiales bacterium | reverse complement strand
TAATAGCAGCAACAGATGCTATTATAAAGGCAGGAAACATCAGATCAATATCCTTTGCTGCAAGGTTTTTATAATATCCGGCTATGTAAGAGGATGCAACTGCACCTGCACCAAAGCCTATTAAAACCATTCCATAATTTGTAGCGTTGTATTTTACGCCGAATAAATCTGCTGTAAATGCAGGGAAGGTACAAAGGAATCCACCATAAGAAAAACCAATAAGTGCAATTAAAACATATATAAAATAACCGGAAACAAGGTTTACACACAGCGAGAACAAAGCGTTTATAATAAGCAGCAGAATTATAGTTCTCTTTCTTCCCAGCTTATCAGAAATAAATCCCCAGAAAAAACGGCCAAATGAATTTGAAAGCGTTATTGCCAAAACACCATAAGTAGCTGTGCTAGCCATGCCTTTAGCAATTGCTATCGGCTTTGCAAAACCAATCATCATCAGTCCGCCCATACATGCAAGCATTAAAGCGATTGTAAGAAAATAGAAATTCTTATTTCTCAAAGCCTGTGAGGGTAAAAAATCATTAGTTACTCTTATATCAGTTGCTTTTGGAACCCAACCTTCAGGAGCAAAACCCGATGGAGGATTTTTAAGGAATAGTCCTCCAAGTGTACATACGACTATAAATATCAAGCTCAAAATCTTAAAGGATGCAAGCTCACCCATTCCGGGTGTTCCATCACCGAGCTTTTTAATAAAAAATTCTACTATTGGAGTAAACACAACTCCGCCAAAGCCGAGAGCAGCAACAATTATTCCTGTAATCAATCCTCTCTTGTCAGGATACCATTTCTGAGCACATGCTATTGTTGTAGAATAAATAAAACCCATTCCGAGTCCGCCCATTACGCCATATGATAACCATAACAGCCAAGAATTATCAGAAGTTGTAAAAGAAGCTAAGAAAAATCCCGCTGCGAGAATAAGTCCACCTATGATTACTGTAAGTCGAACCCCTATCTTGTCCTGAATCTTTCCACCTAAGGTGCTGCCGATACTTAATACGGCAAGAAGCAAGGAAAATGTAAGAGCGGCATTTGCATTGTTACCTTTAAACAAGTGAGCGGCTATACCGTTTTGGAACACACTCCATATGTAGGCTGTTCCAAGGCATAATTGTATTGCTATCGCAGCAATAACGGGAGCAAGGCGTTTGGTCTTCTGTTGATTCATGTCTTTAATAATTCCTTTCTTCGGCGTGTGCCGAAGGAGGGAATTGTGCCGTTGAGGTGAATACAGTATTATATTACCTCATATTGTAAAGGCACAAAACCGTGTCTGAATATCCATTTTTCAGACTTTTCTCCTTTAAATTTTTATAAAAAAGGTTGTGATTTTTCATCACAACCCTTAATACAGTTTTCATATTTAAACCATATTTTGCAGTGATAAAAAGCTTTATCCACAGCTAGAGCTGATAACAATAAAGCTAATTGCTAGTATAATATATGCAAAAATGATTTTCTTCATCAAGTCGTCCTTTTATTAATTTTAAAAATTATAACATAAAGATTTATTAATGTCAATACATAAATTTTTATAGGATTATTTGTAGATTTTTTAGGAAATCTTTCCACCATCTAATTACTATAATTCTTGACAAATCTTTGTAGAATGAATATAATAAATATAGATGTTTGTCAATATAATCGATAAATACCTATATCATAGATGATTATTTATATGTGAGGAGTTTGAAAATGTGAAAAATGCAGATTATGCCTTGATATTCAAGGCTCTTTCCGATAATACAAGATTAAAAATTATTGAAATGTTAAACGAAGAGGAACTATGTGCATGTGATATTTTAAAGAGTTTGAATATAACACAACCTACCCTCTCCTACCACATGAAGATACTTTGTGATTCTGATATTGTGAGTGCAATACGTGATGGTGCATGGATGAACTATAATTTAAATAAAGACAAACTTGCTATTTTAACCGCATTTTTATGTCGATTTAATTTTGTTTCTGAAAATAAAAAAAGCACTCTACAACGAAAAAAATAGTTTTTATTTTTAGCTGCCAATACTAAAATCATTTGTTTAATTAATTGACAAATAATAAAATCTATGTTATTATATTTCTATAAGAATATAATCGAGGTTTTTGAATATGCAATGGTATATTAAATGTTTTAAAAATTATACAAATTTTAATGGAAGAGCTAGACGCAAAGAATATTGGATGTTCATTTTATTCAATATAATATTTTCTATTCTTGCTACGATTCTCGATAGTGTTTTAGATACTCCTGTTATCACCAGAACTTTTTACAGAGAAACGGGTATTATTTACATATTGTATAGCTTTATAATATTCATTCCGAGTCTCGCTGTAACCGTAAGACGACTACATGATATCGGCAAGTCAGGCTGGTGGTATTTTATTATATTTATCCCCCTTGTTGGTGCAATATGGATGTTGATTTTAATGTGTACCGAAGGTCAATGCGGTGATAATTTATACGGCCCCGATCCAAAGAATACTGTAACACTAAATAATAGTTTTATAACAGAATAATTCTATAGCACGAATGTAGCCCATTCGTGCTATTTTTTATATTTATAAAAAATTCAAATTCTAAATATTGACATTTAACGCCTTGACTATTAAATAATTTATATGATAATATATATTCATAACGTATTAAATAGATTATAACGAAAAAGGATAACGCTATGATTATAGGACAGTTTTGTGATGTTTATCCTCCTGAAACAGATGGTGTTGGTATGGTTGTAAAGAGTTATTCCGAAGAGCTGACGAAAATGCAGCATATCTGTTATTATATCTCGCCAAGCACTCCTGACTGTATTGTTAATCAGGATTTTCCATCTTTCCACTATATGAGTATTAAGCTTGCAGGCAGCGTTTACCGTGCCGGAGTACCCTTTTTTGATTTACCTTTCAGAAAACAAATAAAGCAAATAAAATTTGATATTATTCATGCACACAGTCCATTTTCGGCAGGCCGCACTGCTATAAGAATTGCGAAAAAACAAAAAATACCGCTTATCGGTACTTTTCATTCTAAATATTACGATGATTTTTATATAAAAACACACAGCAAGCTGCTTTCAAAAACAGGTGTAAAATATGTGCTTGATTTTTATAACTCTTGTGATGAGGTCTGGGCGGTTAATAACGCAACAGGACAAGTTTTGCACGACTATGGCTTTAAAGGTGAAATAATAATAATGCCTAACGGAACAAACCCCTGGCATCCTACCGAAAGTGATATAAAATCTGTAACAGAGCGTTTTGGACTTAATCAGAATAATGTCTTTTTATTTGTGGGACAGCACGACTGGAAAAAGAATATACATCACATAATTGAAGCAATAAAAATATATTCGGTATCTCATTCCGATTTTAAAATGGTGTTTACGGGAAAAGGTGTAAACGAGGAAGAAATAAAAACACTTGTAAGAGAACTTGGCTTAAATGAAAAAATTATCTTTACCGGTCATATCATGGACAGAAACCTACTTATGAGCTTATATGCTCGTGCGGATTTGTTTGTATTCCCTTCCCTCTACGACAACGCTCCTCTGGTCATACGTGAAGCGGCTGCTGCCGGAACACCTTCGATACTTATAAAAAATTCCTGTGCATCTGAGGGTATCACACACGATTACAACGGCTTTTTATGTGATGATGATCCAAAGTGTATTACTGAATGTATAACTACATCACTTCCCAAAGCAAAACAGGTCGGAATGAATGCACAAAAAACAGTACCGACACCATGGAGCAGTATAATGGTGAATGTCATTAAGCAATATCGAAATTTAATTGATATTAAAACAACAGAGTAAGTCAATATTAACAAATAACAAAAAAAGTAACCGTCAATTAGCGGTTACTTTTTTGTACTAATATTATTTATTATGAATTAAGCTCAATATAGTTTGCTACATCGCCGATGGTGATTAGACCAGAAAGATCATTTTCATCAAATACCACATCAAATCTATCTTCGCATAAAACAACTAAATCGGCAAGCTCAAGCGAGTTAAAGCCCAAATCGTTTATCAGCTCTGCATCGGGAGTAATATCGTGAGGATTGATGCTCATTTCCTCAATAAGAATGTTTTTTAGCTTTTCAAACATAATGGTTACCTCTTATATTAATTAAATTTTATGACGAATGATTTTCTTTGTGGTCGTTTTTTCGAATTCAGTTTTCTTAAGCTCGATATTTCTGACTTGTTTGAAGATTGGAAGCTGCTTGTTTATCTTCGCTACTTCCGCTTTCATAATTTCTACAATAACAGATTGTTCCATTCCCTCGAATTTAGTATAATCAGGGTAAATAATCGCTGTGAGCATAATTTCCTCACCCTCGACTTCCCTGCCTATAACAACGCACTCGCTGATAATGTCGAGCTTGTAAAGGTATTCCTCTATTTCTTCGGGGTAAATATTTTTACCGTTCTGTAAGACTATTATATTCTTTTTTCTTCCGGTTATGAATATATAACCATCTGCATCAATATAACCATAATCACCGCTCTTAAAAAAGCCTTCCTGGCTGAACGCTGCCGCTGTTGCCTCTGGATTATTATAATATCCGATCATAACCTGGGGACCTTTTATACAAATTTCACCGATTTCACCAATCGGAGCATCCACCTCGTTACCGTTATCATCTTCCATAATGATCTTAACAACGCTGCCTTTGATCGGGATTCCCACAGAATGTGTTTTACGATTGTTAAATGGATTTACAGAAACAAGCGGTGAACATTCCGTAATGCCATAACCTTCCGAAATGTTAATTCCAAACTCATCAAATCTATCAATAAGTGAGGGTTCAAGAGGTGCTCCACCTGAAATTATCTTTTTTAAGCTGCCACCAAGTGCTTTGCTTACTTCACCGAAAGCGACACTTCTGATGTCGACACCTACCCGACGAAGGTTTTTTGTAACAACAACGGCACTCTTAAATAATTTTTCTTTACCCTTTTTCTTAATTTCTTCCATTATCTTCTTGTAAATTGTGGTTACAAAAAGAGGGACAAGAGTTATACCTGTGGGTTTGAAAATTTTAATATTTTTTAGAAAATACTTCAAGCTGTTATTGAAACATATTGTACAGCCGATATAAATCGGAGTGAGTATGCCGCAAGATGTTTCATAGGTGTGGTGTAATGGCAGTACAGAGAACAAAACATCATTCTCACTGAAATCAACCATATTTGCTGAAGCGTGAATACAAGATAAAATATTATCTTGGGTAAGCATAACACCTTTGCTTGTCCCGGTTGTTCCGGAGGTAAAAATTATAGCTCCAAGCTTTGAGGTATCAACTCTTAATTTCTCATATAAATTATTACCCTCAGCAAGTAGACGCTGTCCATTTGTTATAACATCACGGTAATTCTTGAATTTTCCGCTGATGTTATCTGTTATTGTATCAAAACAAACAAAGTATTTAATTTTCGTCAGACGTGAAGCCATCTTTTTAATCTTATCTTCAAAAGCGTCGGAATAAAATAAAATATCAGCTTCCGATAACACAAGAAAATTCTCCAGCTGATCTTCGAGAAGCTCCTTATCAAGTGGAACTACCACACTACCGGTGCACATAGCTGCCAGATAAGCAGCAACCCATTCCGGACGACTCTCAGCAAGTATAGCAAAACGCTTTCCGCCGAGTCCCATTTCAAGCATAGCTGTTCCTAACGACTTTACGTCATTAAAAAATTGAGTAAAAGTTACTTCGCCAATTTCATTATTCTTTTTTATATATTTGAACAAAGGCTTGCTTCCGAATTTTTCAGAGCTTTTTTTAATAATTGTTCTAAAACTCTCCGGCTTATCATATCGCTCCGTAGGATGATATTTGCCCAATTTCACCAATCCTTTCAAATTAAATAATTATATATATGTCAATTATTATATTCAATATAATCCGCTTGTCAATACTTAGAGTATAAAAATCCCATAAATGATAAGAATATTCATAAATCGTCAAAATCGGAAAGGAAAATAAAATATGAATAAAAAAGAATATATCAAATATGCTGAATCACGTGCAAAGAAAAGTAATTGTATTGTTAACTGTGTTAAAGCTTTTTTAGTAGGCGGACTTATTTGCTGTATAGGCCAAGCATTTAAAGATCTTTATATTTACCTTGAAGTTGAAGAAGAAACAGCGGTAATTTTAGAAGCTGTTACTTTGATATTTCTTGCCGGATTGTTTACCGGAATCGGTTGGTTTGATAAAATAGCCAAACAAGCAGGTGCAGGTACCCTAGTCCCGATTACAGGATTTTCTAACGCTGTTACTTCTCCGGCAATCGAAGCGAAGACAGAAGGCTTTATAACAGGTGTTGCTTCTCAGATGTTTATTATCGCAGGACCTGTTATAGTGTATGGTACAGTTGCATCAATTATTTATGGTGTTATATATTTTTTTATAACCTAATAATTTTAAAGCAAAGCAATTAACTTTAGACGAAGGGATTTATAATAAATATGAAGTCAATTTTAAGATTTTCGGGCGTTTATCTTGCGGAAACCGCAACTACCGTCGGGAAAAAAGAATCGGAAGGACCGCTCAGTGATTTCTTTGACTCGCATGAAGAAGATGTGTATTTTGGCACAGATAGCTTTGAAAAAGCTGAAAGTGAAATGGTCAGACGGACACTTAATATACTTTTAGGAAAAGCCAATAAAAAACCCGAGGATATTTCGCTTATATTAGGTGGCGATTTATTAAATCAATGTGTTGCAACAAGCTTTGCGGTATCAAAATCTCAAATACCGTTTTTAGGCTTATACGGAGCTTGCTCCACAATTATAGAATCGGCAATTGTCGCTTCTTCCTTTATAAACGGAGGATTGGTAGATAACGCAGCAATACTTGCATCCTCTCATTTCTGTACTGCTGAGCGGCAATACCGTTTTCCGCTTGAATATGGAAGTCAGAAGACACCAACCTCACAGAATACAGTCACAGGCTGCGGTTCCTATCTTTTACAAAATGAACAAACTTCTTTCAGGGTCAGGGAGGCTGTTGTCGGTAAAATTGTTGATAACGGAATTAAGGATGCAAATAATATGGGTGCTGCAATGGCTACCGCAGCTGTAGATACAATTCTTCGTTATTTCAACGAAAGCGGAGCGAAACCAGATGATTTTGATATGATTGCCACAGGTGATTTAGGCATCGAAGGACATGAAATTTCACTTGAGCTTTTAAAACGCTGCGGTTTGAATCTTGGACAAAATTATACAGACTGTGGAATGCTTATATATGATATACAAAAGCAGGATATGCAAGCTGGTGCGTCTGGTTGTGCTTGTATGGCAACTGTTTTTGGAGGGTATTTATTTAAACGCATGAAAAGAAACGAGCTTAGAAATGTGCTTTTAATAGGCACAGGAGCTTTGCTTAACCGTAACAGTACCTTACAGAACGAAAGTATTCCTTCCATAGCGCATTTGATACACATCGTAAGGGAGGAAATATAACTTGAAAATAAATTTTCTGGTTAATTAGAGAGAATTAGTTTCATTAATTCTCTACTATCAAATATTTATAGTTAAAATTTTATATATTATGAACTTAACAATTTATAGTAAGAAGGTTGATTAAATGGATTTAAACGATTATCTGTATAGCTTTTTAATAGGTGGAGCATTTTGTGTTGTTGCACAGATTTTTATAGATAAATCAAAGGTTACAGCAGCACGAATTTTGGTGTCTTATGTTGTTATCGGTGTCTTATTGACCGCCATAGGCGTTTACGAGCCGATTGTAGAGTTTGGAAGATCGGGAGCAACTGTACCCCTTACCGGTTTTGGTTATGCACTGGCAAAGGGTGTAGAGAAAGCTGTGGGGGAAAACGGATTGCTGGGTGCCTTAACCGGAGGACTTAAAGCTACATCTGCTGGTGTTACCGCTTCATTTGCTTTTGCTCTGCTCTGGGCTTTAATGTTTAAAAGTAAAGAAAAGTAACTATTATTAATTTTATACAGCATTAACCCTCCACCCGAAATCGAATTGAACCCCGAAAAACGGACATTGCAAGAAACCTCCTCCTGATGTAGAATAGAAACTACAATAGGAGGATTTTTTATGCCAAGAGGATATAAGAAAATTAAAGAATACTTACCACAAATAAACGACATGAAGTTAAAGGAAAGACACATAAAGAAATTGAAAAGATATTTGAATTTAAAGGAAAACGACAGATACACGACCTATTAAAAAGAGAAAAGCAGAAACAAAAACGAATAGATCAAGGAAATACATCAAGGAGAAGAGGCAGACCATGAAATAATTATACAAATACGTAAACCAAAGCCACTGTATTTGAGACAGCAACAATTCAAGAAATATGCAAATCTATTAAACAGAGAATTTAAAGCTAGTAAACCAAATGAAAAATGGGTAACCGACATAAGTTACATAAAGACAAAAGAAGGAACAGTATATCTTTCAATGATCAAGGACTTATACGATAACTTTATTGTAGCTTATGTACTATTCAGGACAACGCATTAGTATACAGAACTCTCAAAATGGCAAAAAAAGAGGTCGCAAATGGACTGATTCTCCATAGCGACCAAGTGTTTCAATACACCTCACATGGTTTTTCGAAACTGACTAAATCATACGGCATTTTATCTTCAATGTCAAGTCCTGGAACACCACTTGATAACGCATATGCCGAAAACTTCTTTTCAATTCTGAAAACAGAGTGTCTTTATCGTCAAAAGCCAAAATCCAACAAGGAAGCTCGCTTCCTTGTTGATGAATACATAAACATCTATAATTATCATAGAATTCAATTAAAAACAAAACTGACACCGTACGAACTACGATGCCAGTCTTAACAATTAAAATATTTTCCTACAATAGTGGGCTTTTCTCATGTCCGATTAACAGGGTTCATAACAAATCGGATGGGGGGTTATCTTTGATTAGTATTAACTTAACCGGTAATACCGCTGCGTTCTACGCCTTCAATTAATGTTCTCTGTGCAAACAGATATATTAATACAATCGGCGCAAGTATCAATAATCCACAGGTATTTCTGATTGCCTCTTCATACGGAATCATTTTTGCGGCGAATTGAGTATCCAGCGATGACGGAATAGAGACTATATTAGGCAGTAACAAGAAAGTCTTTGTATCTGTAAAGAATAAGTTTGTATAGAATGTATCTGACCACTGCCAAGAGAAAGAGAACATAAATACTGTAACCAGCATCGGAACTGACATCGGAAGAATTATTCTTACGAAAGTTTTTAAAACTCCGGCACCATCAACATATGCTGCTTCCTCAAGTTCATCCGGTACACCGTTAAAATACTGACGCATTATGTAGATGAACAATCCGTTCTTAAACGCAAGTCCGGTCAATGAAAGGATTGCAAGAGGCCAATAAGAATTTAATAAATTGCCTATTCCAGTAGCACTGGCACCAAACAATTTCTGAACTCCCATCACTATACCCCAGATATCAAAAAAACGGAATTTCATAAATAATGAAAGCTGTAACGTATCATGAGGAATTATCATTGTAAGAATTACAAGAACGAATAGAATTCCTTTAAATCTAAACTTGAATTTTGAGAAACCGTAACCGATTATAGCACAGGTCAGCATCTGGCTAACTGCGCACAACCCCGACAAAACCGTCGTATTGAATAAAGCTTTATAATATTGATTGTCGTTTATTATTGCTTTATAAGTATCAAGAGTAGGATATTTAGATATCAGCTTTACAGATGTATCAACGAAATCCTGAGGGCTCATAAAAGATCCTGATATTTTGGAAACATACGGGAACAGAATTACATAGGAAATACCAATAAGCAGAACAAGCCTGAAGATAATCCATAATAACTTTTTTGCGAAATAAAGGGTTAAAAACTTGTATTTCATCAACGTCCAGAATGGAAGCTTTTCCTGCGCTTTTATACGCTTTATTGCTTCTTCTCTTTGTTGAATCTTCTTTAGTTCTTTTTCCTTCTTCTTGTTGGAAGCAGTCATATCCATAATTTATCCCCCCTATGCGTCGCGTTTTTGATAGAATACATAAGCTGACAATATGCCACCGATGATTGCTAACAATAATATAACTACTAAAAAGTATATCCAGGACATCGCTGTAGCATGGACATCTCCGTTAGCCGGACTATCATAAATTTTTTCAATATAAGTCATAACCTCATTTGATTTTGATGTAAATGAGTCAATAACAGTATAAACAGTATTGACCAATATCATCGGGCTAATCATTGGGAAGGTAATTTTCCAGAAGGTCTCCCATGATGAAGCACCGTCAATATGGCATGACTCGTATATAGCAGGTGATATTGACTGTAAGCCAGCAAGGAAAATAAGCATCTGTACACCTGATTTATTTATAATGCTGTAAACATTGTTAACCAAATCTTGTACATAGGTTACAAGTTCCTGTCCAACCTTCATTCCGCTAAAAAATACTTGTACATCCATTTTCGAAATGATCTCGTTACCCATGTTAGTGGTATCCATGCCACCACTAGACATATCAGCTATACTTTCCTGAACTTTTGCCAAACTATTTTGTAGATCTATAGATTCAATAATACCGGTTGAAACTATTACCGGAATAAAGAATATAGCTCTGAATATTGCTCTCCCTTTCATCTTTTGATTAAGAAGAACCGCCATAAATAATGAAAATATAACGATTGCTGGAATATTTAAAGCCAGATCCAGAATACTCCTGCCGAGAATTAATATAAATTCAGCATCCTGAAACAATGCATAATTATAATTCTCCCAGCCTACGAAATTAAGCTCAAAACCGCCACCGGTTAATATTTTAATTTCATTGAAAGAGAACTTTAACGATTCATAAATCATAGGAAGGTAAATCAGAAAAAATCCTATTAAGAACGGTGCGATGAAAAACCATCCCATTCGGGATTTTTGTTTTTGCAAAGATCGTACTTTACGTACTTTCGATTGCTTTTTAGGAGTAATGGGTTTTTCCTCGATTGCTTTTATTTTCTTTTTTGCTATCTTATCCAAATTTAACCCTCCTCCTTAATTTAATGTTATCACGTTTCCGTCTTTGTCAACTTTTAAAAAGTTTTCAGCAGGAATAGTGTATGTTTTGTCCCCATTTGTAACTGTATAATCCTTCAACAGATAGTTGATATAGAAGGATGTACCGTTTTCATAGGTTACCTTAACAACCTTGTTGTTAATATCAAGAAATTCATGAGCAACAATTGAAGTATACTTAAGATCCTTAAGAGCTGAGTTAAGCTCGTTATAGGTCTTTACAATATCATTAAACCAGATAGAATATCTTACTGAATAATACTGTAATACTGTATCATATGTACATGCTTTTAATTCAGAAGTGTTATCCATTGCAATAATGAAGTATGGAGATGCGCCGTTTTCAATTGTTTTAAGCAGTGTGTATTGATAATCACCTGCAAGGTTGATTGCTGATCCAGAATATTCAACATAACTGTGAAGTACCATTCCCATAAAAGGAATCGTTGCATTTGAATATTTATAACGTGAATCATCAAGCGGTACATCCAGGATATCAGTTACATATGGCAGAACATAAGAGTTACCACCGGAAACCATTACCTTACCATTATCCTGTTGCATTTGTTTTAGTAGTTTTGAAACAAGTGTTTTGGAATCTTCTCTGTGTAAAGTATCTTCTGTATTAAAGTCAGAGGAAAGCGATTTGCCAAGACTTGAAACAGAAATTGCACCTACATTCAACGGAGCGTATTCCTTTAATGTATTTTCATATAAACGAGCCATTACATTCGGTGATATTATTCCTAATCCGGAAAAACCGTAACCCTGTGCTGCTGGATCATAAACTCTTTGAGCTGCTGGTTTTTCGTCTATTGTCTGTGAAGCATCTTCCTTCATTTTAAATCCATCGAAAGCTTCATCCTTAATGGCATAAGCAAAATCAAAATCCGGGTAAATTGTTATGTTGTTTGCGATAGCATATTCCAATAACTTTTTAAATTCTTCTTCACCGCCGAGTGCATCTTCGATATCAACACCGTTAGGAACTAACGAAATTATGCCTTCATTTGCCCAACCGTTAAGTTTTACCCTGATGTTTGATATATTGTGATCAGCTTTAAGCTTTTCAAGCATTTTCACAGTATCTGCAAAGGTTGTCATAGCGACTGTTGTATCTACCGGTACGCCTAAGACCTCTTTGGTGGTTTCAATTGATCCCAAAGTCTCAATATAAAGCGGAATGTCTTCCGTGTTGTTAGTTTCAGCTATTGGGTTTATAATTCCCTTATTAACAAGATAATTCCTATAAACATTTGCCATATCAGAATATGAAATGTCATCGGTCAATATGAAATATCTTAATCTATAATCACCGATATATTTACGCTTTGATTCCACTGTCCACATAGTGTTTGTGACAGATAAACCGCCGTTCAAAGAATACGAATCTTTTGGACGTGGGTTAAACGAAGTGTAAACAGATGCAAACATATGTGTTGCACCGCCGTTTTCAACCGTTATACTAGCAAGTGAATCACCCTCTTCTATTACAGCAAGATAACCGATCTTGAAAATATTTTCTTTTTCTTTAATTACGGTTACTTCATTGCCATTTTCGTCGATTTCTATTACTTCTTCTTCGGTCGATGGTAATTTTACTTTTTCTACGACTCCAAAAACAGGGAGATGCATTAACTCTCTATTTGCCCCGGATATCGTCTGGAATGCGTAATCCTGTCCATAAAGTGGATTGCTTGTTTTAAACTGAGTTCCTTTTATGGTCTCAAAATTAATCAGTGAACCCGAACCATCGGGTGTAAATATGTATCCGCTGTTATTTACATTACCTGCACCCGCATAAGGAAGCAATGTTACATTAGATAATTTGAAGTTAGAAGAATCGAAACGAATGTTGCCAGCATTGCATCTTACTGAAAGTCCTAAATCGTCTAATGTATATTCTATCGCTAATTTAAAAAGCGGAGGAACTTCATCTGCCGACATATATTCAGTTTCTGCATGATCAGCTTCCAACTGTTCGGACGTATATTCTGTGTAGGTTTTTATGGTTCTTTCAAGTCTTAATAATTCCTTGGAAGAAATAGCCGGTTCACATACATAAATAGGAAACTTTTCGCATATAGGAAATGCTTTTTTCATATCCTCGATAGTTTGTTTAGGCAAAGTAGTATCATTAGGATCTTTTGATAGATAAAATGAATTAAATTCCCTTACACTTCTGGCAATTTCAGAATTTGCTTCAATTTGTTTTTTTAATGCCTCGAACTTTTCTTTTCTTATCATTCTTGGAACGAGGTATTCAGTCTCCTCACGCCCCAACGTATATTCAACCCTGATACCGCTTCTGATATTTTTTATTGAAATCTGACCATCCTTAGCAGAATCGGAAAAAGAATTAAATTTTTGGTCGGTATCGTTTTGAGTGTAATCAATTATAATCTGTGCATATAATTGTTCTTTAACTGAATCAGTTGTTTTTGAAGTTGGCGAAGATTGGCTTGAGCCTATATTGTAAGGGTTGGTAGATAAATATCCAATATATTTATAAATACCATTCTCACCTATCTCATACTCTCCATCTTCATTCGGTTCGGCAAGTTGAAGTAAAACGACTTCGCCGGTTATATTATCGGCGTATATTGCATAATCACCCTTTTGAATCATTAGAGTCATTGGTGCTATAACGCTATTTCCGATAATTCTGTCATCGATAGTCTTAAAGCTTGTGGTCATGTAAGCAGGTAAAAGAGTATCCCACATATCCTCTTCTTCACCTGAGGTTGTACCTACAGAAGAATCATCTGAAGATGCTGCTTCTGATGTATCAGCAGAAACCGATTCAGAGGATGTATCTTCTGATTCTTCTGCAAATGCCTTAATTGACATAAAGGGTATAAACATTGTTAAGCACAAGAGAAGTGCCATGAGCTTTTTAATTGTATTTTTAATCATATTATTTGACACTCCTTCCTACGACCAGTATCTGTATTTCAACTCAGTGAATATGTTATATCCGAAGGTAAATACCTTAATTAAAAGAGTTGAGAATAAAACTGCAACGAACATTATGAAAACTACACCAATTATAGTTCCTATGGTTGTTAGAATGTTTTTACCGAGAGTATAATCATGCACAACCATCATAGCAAAGAACATCAACAATCCTACCCATGTAAAAGCAAGCGAGCTCATGAATGTTATTATCATTATTTCTTCTGAAGTTACAAAGTTTGAAGCGATTACAGATGGGAAAATCAATAATGAAAGTGGTATCAGTGAATAACAGGAAGCGATATAAACATCCTTGAAGCTGCCTTCCCCTTCAAATAAAGTTGTCAGACACCAGTTAGCCGTTACCCATAAGAATAATGGAAGTACTACCGAGATAATTTCTTTAAAAAAGCTTATTCCTCCTGTTGACTGATCGAACAGGTAACCCTGACCTAAAGCTTTATAAATGAATACTGCTGCCGTTATTCCCAACCAGAAGGTAGCTCCTCTTACCGAACCACGTTTCTCATGCTTTAAATCCCAGAAACCATCGAAAGGATGGAATATTATATGAAAGCCATACATGATTTCAGATAAAAAGGTACGTTTTGCTAAAAGTTTTTGTCCTTTTTTATTATACTTGTTTGCAAATTTAAAGAATTGGCTTATTAACACACATATTACAATAATTAATACCGGAATTACCCAAACGTTCTTTTCAACCCAATCCTTACGATACAGTTGGTATGCTTTTGAAAAGTTTTTTGTATCATGAGCATCCATAAAGAAACGCATTGCCGATTCATAATCACCGCTACGATAAAAGCTCTCTCCGATTCCGATATATGCGTTATCGTAATTATTGTTATGTTGCAGAATACTTATATAATACTGAACAGCTTCATTATAATTTTTGTCTTCGGTATTCTTAATAGCTGAGTCTATCAAATCACCGTAATCGGTTCTCTTATAAATTGTAATTGAACCTGATGTTCCATCGAGAAGCAGTATATTTGTACCCTGATAGGCTATACCGATCAGATCCTGAATATTTCCAATCTGGTCACCCTTATCTCCAAAAGCATAAAGTTCGTTTCCTTCACTGTCATAAGTGTATACTTTGCTTCTTAAATTATCAATAATACTCCAAGTGCCATTTGGTCCGAGTGCAACATCTTTTACAACTGAAGATTCCTTTATCTCGGTGCCGCCGGCAAAAAATACATCACTACGAAAGTCCACTTCTCCCGAAGGTGGCCATAAACCATTACGGTTCATAACATCACTTCCGTTGGGGTTCAACTTTTTAACCGGTGCATAATCACCTGATTTTGAACGAGCACTAATATTAGACTTTACTTTTTCCGGATCTATAGAAGATGTTGTTACATAAATAAATCCATCTTTATCAATTGTAATGTTGTTAAATTCGGTTGCAACATTTTGAACACTCTGCTTTTTCTGTTCGGCTGTTTGAAAATATCTAATAAAATATTCAAAAGCGTTGTATGTAACTTTCTGCGGTCCTAAAAATTCATTAAAGGATCCATCACGGTTTAATGAAACTACACCGTAGTTTGTTGTTGCAGAAACTACATATATACGACCAGCATCATCAACAGCAAGCGCTATCGGTTTGTAAACGCTATTCTCTGGTAAAACGTCACTCGACGGTTCAGCAATAATGTCTACAAACTTTCCGGTTTTGTCAAAAACAACAACTCTGGACTTATCCGTATCGGCGACATAGATTTCTTTGTCTGTAACGAATACGCCGTTCGGATTGCTTAAAACGTCCGGAACACCTTGATTATTTGTAAAATCGCTTATTATTAGGCGAATATTATAGTTTTCATCCAAACCAACGATTTGGTTATTTCCAGCATCGGCAATATAAATATGATTTAAATTATCAACAAAAATATCTTTAGGTGATTTAAGATCAAGAACATCGGTTAGTTCATACTTCTGACGTGTTAAATCACTGGCACCATTGTTATATGAATATTTTATGGTTTGTGATGTAATAACCGCATTCGGAACATACGCGTGTGGGCTTAACTGCATTTCACCGTCAAGACGATGTGTGTAAGTAGCATAAGGAATAATAGCGCTTGCAGTTATTCCAAACACTAAAATCAGGCAAAATGTAAGAAGTATAATCCTAACCAGCTTGGTACTTTTTTTCATTTATCATACTCCTCTCTTTAATCTTTCATGCCGGATGTTGACATTGTCTGAATTACATTGCTCTGTGTTATTATAAATACGGTAATCGGAACAACCATCATAACAACCTGTGCGGCAGCACCAACACCTGCACGTGCTATACCTGAACTTACTATCTGTCCTATAGCATAGTTGAAGGTTTTTAACTGCTCACTGTAAATATACATGTTTGCGCCTGAATTCCACAGACCGCTGAATGAGAATATAATTAATGTAATCCATGCCGGTTTTACCATCGGCATTGCAATTTTCCAGAATATCTTATTCTCACTGGCACCTTCAAGTCTTGCACTCTCAAGTACAGCGTCGGAAACGCTTGTTTCCATAAACTGCTTCATCAAGTAAAGACCTAAGGTAGTACAGAAAGCAGGAACGATAATAGCAAAATAAGTATCAACCCAACCCAAAAGCGACATGGTTATAAAGTTTGTTATACCTGTAACCGTTGCGTTGAACATCAAAGAATAAACGATTACATTAAATAGAAACTTTCTGCCGGGGAATTTTATTTTTGCTATCGCATATGCAGCGTATGATGATAATATTACGTTGCCAAAAGTACCTACTACCGAAATAAATACTGTGTTGAATATGTATCTGGAGAAAGGAACCCATGAATCACCCATTAAACGGAAGAGGTCCGTAAAGTTCTTTAATGTCGGGTTAACAACAAAGAAACGGGGTGGAAATACCCATAATTCATCCAGCGGTTTTAATGAAGATGCAATTGCATACACCATCGGTAATACCATGATACAGGCAACAATGCCGAGAATTATGTAAATACCGACGTCGCCACCTGCCGAACGTGTAACCGAACGTCTGTATGTGTTTTTACCTTGTTGTTTTTCCCAGAATTTTTTTAATTTGTCGGTTATTTTTGTAAGCATATTTTAAGAACCTACCTTTCTCAAAATTTTGGTTACCAAAAGGTTAGCTCCAATCATCATAAAGAACAGTAATGTCGCTATTGCAGATGCATAACCCATCTCAAATCTCATTCCGCCATAATCTCCAAGATGGTGCATTATTGTATGTGCGCAATATTCGGGGCTTGGAAATCCGACCAGCGCATCAATAATTCCTCCAAAACCGAAAGAAGCTGTTATAGCAAGAATTGCACCAAGCATCATCTGAGGACGCATTGAAGGCAGGGTAATAAACCACAGCTCCTGCCAACGGTTTTTTACTCCGTCCACTGCTCCTGCCTCATAAAGTTCCATGTTTACCACCTGGAAACCTGCGATAAAGGCAAGGAAGGATGTGCCGAGTGAAGTCCAAAGTGCAACTGCTATGATCAGACCAAATATGTATTTTTCATCCTGAAACCATAAAATCGGTTTTGCTATAAGGTTTAACTTTATTCCCCAAGCATTTACGAAACCGTATTGGTCGGAGGAGAAAAATATTTGCCAAATAAGGTAGATACTGCCTGAAATTGATGGTGCGTAGAACAAAAGTGTTACAATCGCACGAATCTTTGGTCTAAGCTCGTTAATAAACCAAGCAAAGAACAAGCTTAAGAGGTAAGAGCCGGGACCTGTTATTGCTGCAAAAATTAAAGTATTTTTAATAGCAAGCAGGAAAATATCGTCATCTAAAAACAATCTGATATAATTATCCATTGCAATAAATTGCGGCCACTCCAGAAGATTGAAGGTTGTAAAGCTGAGTATTACAGATAAAACAACCGGTATTACTGTAAATATAAAGAACAGCAGGAAGAAGGGTAAAATCATTGCGTACCCTACCCAGTTTTTCTTCATTTCGATAAGAGTCCATTTAAATTTTGATATGTCAGTTCTGATAATCGCTTTTTCTCTAGGCATTGTAATCCCCCCCTCTCCCTATTCGTTTTCGTTATAATTTATATTATCTTTTAGCGCTTGTATGTCTTCTATTGTAGGAAGTCCGAACTCATTACGCTTTCTGGAAAGTTCGCTATTTATATCGTTAATATAATCAAGCAACGCCTGAACCGGTTCAATGCCATCATTATATACGTTTAAGAATGCAAATCCGGCATAACGTCCTATTATATAGCTGCCTGGGAACTCAGGAGTGCATGCAACCGCGTTAAATTGTGCTCTGAGGTTATCGTACTCATCCTTCGACCAGGACATATTTTCGAGTGCTTCAAGATTTGCTGTGTTCTGTTTTGCCGAAGGTCCAAGTAAT
>DMMZ01000017.1 GCA_003452915.1 Clostridiales bacterium | reverse complement strand
CGTTTTATTTCCCGCCGTATTAATGTTCTTTGTCTTAAAATATTAGATTGACATTAATGCAGTTTTTAAATAAAGACATCTATAATTAAAAAATACAGGTGGGGCAATTTGCTCCACCTGTAAATATTTGTTGAAATTATTTATTATTGATTTAGATAAATTCTTTTATTTTCTTTACCGCTTTGATAAATTGCACAGACCATTTCCTGTGTTTTGTATGTACTCTCTACGGGGATAAAGGGTTTTGTGCCGTTTGCAAGTGACTCGTAGTAGTTTTCGATCTGCTTAGTATGGTTAACGCCCCAGTATGACTTGACATTACCATAATTGAAGTTTTCGTTGGGGTTACGCTCTGCGATAACAGTGTTTCCGTTAAAGAATTTAATTATAGATTTATCTGCAACCATTTCAACAACAGCATTCTCGCAGGCAAGTTCGATTTCCACATCTGCGTCATATGAATAATAGTTGATTGCATGGAAATTTGTTAAAAGTCCGCTCTTGTAAGCAATAAGACCTTCTGCGGTGTCCTCGACTTCAATCTTAGCATGTCCTCTTCTTGCGATGGTAGCATCAATATAATCGATATCCTCATTGATTATATAACGAAGCATATCGAGCGTATGAATAGCCTGGTCGATGATAACGCCGCCGCCTTCTTTCTCCCAGGTACCCTTCCAGTCGCTTCCGCCATAATAGNNGTCGGATCTGTTCCAGGTAACAAAGCACTTTGCGGAAAGGATTTTTCCAAGTGAGCCGTTATCATAATGTTCCTTAACAAGAACTGTACCGGCATTATAACGGTTCTGGAAAATGCATCCGAGTAGAACACCTTGCTTGTTAGCGGTGTCTATCATAGACTTTGCATCCTCGAGCTTAATGGACATCGGTTTTTCGGTCATAACATTCTTACCATGCTCCATGCAGTATATAGCAACCGGAGCATGAAGATAGTGCGGAAGGCAGAGATGCACAACATCAATTTCTTCCTTTTCAAGCATTTCTTTGTAATCGGTATACCAATTACATCCAAACTCAGCAGCCATTGCTTTTGCACGATCTGCCTTAACGTCACAGACAGCAACGAGAGTTGCATTCGCACATAACTTAATACTAACAGCATGCATCGGGAAAATATTACCGCAACCGATAACGGCAGCATTGTAATTTTTCATACTTATATTCATTCCTTTCGTCGGAGCGTGGAGTTTTGTACCGGTTTGGAATAACCAAATTTATAACATACCATCCGGTGTAATAGAACAAAACCCTGTCTGAAAGTATGCTTTCAGACTTATACCTCCAATAATCCTCTTAACCGTTATTCTAACATATTAAAAAACAAATTCAATAGAATATAAGTAAAAAATCAGTGTGAAAAAAGACATTTTTTTGTATTAAATGACAAAGAAATTTAAAATGCTACGAAAATAATACATTATTTAATCAATGTAATTTATTATACCTTCACGGCGGGCTGTACGTTCTTGCGGCGATTCGTTAATATAACCTAGTGCGAGTGCAAAATAGGGAGTGTAGCCGTCTGGAATACCGAGTGCTTTTATTAATTCCTTTCCTTCAACAGTCGAAAAAGCAGGACGGAAGGAAGCAATATAACAACTTCCGAGTCCGAGCGAATGTGCGGCAACCGACATATTGGTACAAGCGTTTGCACAGTCGGCTTCACCGTATTTTTCATCTGTCATACCTGATAGAATAATAGCCATCGGTGCACCACGGAAGTTATCGTATTCCTCGGTCATTGCAGACATCCTTGCAGCAGTGTTTCCGTTCTCAAAGACTTCTTTTTTATTAATCGCGCTTATTTTATCAAGCAATTTACGGTTTTTTACAACAGTAAAATGCCAGGGTTGAACACCTTTTGCTGTAGGAGAAAAAACACCGCATTGTAATATTAGATCAAACTTTTCCTGTTCAACAGGGGCGGGAAGATAGGAGCGGTTGCTTCTTCTGTTTAATATTGAGTTAATTGTTTCGTTCATTTTAACATCACCTTTCTATATATCTAAAATCATGAAATAATTCTCTGTACCCTCACACATAGCTTTTAATGTAACATATTTAATATTATCAATAGTGTTTTCCCCACCGTGATGAAAATGTCCTTGATACACAGCTCTCACTCTGCCGTCATTTGCGAGAATTTCTCGGATTTCGGCAGCGTTTTTTATAATATGATGCGATTCAACTGCAGGGTCAAGATTCTGATGTACATATATAAATATTTCCTTTTCCAAACAATCAGAAAGTGTACTTTTCAACCACTCAACCTCATAATCTGGTATATTAGAATCTATCCAATCGGTTTTTTCTCTGCTATATTTTAATTGGCTGCTGTCATAATTTGCATCAAGAAGAATTAACCTTTTTCCATTCTTAACAACAGATAATGGTGCTGTTTTAAGCCCTGTAAATTTTTCAAATGATGATTTATCAAATAAAAAAGCATCGTGATTACCCATGCAACAAAGACACTCGATACCGCTTTTATTTAAAAGAGAACTGATTTCAATAAGGTTACCAATATCATTTTCTTCATCATCAGTATCAATTAAGTCACCAAGGCAGATTATAAGCTCAACATTGTTTACTTTAAATACGTTTATTGCTTCATCCAATTTACTGTAAGAAAGTAAAGGTCTGCGAGTATTACATTTTATTTCTTTTGTACAATAATGCGAATCTGTAAAAAGTCCGATTTTCATATTTAAATACCTATTTAAAAACCAATAATAAAAATTCTTATGATATTTTAATACAAACAGCAGAGAAAGTCAAATAAAACTCTCGCTGTATTACTTAATTAGTACAATAATGAACTAATTGAAACTTTTTACGTTGTTAAAAATTAACTTTGCTTTCACAGTATTTACAATAAATTGTGAATGTGTTACAATTCGTTTGAAATTAAGAGAAAACAGGAGTGAAATACAGTGTTACAAATAAAAAATATTTTCAAGAGTTATAAAACAGGTAATTTTTCACAGATTGCGCTTAATGGAATCAATGTTGAGTTCAGAAAGAGTGAGTTTGTTGCCATTCTCGGACATAGCGGATCGGGAAAGACCACTTGTCTAAATATTATCGGTGGACTCGACCGTTACGACAGCGGTGATATCATTATCAACGGTAAATCCACAAAATCCTTTAAGGATGCAGATTGGGATGCTTACCGTAACAACAGTATCGGTTTTATTTTCCAGAATTATAACCTTATTACCCATCTTAACATAATTGATAACGTTGAGCTTGGGCTTACTCTAAGTGGTGTTCCTGCTGAAAAAAGACACGCAAAGGCAAAGGAACTGCTTGATAGGGTAGGCTTGACCGAACATATTCATAAAAAGCCTGGTCAGTTATCGGGCGGTCAGATGCAGCGTGTTGCTATTGCTAGAGCGCTTGCGAACGACCCTGATATAATCCTTGCAGATGAGCCAACAGGTGCTTTAGATTCTACTACAAGCGTTCAGATTATGGAGCTTATCAAGGAGATTGCAAAAGATAAACTTGTTATAATGGTAACACATAACGCCGAGATTGCAAAACAATATGCAGATAGAGTAATTCATTTTACTGATGGTAAAATAGATTCGGACAGCAATCCGCCTATTAATGAAAATAAAGAAAACGAATATAAGCTTAAAAAGACAGCAATGTCTTTCCTGACAGCTTTAAAATTATCGGGCAGAAATATATCTACTAAAAAGTGGCGTACAATTCTGACCGCCTTTGCTTCAAGTATAGGTATTATAGGTATAGCGCTTATACTCAGCCTTTCTTCAGGTTTCCAGGAGAAGGTAGATGAGTTTGAAGCTGATGCGTTATCGGAATTTCCAATTATGATATCGAATCAAACAATGAATGGTAACGAAGAACAGATTGACGATCGGCAACAAGATACACTCAATATACTTACCGGCAATAAAGAGTATGCTGATACCGATGAGGTCATTTTATTCAATTCAAAAGACAGAAGTTTTATTCATACAAATATTCTGTCGGATGACTTTTTGGAGTATATAAAGAAAATTAATCCGGAAATATGTAACAGCATCGGATATACTTACTTTACGGGAATGAACCTGTTGCGTGAGGTTGGCGGTGATGTAATTCCGGTTTCGATTTCAACAGGATTTACAAGCTCGCAGGGCGGTGGTTCAATGAACAGCATGGATGCGGCAGGGCTTGCTTCTTATCCGACAGTTATAAGAGAAGGTGAGCCTTCGTATCTTGAAAGTAATTATGATGTACTCGAAGGTGCATATCCCAAAAACGAAACTGAGATAGTTTTGGTTGTTAACAATAAAAACGAAATTGACAGGGCCATTTTAGAAAACCTCGGTTTTAAAGTTGATGTTGATAAAATAAAATTCACAGACATTATAGGTACCCAAATCAAACTTATTACAAACAACGATTTTTATATTAAAACAAATGCTGGAAGCTATGTTCCTTCACAGAATCACGAGAGTATGTATAATTCCGAGAACAATATTGTGCTTAAGATCAGCGCTGTCGTAAGGCTTAAAGCAGATGTAAAAGTAGGACTTCTCGGTAACGGAATCGCATATAGTGACAGTCTTGTTCAAAGAATTTTGGGGACAGCGATTGAATCGGATATAGTAAAAGATCAGATTAATTCGGATTATAGTGTGTTTACTCTTGCTAAGTTTGAAACGCCGGAAGAAAAGGAGTTTATGCTTACAAGTATAGGCGGTAACTCAGCACCGTTTATTATGTACCTTTATCCCACTGCTTTTGAAGATAAGGAAGCTATACTCGATTATATAGATGAATACAATAAAGGTAAGGCTGAAAAAGATGTAATCATTTATACCGACCTTGCAAGTTCAATTTCCGAGATGACGAGCGGTATTCTTGATGGAATAACACTTGTGCTTATAGCGTTTGCTGCAATTTCGCTTGTAGTATCTTTGATTATGATAGGAATAATCACCTATATTTCCGTTCTTGAGCGTACCCGTGAAATCGGTGTTTTAAGAGCGCTTGGTGCCAGAAAGAAGGATATTACCCGAGTTTTCAATGCCGAGACTTTTATAATCGGTACAATTTCTGGCTTACTTGGAATTGGAATAGCTTATCTGCTTACTTTACCGATAAATGTTTTATTAGAGCATCTTACAGGATTAAAAGGTGTTGCAACTCTAAATCCGTTGTACGCGTTAGGACTAATAACCATAAGCGTAGCATTAACCCTTCTGGGTGGAACAATTCCTGCTCGAATGGCAGCTAAAAAAGATCCTGTTGAAGCTCTTAGAAGCGAATAAAATGTTTTATAAATTTAGAGTTATAAAAAAAGACGGCTGCGAAGCCGTCATTTTTTATGGTTAAGTAGTGGTTTTATATGCATAACTAAAGTTTATCGGAGGTGAAGTTATTGATATGTATACAAAATATTCATCTGAATTTTAGTAATACCGTGTATATCTCCGTCCTCAAAGCGAACTACATCACCTTGTGAAAATATCTTTTCTTTATCATCGGCTGATACATCATAAGTGCATGGTTTTCTGTAACATATTTATCGGCTATATCTGCAAAAGAATATCGGATGCGACATCACTAATACTACTATTACCATCGACAATTATATCCGCATACTTTTCATAAAGCGGTTTACGGATTTTATACAATTCTTCAAGATTTTTCGATAACGGTCTGTCGGTCATATCAAGCATATCAATATCCCGATTAATAAATATAAGAATTCCGTTTTGGCGAAGTGAATCGATATTTCTTTCGTCAAGAACAACTCCGCCGCCTGTTGCGATAACAGAAGAGGTCTGTTTACCTGCTTCCGAGACAATCATTCTCTCTATAACTCGGAATACAGGTTCACCGTCGGATTTTATAATCTCGGCAGGTGTTCTTCCTGTTTTCTCAATAATCATCTCGTCGGTATCCAAAAAGTTCTTTGCTTTTTCATCAGCCAATAATTTACCGATACTGCTTTTTCCGCAGCCGGGCATACCGATAAGAACAATATTACGCATGGTATTACTTACTTTTTTGACAGCTTTTTCAATCAAAGAATCATCAAGCTTTCCACCAGTAAACTGCTCGGAGGAATATTTTGCTTGTGCTGCGAGCATCGGCATTCCGTTTACATAATTCAACCCTAACTTTTCCGCTTGTAACAATAAAGTGGTTTTCTGAGGATTATATATTATATCGACAACAGCCTTACATTTAGGAAAATCGGTTAGATTTATAGGGGATTTTTTGTTGTCAGGATACATTCCGACCGGTGTTGTGTTAATGATTATTTCTGCATCAGCTTGTAAATACAGGTTGTCATAATTCACGGAACCGCTTCTGGATACAACAATAACTTCACTAGCACCCACATCCTCGCAAGCAGCACAAATTGTGTGTGAAGAACCACCGTTTCCAAGTACAAGTACCTTTTTTCCTATAACGGTAATATTCGCTTTTTGAAACGTATATAAAAAGCCTTTATAATCTGTATTGTCACCATATAGAGTACCGTCTGGCTGAACCGTTATAGTATTTACAGCGTTTAAACGTTTTGCTATCGGAGACAATTTACAGTAGGGAATAACAGATTGCTTGTATGGAATTATTACATTCAAACCGTCGAATTCCCGTTTTTCTAAGAATGTACCGAGATTTTCGGGTTCAACTGTATATAATTTATATTCGTAATCACCATACACTGAATGTATCTGCGGAGAAAAACTGTGCGAAACTTTTTCACCGACCAAACCGAAGTGTTTTTTCATTTAATCAATCCTTTATTATAATTCAGAATAACTTCCAAGATATCTGAACATCTCTGTACTGTATTGCAGCTCGTTAATTAATTCAATTATAACAGGGGAGTATATAGAACTCTCGACATCAAGATAAAAAAGAAATTCAAAATCCCTACCCGGTATGGGACGACTCTCCAGCTTTGTAAGGTTGATTCCCAGAGCGGAAAACTTAGACATAACACGATAAAGAGAACCGGGCCGATTTGGGAGTACCATCATAAGACTGGTTTTATTTGCACCCGGATATATCTCGGTTTTTTTCGAAATGCAAACGAAACGGGTATAGTTGCTGTCTGTATTCTGTATTGAATCATTAAGCGTCTTAAGCCCGTAAAGCTCTGCACAATGTCGGGAGGAAATTGCGGCAAGGTCTTTTCTGCCTGATTCTCTGACCGTTTTTGCAGCAATAGCTGTATTTTCGCAGGATGTTATTTTTACACCCTTTAGGTTTTTTAAAAAGTCGGAACATTGATTCAATGCCTGTTCGTGTGAGATGATTTCTTTTATATCGGAAAATTTCACGCCGTCACCAGCAAGCAGGGTGTGGCTAGTTTTTAACTTCACGCTGCGTATAATGCTGAAATTATAATCAGCCATCAGGTCGTAAATTCGGTTGACAGAACCTGCAGTGCTGTTCTCAACAGGAAGTATTCCGTATTGACAAAGACCAGCGTCTACCGCCGAAAATACATTCTCCCAGGAGTTAAAATACATTATGGACGGCAGCTCGAAAAGTTTTTCGCAAGCGATCTGCGAGTAAGCACCCTCTGTACCCTGACAAGCAACTGTAGCTTTTTGAGGAAACAAATTCGGGGTTTTTGCAATAGCTTCCTCAATATTTTCTGCTGTTTTGCTTTTACCATTGATAAGTTTGCCCTGATAGGAACGGCTTAGGTCGGTAATAACCGAAAAAAGAGTACGTATGTAGGACTCTGTGCTTTCGCCTGCTAGTTTTGCAACCTTTTCAAAAAGCTGTCTTTCACGTTCACTGTCGAATATCGGAAGATTGTTTGCTTTTTTATATTCGGCAATCTGCTTAACAGCATCCATTCTACGATTGAATAAATTAACAAGCTCCGCATCTGTCTTATCTATTTCCTGTCGTAATTCTTCTATATTCATATAAGTATACTCCTTAATCGATTAGAATCGTTTCGATGGTCGCTTTGTATAGCATCGGTTATAGCAATCGCAACCGCTGCTTCTATGCAGGGGACTGCCCTATGAACAACACAGGGGTCGTGTCTGCCGTTTATAATTAATTGTACGTTCTCCATAGTCGAAAGGTTAACACTATCCTGTTGCTTTGCAATAGATGGTGTAGGCTTTATTGCTACTCTGCCTATAAGAGGCATACCGTTGCTCATTCCGCCATTTATTCCACCGCTGTTGTTAGTCTTAGTTCGTACATTAAGATTTTCATCATAATAAAAAGCATCGTTATTTTCCCAGCCTGTTAATTCGGCACACGCAAAACCATTGCCGAATTCAATCCCTTTTACCGCAGGAACACCAAAGACAGCAGCGGAAATTCTGTTTTCCAGTCCTCCGAAATGCGGTGAGCCAATTCCAGCAGCAAGTCCGACAGCGGCAAATTCTATTATTCCTCCAACCGAATCACCGTCGGCTTTAGCTTCCATTATACGTGCTTTTATAGTTTCTTCTATTGTATCGTTGATTAAAGGAAAAGCCTTTGCGGTTATTTTCTGTAAATCCTCTGACGTAATATCCACCTCGTTAAAAGGAGTATCCTTTATCCCTGCTATCGAATAAATATGCGCACCGACAGTAATACCAAGGCTTTCAAGGTATTGAATGCAAATACCTCCGGCAATGCAAAGTGCAGCAGTAAGTCTGCCCGAAAGGTGCCCTCCTCCGCTGAAATCGGCATTCTCACCGAATTTGCAGCGTACCGCATAATCGGCATGAGAGGGGCGGGGAACATTCAACAGATTATTATAATCACCTTTACGTACATTTGTATTGCGTATTATCGCACAAATCGGCGCTCCGCAGGTAACTCCGTCCTTCAAACCAGATAGAAATTCCGGAACATCGGGTTCCTGCCTTTGTGTGGAAATTGCACCTCTTGCTGCACGGCGTTGAAGAAAATTTTGAAGTTGTTCTAAATCAATTTTTATACCGCTCGGAAGTCCGTCAATGGTACCACCGATAGCTTCGGAATGTGACTGTCCGAATAAAGATACCTTTATTTTCTCGCCATAAACAGATGACATAATTTCTGTATCCTTTCTGATTTTATTACTAGTTTTTTACAATACTAATTTTCCCGCCTAATTTTCTGTAATCGGCAAAATATGCTGGATATGATTTATTAATAGCTTCGGCATTATCAATAACAACCTCATTTTCGCATATTATTGCTGCAACTGCAAGGCTCATTGCAATCCTATGATCGCCCATTGCATCCGCTCTGCCACCGTTTAGCTTGCCTGTGCCATTTATAACAAGCCCATCTTCGGTTTGCGTAATGTCAGCCCCGAGGTTTGTGAGAACATTTGTAACTGCCAGAAGTCTGTCACTCTCTTTTAATCGAAGTCGCGCTGCATTGTATATTTTTGTTGTACCAACAGCTCCACAAGCTACAACCGCAAGTACAGGCACAAGGTCGGGAATGTCTGTTGCGTTAATTTCAATCCCTTTTAGAGGTTCAGGTGCAACAGAAACATTGTTATTTGATAGCTCAACCTTTGCACCAAAGGATGCTAATATAACAGTAATTGCCTTATCACCTTGAAAACTAATTGTAGAGAGATTTACGCATTTTATACCATTTCCTTTTAAAGCACCGCAGGAAAGCCAAAACGCAGAGTTAGACCAATCACCTTCAACCTTAAATCGTGATGGTGGGGAGTACCTCTGTCCACCTTTAACAAAATAGCCATTCTCTCTTGTTTCAACCTTAACACCATACGAATTCATAACATCAACTGTCATATCGATATAAGGCTTTGATTCGGTTTTTGTTGTGAGTTCAATCGTGCAATCGCCGCCTAATATTGGTGCAGCAAGTAATAAACCGCTTATAAACTGCGAACTGATGTTACCTGCAATACAAAAATGCCCACTCTCGAGTTTACCACTACATTCAAGCGGAAAAGTTGAGCCAATTTTAGCACCATGAAGAGTAAGCTGATCGGTGAGTGGTAGCAAAGGACGCTCGGGCAATCTTCCAGAGCCTTGTATAACAGCATTTCTGTCTAATGCAGAAATTATAGGAAGAATAAAACGAAGTGTAGAACCACTCTCACCACAGTCAAGCTGTGCTTGTGATGTTATACTTCCTTTTTTTATTGGTGTTATATTATAAGTGCCGATATTGTCAGTTATTTTTGCACCCAAGGCGTTAAGGCAATTAATAGTAGCTTCAATATCCTTTGATATATGCTCACAAATAATTAACGATGGTGAATCGGAAAGTGCTGCACATATAAAAGCCCTGTGTGCGGAGGATTTTGAGGGAATGGTGTTTATTTTTCCAGAGAGAGGGGAGGGTGTAATTCTTGTTATCATTTATTCCACTTGCTTTCCGAGCTTGAAGAAATCAGCAAGCTCTGTGATCGAAACCTTTTTTGTAACCGCTTTTCCGATGTATTCGGGTATAACAAGCGAAATTGTTGCGCCCTCTCGCTTTTTATCCGATAGAGCTGAATCGAGTAATTGCTCAACTGTTAAATCGGTAGAAACAGGCAGATTATAATTAACTAATAATGCTTTTATCTCATCATATACGTTCTTTTCGCAGTAACCACTTTTGTATGCTGCACATGATGCAATAACCATTCCGATAGCAACTGCTTCGCCATGAGAAACTGCAAAATCAGTAAAGCGTTCAACGGCGTGACCTGCTGTATGTCCAAAGTTAAGCAATTGTCTTAACCCTCTGTCGTGTTCGTCAACCGAAACAATATCACTTTTTATCTGAACGCATTCTGCAATTATCTGTTCGAGGTCGTTTTTAGTTCCGTCTTTAAGTTTTTCAAAAAGTTCTTTGCTTGCGATAACACCGTATTTTATTACCTCTGCACAGCCACTGTTAAAAATGTTTTCGGGTAAAGAAGAGAGTGTATCTGTGTCACACAGCACCAAATCAGGCTGATAGAAGCTGCCAGCAAGGTTTTTTCCTGCTTTTAGATTAACCGCGGTCTTTCCACCGACAGAGGAATCCACTTGCGCAAGTAGTGTAGTCGGAAGCTGAACAAGGTTTATTCCACGAAGGAAAACCGAGGATGCAAAACCGGCAAGATCACCGATTGTTCCGCCACCAAGTGCAAAAACCGTGTCACTGCGTGTAAAACGATTTTCCGCAAGAAAATTTATAATCTCAAAAGTATTTTCAGGTGTTTTAACGTTCTCACCGTTTGGGAAAACCTTTTTAATTACTGTAAATCCACTTTTTTCAAGTGAATAAGTTAATTTATCAGCGTAAAGTGTATTTACAATATCATCGGTAATTATTGCGGATTTGCCTGTACCGACAACTTTTTTTGCAAATTCACCTGCTGTTTCTAGCAAACCTGCACCGATTAAAACATCATATTCTTTTGAAGCGTGAACGGAAACTTTTTTCATAAATATGACAATTCCTTTCCGTGGCGTATACGCCAACCGCATAGTATGAAAGTTATACTTTCATACATTAGAATTGTGCCGTTCCGGCTACCGCCGGATTACTGCACCTCTTGCAGTAAAGGCACAAAACCATGTTTGAAAAATTTTATTTTTCAAACTAAGTTCCTTTGATTTAACTATAATCATTAATAATATTATCAAATTTTCCATATTTATACCTGATGTTCTAATCTAATATTATAGTAGCAAAAAAAAATTCTTTGTGTATTATATAATAGCCGACGATTATATAAACAAGTATTAATATAATATATATTGTATTTTTGTGTCGGTTAAAGTTACTTTTAATAAGGTCAAATATGTATTTTATTAGGGGGATAAGATTATGGGCTGTTGTTTTTGTAATATATTTAATTGCTGCAGAAGACGTTTCGATCATAGAGACAAGTGTTTCGACAGAAGACCGGTAAGAATGACTGTGCATCGTAATATTGACCTAGACCCATGTGTTTTAAGAGAATTTTGTCGTGATAATAGAGATTTTCGAGACGATAGAGATTGTAAACGCCATTAAATATATAAATTTTATAAATCAGAGGTCGAAAGATCTCTGATTTCATTTCAAGATTATAAATTAATTTAATTATATATAAATATTTACAAAAAAAACACTTGACAAAAGTTTACACTAATGTTATAATATGCTAACTTAATCTCGAAAGGAGAGGTATTAATGTCCGAAAGTATGATGGTGGTCACAAGTTAATTGAATATCAAAAAGTAACCTTTCGTGAATACTGTTTTCTGTACCTGCATCGCAGGTTATGGGCACGATTCGAAATGGCGTGTCTTTTTTTGTACCAATTTTCAAGGTAAAAAATGATTCGCTTATTCTCATCCGCAAAAAACAGCCACAACAAGGGCTGCTTTCTGCGGTATTTTTATGCTCAATTTAATAATGAAAGGATTGATGTTATATGATAGAAATCAACTGCAAAATAGAATATATAGAAATTACTAATAAATTAGGAGTTAACGTAAAATGACAGATATATATCATTATGGATATACCCCAACAGATATAAATATTAACAACAAACAGGTTGCGCGGATTAGTGCTGTTCACAAGGACAGGTACGAGATTGTTTGTGAGCAGGGAACAACCTTCGCAAGGCTTAAAAGTTCAATTTATTTCAACGTTAAAGAATATGTTACCTTCCCCACTACAGGAGATTTTGTGCTGATTAATTACAACGAAACAGGTGACAGTCAGATAATACAAACTTTACCACGAAAATCATCGTTTTCCCGTCTTGATCCCTCATCAAGCGGTCATCACGATCAAGTTGTTGCAGCAAACTTTGATTATGTGTTCATTCTATCGTCCTTAAACCATAATTTTAACCTCAGAAGAATTGAACGCTATATTACTCTTGCATGGAACAGCGGTGGTATTCCTGTTATTATTCTCACAAAAACGGATTTGGCCAGCGATTATTCCGAACAGGTTAAACAAGTAGAAAAAATTGCTGTCGGAGTCGGAGTTTTTGCGGTCAGCGCAAAAACAGGCTTTGGACTTTCAGAATTATCCGAGTATCTAAAACCTCGAAAGACAATTGTTTTTCTGGGCTCATCGGGTGTCGGTAAATCAAGCCTTGTCAACGCTCTTGCAGGTGAAGATATAATGAAGGTCAACGAAATCCGCGAAGATGATTCAGCGGGACGGCATACCACAACCCACCGTCAGCTTATAATGCTCAAAAGCGGTGTTATGATTATCGATACCCCTGGAATGCGTGAGCTTGGAATGTGGGATGTTTCAAGCGGACTTGGTGAAGCTTTTAACGATGTTGAGGATTTCTTCGGAAAATGCAAATTTACAAACTGCACCCACGGAAACGAACCTGATTGTGCGATAAAGGATGCAATAGCAAACCATGTGCTTCCTGCCGAACGCTGGGAAAGTTATCTCAAGCTCAAGCATGAAGCAAAGTATACCGACGATAAAGAAGGCTTTATGCGTGACAAACAGGCATGGCATAAGTCTATTTCAAAAATAAACAAACAAAATAAGAAAAATGGAGGTAAAAAATAGATGCTGGAACAACTTAGTAACATTCCTTTAGATATGTTGAAAGTGATTAATTTGAGTGAAGGTATTTTTTCATATGAAAATAATAAAAATGAAAAAATTAATCCCATGAGATATTTCGAGAAATTAGAAAATCGTTTAAAAATTAAAAAGAAGATATAGTTTTGGAGGAAAATATATGCAAATATTCAATTTCACAAACAACCACATAGAAGAAGCTGCTGCACTTGCAAAAAGCAATTATGAAGAAGAGCGGAAGAAAAAGCCGAATATTTGGAGCATATTACGGTAGTGATATAATCGCATTTATTGAAGTAATGAACAGCGGTGAAAATTTTGCGTGCGAGGACAGCAGTATGATGAACATCTGCGGTGCATATTGTCTCCACGAACACAGAAGTAAGGATGTTTATCGGAATTTACTTAACTTTTTGATATTAACTTTAAAAAGCGAAGGTTATACACGTCTTGGTGTTGATTTTAAAAGCTTTAACCCAACAGCTAGTGGCTTTTGGTTGAAATATTTTACCGCTTACACTAATAGTGTTGTACGCAGAATCGATGATGGTGTTTTTAATTGATGTCTATAATTAAACTTTTTATATGATTGCATTCTTTATGTAGTGATTGGAAATGTCACTTTTTTATGATATACTACGGTTATAAAAGTTAAAATAATCTGTAAACTCTCACTTTAGTTGATTCAATCTCATCAAATGAGATATAGTAACTATTAAGCTGTTGTTGTATAGTTATTACGGAAGCTTCCAAAATATTTTCAAGGAGAGTTATAACTATGGAAATAAACATTGGTAAAAATTTAAGAAAGCTGAGATTTCAACGAGATCTTACTCAGGAACAACTTGCTGAAATATTAAGTGTATCTGCGCAAGCTATAAGCCGTTGGGAGAATAATTCTACTTACCCCGATATAACCATGCTACCGTTTATAGCAAATTATTTTGATGTATCCGTTGATGAACTTATCGGAATGGAAGAAATACGAATTTCAATTAACCTGAACGAAATATTCCCAAATGTCCATAAATTCAGATCGTGTGGTCAGCTTGATGATGCTATAAGCCTTTTAAGAGAAGCAGCAAGGATTTATCCAAATAGCAATGGTGTATTGGCAGAACTCGCATTAACATTAACTTTAAAAAATAACAATGAAGTAAATACCGAATTAGTAAACGAAGCTATTTCATTATCTGAACGTGTTCTCGAAAAAAGTACAAGTACAAAACTGCGTAGTAGCGTTATGGCAAATCTCTGCTTTTTGTATTTAAAAGCCAATAATCAAGAAAAAGCACTATCTTTAGTCAAAACATTGCCACATATTTGGGAATGCAGAGAGATTTTATTATCTGAAATGTATAATGACAACGAATATGCAGTTGAGTTGAAAAAAGTAATTCTCAAAATGTTAGCTGTTATATGTACGAAAATAAACAATGTTGAGAATCGAAAGCACTCCAACCCCGATAGCACAATTGCTGAAGGCGTTGATTTTGATGCATTCGGAGGTGTGAAAGATAAAGTGGAGTTGATACTAAAATTTTTCAACGATACAAATTCATAATATTATAAACCAACATAAAACCAAAGAGTCGTAACCTTTTACGGCGCTTTGACTTAAATAATTAGTCTCAATCAGTATATAATATTGCCGACACAAGTAAAATATAAAATTAAACCTTCTTTAGTCGGCATTAGAAAATTGCTACGCATTTTTACGATATTAGTTAAATCAATATTATTGAAAAATGCAATTGATTTAATTTTTTCTTTGTGATACAATAATATTTTGAAAGGGGTTGAGCTATCCAAGTGCAACATAAATTTATCAATCAATATGAATATAATCAAAATATGTTACATGAAAAAAATACAAGAAAGATATTCAGCCTTGCAATTTTTAGTTCAAGTATAATGCTTACTCTATTATTGTTGGGGTATCTCTTTACAGCTGATTTATATTATTTTCTTGTCGATATTTTCGGCCCATCTTTTAATACCGAGGTTTCTTGGTACTCTTTACTGATTATCTCATCAATCTTAACTTTTGTATTACCATTTTTATACCTTGCCAAAAAAGCAGGAATAAAATTTTCCGAGAGTTTTAAAATTAATACACAACCTCCCAAAAAATTCTGGCTTTACCTTCCCTTCGCACTAGGTACAGGTTATATAATTAACGTTATAATAAATTTACTTTTTAAAGATTTGTTAGAGCGTTTTAACGATATTGAATCTAATTTACCTCAGAGTGTGACTGGCATAATACTGGTTTTCGTTTTAGTGGCTATTGTACCAGCAATTTTTGAAGAATGGGCTTTCAGAGGTGTTTTACTCCGTTCACTAATGCCTTATGGTAAAGTGTTTGCTTTGATAGTATCAAGCGTAGTATTCGGAACTATGCATATTGGTCCAAACAGGGTTGTTTTTGCTACCGGATTCGGTTTGCTAGCAGGCTTTCTATATATTAAAACAGGCACAATATGGTATGGGGCATTGATTCATCTTGTAAACAACGCATTTTCAATAACTGCAGGTTTTGCAGCGCAAAAAGCGATTAATATCGAAATGGAAGAAATTTTTGAAACTGCGTTAATTGGTATTATAGTTATCGGATTAATAGTCACAGGTGTTATAGGATTGGTTTATTTCTTTAGAAACAAATATTTCCGTATCAAAACTATGCATCATATAACTCCTCCCGATAAGCCTAAACTTATAAGAAGTCAATATTCCGTTATTGCATTTCTTAACGGATTTACGGTATTTTTCATATTTTTATATATAGTAACTATGATATTCGAATTCTTTGTTTAAGGGCAAATTAATGGACGACATTTTCTTTATGTCTCAAGCAATTAAAAGGGCAAAAAAAGCCGCTTCTCTCGGTGAAGTACCGATAGGTGCGGTTATTGTCAAAGATAATAAAATCGTTTCGTCAGGTTATAATTTACGTGAAAAGAAAAATAATTCTCTGCTTCATGCCGAGATAATTGCCATCGACAGAGCCTGTAAAAAGCTTGGTGTCTGGCGGCTGGAGGACTGTACGCTTTATGTAACGCTAGAACCCTGTCCTATGTGTGCAGGAGCGATAATAAATTCACGAATTAAACGTGTTGTTTTCGGCGGTTATGATAAAAAGGCAGGTGTTTTTGGCAGTGTTTTTAACATAGCCGATTATGCTTTTAACCACAAATATGAAGTTACAGGCGGTATTCTTGAAGAAGAATGTGCCGGACTTTTATCAGATTTTTTTATGCAACTCAGAATTAACAAAAAGGGAGTTAGATTACTATGAAAGAAAAATTCTATATAACAACAGCGATTGTTTACGCTTCCAAAAAGCCTCATATCGGCAACATATACGAGGCTATCCTCACCGATGCTATAGCGAGATATAAGAGGATGCGTGGTTTTGATGTTTTCTTTCTTACGGGTACTGATGAACATGGTCAAAAAATTCAGGCATGTGCACAGGAAAAAGGTATCTCCCCAAAAAAGTATGTTGACGAAGTTGCTGGTGATATAAAGAATATCTGGGACTCTTTTAATATTAGCTATGATAAATTTATCCGTACAACCGACGATTATCATGTAAAATCAGTGCAGCATATTTTTACTAAATTGTATGAACAGGGCGACATTTACAAGAGTGCATACGAGGGACATTACTGCACTCCCTGCGAGTCGTTCTGGACAGAATCGCAGTTAAGTGATGGCTGCTGCCCGACATGTGGAGCAAAATGTATCAAAGCTAAGGAAGAAGCATATTTCCTCAGACTTTCAAAATATCAGGATCAACTTATAAAATATATAGAGAATAACGATTTTATCACCCCGGTTTCGAGAAAGAACGAGATGATTAATAATTTCCTCAAGCCCGGACTTCAGGATCTTTGTGTTTCGAGAAGCAGCTTTGACTGGGGAATTCCTGTTGAGTTCGATAAAGGGCACGTTATTTACGTTTGGATAGACGCACTTTCGAATTACGCAACCGCCTTGGGATATGATCCAATCGAACCAAGTCCGAGTAATTGCAGCGAACTTTATAAAAAATATTGGCCTGCCGATGTTCATGTAATCGGCAAGGATATTGTTCGCTTCCACACTATTTACTGGCCTGCTGTTATGCTTGCACTGGGTGAACCGCTTCCTAAAATGGTTCTCGGTCATCCGTGGTTATTGTTCGGCGAGGACAAGATGAGCAAGTCTAAGGGCAATGTTATTTACGGTGAGGACCTTATGAAGCTGTTCGGGCTTGACGCTGTCAGATATTATCTGCTCTCCGAGATGGGTTATAACAACGACGGCAGTATTACCTACGAGGCTATGGTCAAACGTACAAATTCCGATCTTGCAAACACACTCGGCAACCTTGTTTCACGTACGGCAGCGATGATAAATCAATACTTTAACGGTGTTATACCCCAAAATAATAGGAATGATGATGAGTTCGCAGTTACTTTAAAGAATGTTGTTTTAAGCAGTGTAAAAGATTATGTCAACCTAATGGATGGCTATCGAATAGCTGATGCCTGCGAGGTTGTTTTAAGCCTGCTTAAAAGCTGCAACAAATATATTGACGAGACTGCACCTTGGGTGCTGGCTAAGGACGAGGGCAAAAAAGAAGTGCTTGGAAATGTACTTTCCAACCTTGCCGAGAGCATCAGAATAGCTTCTGTTTTATTGTCACCGTTCATTCCCGACACTTCGGATAGAATTGCTTCGATATTTTCATTTAACCAAAACGAGCGTGTTTTTGAGAATTTTGACAGCTTTACCTACCCCTGCGCAGGCAGAAAACTTGGAAAAGCTCAGATTTTATTCGCACGTATTGACGAGAAAAAGTTTTTTGAGGAATTGGCAGTCGCAAAGGCAAAACAGACGAAAACTGTTCAAACTGTTGAAGAAACAGAAGAACAAACCGATAACGGATTGATCGGAATCGAAGACTTTAATAAAGTAAAATTAACAGTTGGTCAGGTTATTGAATGTGAACCTGTACCGAAGTCAGATAAACTTTTAAAACTGATAGTCGATATAGGAACAGAAAAAAGACAGGTCGTTTCTGGTATCGCAAATTTCTACTCCCCTGCTGATCTTGTCGGTAAGAAGTTAATTCTTGTTGCAAATTTAAAGCCAGTCAAGCTCAGAGGAGTTGACAGCAACGGTATGATTCTCGCTGCTTCAAGCGGTGATGATGTTAGGGTTGTATTCGTAGACGAGAAAACAGAAATAGGAAGTCAGGTAAGGTAAGATAAAAATATAAAAGTTAACGATTAACAACTTAATTTCCTAGTATTATATTAATTATATGAGAGGTATTTAATTTGAACAGAGATAATTTACCTTTGATAACTTGTATATGTTCATTTGCGTTTTTTATTATAAACATTTTTATGTTTTCTTATAATGCTAATTGGTATTTAATATTTTGTTATATATATATGCCATTCTTTTCCTTGTTTGTTTACAAGAAAAATGAAGATATCTGGTATTCATTATCAGAAAAAAGTCACAACGGTATTAAAACAATATTTTTGGTATTTTTTATATTATCAGTTTTATTTCAATGTTATGCTTTTTATGTAATGTTGATATTTGGCGGTTTGATTCTTTCTTTACAATCCGTTTTTAGCATCATGACTTCAATATCAATATTATTAATAGTATTTTTATCAACCAAGAAGAAAATAATAAGTATTATGCATCATGTAGGATTGATTTGTTTTATTCTAAGTATCATTTTTTATGTTTTATTAATTCCGATTTCAAGTAGTTGGTTTTTTACAACAATAAACATACTGTTTTTTATTTGTTGTGGTATAACTATTTCTTTTAAAATAAGCGAACAACAAAAAAAAGAAATCGAATATAATGATGTAAATGTTTAATTTTAGAGGAAATTATGTTTGATTCTCATGCACATTATGACGACAGACGTTTTGACGATGACAGAGATTCTGTATTAAACTATCTCTTCACCGCAAAAGGTGTGGAAAATATAATAAATATCGGCTGCGATATGGAAACCTCACGCAGTTCAATTGAACTTGCCGAAAAATACACACAGATTTATGCTTCGGTGGGCGTTCATCCGCACGACGCAAAGAGTGTGCCAATGAATTACATCTCACAACTTAAAAAGATGCTTGAACATAAAAAGGTAGTCGCAATTGGTGAAATCGGGCTTGATTTTCATTATGATTTTTCACCGAGGGATGTTCAAAGACTAATTTTTAAAGAACAAATGCAGCTTGCCGAAAAAACAGGCTTCCCTGTTATAATTCATGACCGTGAAGCACATATGGAATGTATCGATATGACACTTTCTTTCCCAAAAGTTAAGGGAGTTTTCCATAGTTATTCGGGCAGCGTGGAAAGTGCAAGAATTTTATTGAAAGCAGGCTGGTATATCTCAATTACCGGTGTTGTTACCTATAAAAACGCAAAAACACTGCCCGAGGTTGTCGCAATGATTGATGAAGACAGACTGATGGTTGAGACAGATTCCCCTTACCTCACGCCCCATCCGTTCAGAGGACAGCGAAACGATTCGAGCTATATGGAGCATACTATAAAAAAAATTGCAGAAATCAGAGGGGTTACACCTGAACATATAGAGAAAATTACTACAGAAAACGCACGAAGATTCTTTCGAATTGAGGAAAAAAATGACCATTACCTACATTGTTGAAAATAACATTTATATAAATCTTACAAACTGCTGTACAAACCGCTGTACCTTTTGCATACGCAATAATGGTGACGGTGCATACGGCAGTAATTCTCTTTGGCTGGAGCGTGAGCCTACTATCGAAGAGGTTCTTGCCGACTTTGAAAAGTATGATATTAAAAAATACAACGAAATTGTTTTTTGCGGTTACGGCGAGCCAACTATGCGTTTAAATGAACTTATAGAAATTGCGAAAAACTTAAAAGAAAAGTACAGCAAACCGATAAGGCTTAACACAAATGGTCAAGCTAATCTTATAAATAAACTTAATGTGGCTCCCCTGTTCAAGGATATCATCGATACCGTTTCCATCAGTCTTAACACCGCAGATGCTGAAAGCTACGAGAAAATATGCCTTCCTGTTTACGGTAAAAAGGCATACGAATCGCTTATTGAGTTTGGAAAAGAATGCGTTCCATATGTTAAAAATGTTATGTTTTCTGTTGTCAGACATACACTAACCAAGGATGAAATAGAACTTTGCAAACAAATAGCAGATAAAGCAGGAGTAAAATTACGTATACGAGAGTTAATTTAAAATCTTTTTAGTCGTTTTACCTAAAAATTTTAATAAAATTAACCGCTTTTTTTCAAATATGGAAAATTTTTGCTATGCCTCTTGTATTTTAGCGGTTTTTGGTATAAAATAAGACAGTTGAAAACTAATAATAATAAAAATAATTTTTGGAGGTATATTTATTATGGCAGTAAAAGTTGCTATTAACGGTTTCGGACGTATTGGTCGTCTTGCATTCAGACAGATGTTTGGTGCAGAGGGCTATGAGATAGTTGCAATCAACGACCTCACCGATGCTAAAATGCTCGCTCATCTTTTGAAGTATGATTCCGCACAGGGCAGATATGCTCTTGGCGACACAGTCGTTGCAAAAGAAAGTTCTATTGTTGTAAACGGCAAGGAAATCACAATTTATGCAGTTAAAGATGCAAAAGATCTTCCTTGGGGACAGTTAGGTGTTGATGTAGTTTTGGAATGCACAGGCTTCTATACATCAAAAGCTAAGGCACAGGCTCATATCGATGCAGGCGCAAAGAAGGTTGTTATTTCTGCTCCGGCAGGAAATGATCTTCCCACAGTTGTTTTCGGTGTAAACGAGAATGTTCTTACAAAAGAAGATACAATCATTTCTGCTGCATCCTGCACAACAAACTGCCTTGCACCTATGGCAAACGTTCTTAACAAACTTGCTCCTATCCAGAAGGGCTTTATGACCACAATCCACGCTTATACAGGCGATCAGATGGTTCTTGACGGNNAAAAGCTATCGGTCTTGTTATTCCTGAGCTTGCTGGCAAGCTTGACGGCGCAGCACAGCGTGTTCCTACACCAGCCGGATCTATCACAGAGTTAGTTGCTGTATGCCTTAAGACAGTAACTGCTGACGAGATTAACGCCGCTATGAAGGCTGCTGCTAATCCTTCCTTTGGTTACACAGAGGATCAAATCGTTTCTTCCGACGTTATCGGCATTACCGTAGGTTCATTGTTCGACGGAACACAGACAAAGGTTACCGCTCTTGAAGAAGGCAAGACCCTTGTTAAGGTTGTTTCCTGGTACGATAACGAGAACTCCTACACAAGTCAGATGGTTCGTACAATAAAGTACTTCGCTGAGCTTAAGTAATATATCTTATCAAATAAAAAATTCGCCCGCCGATTATGGCGGGCGTTATTACTTAAAAAATAGAATTTTGTTTAATAAATTAACATATAATTTTTATGTTATACTAATTCGAATTAGTAACAGTAATAAATTTTCAAGAAGTCTTTGACTTATGAACTTTTTTTAAGAATTTTTCATATAGTTTCTTAGGCGAGGTGACATGTTTATAATCGGCAAAATTGCCGATACTTAATAAATAACTCTTTTATTTCAGTTAAATTGTTTTCAATAAAATATTACAAGCAAAAAATGTTGAAACCGAATTCGGTTATTTTATTATAATTTATTAAATATTTACGCAAAGAAGTATTTTACTCAATATAAAAATAAATTTACGTTTGTTGAGAGCTTTCATATTGTTGAATAATCTTACTCTCTATTTCTCCGCGTAACTCTGCCTTTATAGGGTGTACAATGTCTCTGTGAGATCCGTCAGCACCTATTCTGCTGGGCATTGCAACAATATACTTTTCTCTGCCTTTTATCAGCTTTATATCATGCAAAGCCAGTTCGTCATCGAGAACAACAGAGAATACCGCAAGGAGGTTCCCTTCTGTGAAACTTCTTCTCATTTTTACATCAGTGACATGCATATTTTTTCATATCTCCTTAATTTTTGGTGTGCAGGTTAATGTTATTATTTAAAAAATAAAAATATTTTATA
>DMMZ01000009.1 GCA_003452915.1 Clostridiales bacterium | reverse complement strand
GACGACTGGCGTTTTTACTTGATAAAGGTGTTCCAATTAAAAAAATCAGGGATGTCAGGGGAACATGCTTTATAGAAGGAAATGACTTTGTACCTCATTTTGAAAGTGAAAATTGTGGCGACTATGATATTATTAAGAATAATAAAAAGGCGTACGCTGAAGCATTCCTAATTCAACACTCAAATCAAGACCATATATATGGAAAAGCACTGACCGAGAGTTATGGAGATAAATTTTTAGTTCAGAATCCTCCGATGCCACCGTTAACACGTAAAGAACTGGATGCTGTATATTCACTGCCTTTTGAACGTAATTATCATCCAAGTTATGAAAAAGCAGGCGGTGTTCCGGCTATTGAGGAAGTAAAATTTTCTATTACTCACAATAGAGGATGTTTCGGAAGTTGCAATTTTTGTTCAATTTCCTTTCATCAAGGCAGGTCGGTTACATCCCGTAGTATTGAATCGGTTATCGAAGAAGCAAAGTTAATTGCAAAACTACCGGATTTTAAAGGTTATATACACGATGTTGGCGGACCGACAGCTAATTTCCGATTGCCGGCTTGTGAAAAACAAAAAAAGTTCGGAACCTGTATAGGAAAAAGCTGCTTGTCTCCTGAGATTTGTAAAAATATGAAGGTAGATCACACAGAATACTTTGATCTATTAAAGAGAGTTGAACAAATCGAGGGAATAAAAAAAGTATTTATACGTTCGGGTATTCGCTATGATTATCTTATAGCAGATAAAAACGAGCAGTTTTTTAAAAAATTAATAAAAGACCATGTAAGCGGTCAATTAAAGGTAGCGCCGGAGCATTGTTCCAATAATGTTCTCTCGTTAATGGGTAAACCACCTATTGAAGAGTATGATAGATTTAAAAAACGCTTTTTTGAACTAACAAAAAGTATTAACAAAGAACAATACCTTGTACCTTATCTAATGTCATCACATCCGGGAAGTACTTTAGACGATGCTATTGAACTTGCCTTGTATTTAAAAAAGAACAATCTCAATCCGGAGCAGGTACAGGATTTTTATCCCACACCTGGAACCGCTTCAACCTGCATGTTTTATACAGGTATTAACCCGTTTAACGGAGAAGCTGTTTTTACAGCAAAAAATTACGAAGAAAAGCAGATGCAGCGTGCTATGCTGCAGTTTAACCGTCGTGAAAATGCTTCTATTATTAGAAAAGCGCTTATAAAAGCAGGTAGAGATGATCTAATCGGTGATGGGAAAGATTGTATTGTTAGTTCTGCAAATAAAGAAGCAAAAACATTTAATAATAATAGTAAATCAACAAAAGAAAAATCATCTTTAAGTAATAATAAAATTAAAATTAAAAGAAAAAATGGTAAAAATAATTAATTGATATATAACTTATTCATTAAATAATTTATTAATTATAATAATTTATTTTTAAAAATTTAAAAAGTTCCAATCAACTATTACCTACATAATTTTTATGGCTTTGCACAAATTAAATCTGATGCAAAAATCAAAAATTGAGGTAGGTAAAGGAATGAAAAACAAAGTAAAAGCGGTAATTTTTGCAGTAATAACCTTTTCCGTTATTTTTGGTGCAGCAGTATTTGAATTGCCGAGTAGTAGTAATTTGTTGTCGATTACTACTCTTGCCAATAAAAATTCCGAACGAATAACGCTTTCACCAAGTGGTAAAGCTTTCGGAGTAAAATACTTCACCAAAGGTGCATTGATTGTTGGGCTAACCGATATAGAAACGGCACAAGGGTTATCATCACCGGCAAGAGATGCAGGGCTCGAGGTTAAGGATATTATTATAAATGTCGGTGGTAAAGAAATAAAAAGTGCAGAAGATTTCCAGTCTGTTGTGGCAAATAGCGGTGGAAATGGTATTGAGATAAAATATGTACGTGAAGGCAGCGAAAAAAATATTAATGTTACTCCTGTAATAGATAAAACAGACAACACCTATAAGCTTGGTATATGGGTTCGTGATTCAACAGCAGGTATTGGCACAATAACCTATATAAATAATGATACAGGTGAATTTGGTGGACTTGGGCATGGTATATGTGATTCCGAAACAGGAATTCTGTTACCCCTCGACAGAGGAATTATTGTTGATGTCACAATTACAGATATTGTAATGGGAAAGAAAAATGCTCCTGGTGAATTAAAGGGTAAATTCGATCGTTATCGCAAAGGCGAATTGAATAAAAACACAGAAGTCGGTGTTTTTGGCAAATTTGATAATTATAAAAGTGAAAATAACCAAGAATTTCCTATAGGATTTAAAGATGAATTAAAGGTTGGTAAGGCTTATATATTAACAACATTGGATAACGGTAAGCCAGAACAATTTGAAATAGAAATTGAAAAAATTTATAATGATTCGGGTTCAACAAAGAATTTTATGATTAAAATTACCGACAGTAAGCTATTGGTAAAAACAGGTGGAATTATTCAAGGGATGAGCGGCAGTCCTATAATACAAGATGGTAAGTTATTTGGCGCTGTTACTCATGTTTTAGTAGGTGATTCAACAAGAGGATATGGAATTCATATTGAAAATATGATTGATGGAATGTCTGATTAATTATTATTATATCGCCGAAGATTTTTCGGCTTCGGCGATATTTTTTGTAGATTATGGTATTTGTAAAAGAAAAATGAATTAATATAGCGAAAAAAGTATTTCGAAATTTCTGTATAAATTGAATTATTTTACCAAAAGCTATTGATATATTTTGACAATTATGGTAAAATATGGCAAATGATTGAGCGAGGAAACTTATTTATTAACAAATTCCCGCAAATTAAGAAAAGAAGTTTATGAAAGGACTGGCAATGATGGAAAAAGGTCAAATTAAGGCAAGGGTTTTGATTGCCGACTGTAACAATGAGTTTCGTGCCCAATGCGTACAAAACTTGAAAAGGCAGGGAATTGAAATCGTTGCAGAAGCATCAGACGGGCAGGAAGCGTTTGCAAAAATGGCAAGGCTGAAGCCTAACATTGTTATCTCGGATCTGTATTTGGGAAAAATTGATGGAGTAGGTCTTATTCGAGAGGCAAAAAAACAACTGGGTGAAAACTTTCCCGCATTTGTAATGCTTGCTTCCTTTAACAGCCAAAATTTGTTTGAAGAGTGCTGTGAGGCTGGCGCAGCTTATTGTATGCTTAAGCCACTTGACTTTGCTGCTTTAGCTGAGCGGGTTATTAAGCTTGCCGACAGAGGAAGACGCAGGGGAGTTGCTCAAATTCCGTCCAGAGATGAAGCAGATCTCGAAGCGCAGGTTACAAAAATTATTCATCAAATCGGGGTTCCAGCGCACATAAAAGGCTATCAATACTTAAGAACCGCTATTATTCTTACTATCAATAATAACGATATTATAAATTCGGTTACAAAAATTTTGTATCCATCGGTAGCAAAGCAATATGGAACAACCTCTTCAAGAGTAGAGAGAGCTATAAGACATGCGATAGAGGTTGCATGGGATAGAGGCGATCTTGATGTACTTAATTCTTTCTTTGGCTACACCGTTCAAAATCAACGTGGTAAACCTACCAACAGCGAATTTATCGCTATGATAGCCGACAACCTTCGGCTTAAAAATAAAGCACTTGCGGTATAATGATACATATAATTTAGGAGCTGCAGAAAGTATAATTTTCTGTAGCTCCTTTTTTTAATTATAATTCTATATAAAAAGGTTTTATCATATTATTTTTGAAGAAACCTTTTAATTCTTAATATTAACTGTTCTCATCATTATCATCACCTGAAATATCAGATGTTTCGCTTGTATAGTCATCAGAAAAAGTTGTTTTCTCAAGCTCGGTAGGCAACTGCATTTTTAAGGAAATCACACTATCCATAGTTGTTGAAATTGTACAGAGCAGCTTCTCTTTATCATACGCAACATCAACACCGATTAAATAAGAGTCAACAAGCTCAACAGGAATCATATAATCAGTGGCTTCAAACAGAATGGGCATTGATAATCTTACTGCATTATCGTTAATATAGACTAATGACGAGTCTTTCATGCACCTGATTGTACCGCTGTCCGGACTTATCATAATAACAACATTTTTACTGTCACCAATAATGCTAAGATCACAAATAGTACTCAGCTTTTCAAACGGTACATAAAGCCCGTAAGCGTTATTTACTTGTGTTGCTTCAAAGGCAAATACTTTTTTTTCATTATAATTTAATTGTAAGGAATAAACATCTGCATTTTTCGACTCTATGTCGAAAGAGAAATATATCAAACCGGCTATAAATAGATTAATGATCAAATAAATAGTCAATAATAAAACAAGAATGGCTGTTACACGTTGTTTTCTAGCAGGAGAATGTTTTCTTTTAAATTTCTTCGGTGCTTGTGTGGTAACTCTATTTACTTGTTTTTTTTCTGATGGAGCTTTTTGATTATTTATTATTTTTTTGGGAATTTGTTTAGACAGTGACTTTTGAGGAGAAACTCGCTTTTGTGGATTTGTTTTTTTTTGCAAACCGGATTTATTGTTTTTATCCGGATTATTCATAGCGTTTCTCTCCTTTACAATTTATTGATGTTGGCAATATTATATCATAAATATAACTGACACCCGCGAAAATGCGAAGAATTTTTCTAATGCCGACTGGTAACATTAAAAATATGACTTTACTAGTAACGTCTATATTATATCATAATAATTCAATATAATAAAGTCTATCTTTCACATATTCATAAAAATTTTCATAATCTGTATTCGGGAGGTGTATGACGGAAGCTATGACAAAACGATTTACCGAAAACGCAAAGCGAGTTATTAGTTCCTCGCTTGCACTTGCCAAAGAGCTTGGGCACACCTACATCGGAAGTGAACATTTGCTTTTGGGAATTTTATCAGATAGCACCAGTAGCGCAACAAAGTTGCTAAACGGCAGAGGGGTAACCTTTGCGGACACAAAAACACGTATAATAGAGCTGGTAGGAATGGGTTGCAGAAGCAATCTATCGACTGAAGATATGACACCAACCTGTAAAAAAATACTTATGAGTTCATCTACGCAGGTAAAAAGCGCTCTCTATAATTTTATCGGAACAGAGCATATCCTTTTGGCATTATTAAAGGAAGATTGCGTAGGAACAAGATTAGTTGAAGCTGTTGGAGTAGATATTCCAGCACTTTGTACCTGTCTTGACGGAATGTTTTGCAGAGTATATGAAGAAGCTACAGCAGAGGTGGAGGAAATTCCCACAAAAAAGAACACACCGAACTTAGATAAAAATGCAATAAATTTAACAGAAAAAGCTCTTTCAGGCAAAATCGATCCTGTAATAGGAAGAGAAAAAGAAGAAGAACGGTTAATTGGCATCTTACTGCGTCGCAGCAAGAATAATCCCTGCTTAATAGGTGAAGCAGGTGTTGGCAAAACTGCGGTAGTAGAGTCGGTTGCAAGCAGAATTGCAAATGGAGACATACCCGAGGAGCTTGCTGATAAGCGAATAATGGCACTTGATATGTCAACGCTGGTAGCTGGAACAAAATACAGAGGTGAATTCGAGGAAAAAATTAAAAGTATAATTACCGAAGTAAGTGAAGCTGATGACGTGATTCTGTTTATTGACGAGCTACACACTATTGTAGGTGCAGGTGCAGCAGAGGGTGCGATTGACGCATCCAATATTTTAAAACCCGCTCTAGCAAGAGGCGAGATACGACTTATCGGAGCGACAACATTAAAAGAATATAAAAAGTCAATTGAAAAGGACAGTGCTTTAGAGCGTCGTTTTCAACCTGTCTATATAAAAGAACCTACCGAGGAGGAATGTCTATCCATACTCGAAGGGTTAAAGAAAAAATACGAGATTTATCATAATGTAAACATAAACAGCGATGCATTAAAGACTGCTGTTACTCTTTCAGCACGGTATATCAGCGACCGTTTTCTTCCCGATAAGGCAATTGATCTTATTGACGAAGCGGCTGCTAAGAAAAAGCTGACACGCAGCTTTTCCGAGCAACAGATAAACATTACTGCCAACGATGTTGCGATGGTTGCTCAAGAACAAACGGGAATTCCGCTTGCTGTTTTGACAAAGAGCGAGAGTGAACGCTTTTTATATCTTGAAGACGAAATCCGCAAATCTATCGTAGGACAAAAAGAAGCAATTTCTACCATTTGCAGAGCTGTACGTCGTACTCGTGCTGGTCTGCGGGATACACATCGTCCAAGTGGTTCTTTTCTTTTTTTGGGACCTAGCGGTGTCGGCAAAACCGAAACAGCAAAAGTGTTGTCACAATTGATTTTTGACAGAGAAGATGCACTGATAAAACTGGATATGAGCGAATATATGGAAAAGCACAGTGTTTCCAAGCTTATTGGTGCCCCTCCCGGGTATGTAGGATTCGGAGAGGGAGGAGCTTTGACCGAACGAATACGCCGTTCGCCTTATTCATTGCTTTTACTTGACGAAATTGAAAAAGCACATCCAGACATATTGAATTTACTGTTACAAATACTCGATGACGCGGTTCTGACCGATTCGAATGGTTTAAAAGTATTATTTAAGAATGTTTTTATTATAATGACCTCAAACATCGGGTTTTCGAATTTTGATTCACGCAACATCGGTTTTTCAGGTGAAACGACTGTAAACGAACATGCTCGTATAATTGATACAGTAAAAAAAATACTTCCTGCGGAATTAATTGATCGAATTGATGAAACGGTTGTATTCGATAGACTCTCATTAAACGAATTAAAAGAGATTGCAAGGATTCAACTTGAAGAATTGGCAAAACGCATTGCGGATAAGGGAATAAAGATTACCTTTGAGGGTAGCTTTATTGATAACGCACTTGATTCGAAGGAGCTTGCAGGTAAAGGAGCAAGAGCAATAAGGCAACAGCTTTTACGTAAAGCAGAGGATCTGCTCTCTGGTGAAATTCTGTGTGGTGCTTGCGGAGAGGGAACGGAAGCAACAATTTTATCTGAAAATGGTGTATCTAAGATAAAAATAAAAATGAAAAACTATTGACAAACTACAAAAAAGTATATATAATAACGCCTGTAAAGTTTTTTTCTTTACAGGCGTTTAATTTACTTTCGCAAGAAGGAACTATTATGGACGATAAGCGTGCAGTAATATGTAAGCTGATAGATTTCTATGCAGGTGTTTTATCAACACGTCAGCGTGAGGTTCTTGAGCTGTATTATTACGAAGATTTTTCACTTGCGGAGATAGCCGAGAATCTTGGTATAACAAGACAGGGTGTACGGGATAACATTAAGCATGGCGAGGAAGCGCTCTTTGATTTTGAGGACAAACTCGGCTTAATAAAAAAGAACGTATTTATAAGTGAAACTGCACATCGTATAATTGAATTAACTGATAACGAAAAGATAAAAGAACTTGCAAGTGAAATTATAGTAAGCTGTTCCTGAATATTTAGGAGTACTATTTTTATGCCCGGCAGGGTGTGGAGGTTATATGTTTCAGAGCTTAGTAGACAAGATGTCCGAGGCATTCAAGAAGTTTAAAAACAAAGGCAAGCTCACCGAAGCTGATGTTAAGGTTGGTATGCGTGAAATAAAGCTAGCATTACTAGAGGCGGACGTAAACTTCAAGGTTGTCAAGGAATTCATTAATAAAGTAACAGAACGTGCTGTTGGAAGTCAGGTTTTGGAAAGCCTCGTTCCGGCTCAGCAGATAGTTAAAATAGTAAACGAGGAATTGACTGATCTCATGGGCGGAATCAATTCCAAATTGAATATTTCTGCAAAGCCACCGACGGTAGTTCTGATGTGCGGTCTTCAAGGTTCGGGTAAAACCACACACACAGCAAAACTAGCTAAGTTATATAAAAAACAGGGAAAGAGTCCGCTTTTGGTAGCCTGCGATATTTACCGTCCTGCTGCGATCAAGCAGCTACAGGTAGTTGCGGAGCAGGTAGGTGTTCCCGTGTTTGAGCGTGGAACGGCAAACCCTGTTGAAACAGCAAATGAAGCAATAAAATTTGCGATAAAATACGGTCACGATCTGGTTTTCATCGATACAGCAGGCAGACTGCATATCGACGAAGTTATGATGAACGAGATAAAAAATATAAAAGAGGCTACCAGCCCAACCGAAATTCTTTTGGTTGTTGATGCAATGACAGGACAAGATGCTGTTAATGTTGCCGAGAGCTTTAACAATCTTTTGGACATTACAGGTGTAATTTTAACAAAAATGGATGGCGATACCAGAGGTGGTGCCGCACTCTCGGTTCGTCATGTTACAGGAAAACCGATTAAGTTTATCGGTATGGGTGAAAAGCTTGACACTATTGAGCCTTTTTATCCCGAGCGAATGGCGTCCCGTATTCTCGGAATGGGTGACGTATTATCGTTGATTGAAAAAGCTGAACAGGCTTTTGACGAGAAAAAAGCTGCGGAGATGGAGCGTAAATTCCGTGAGCAGTCCTTTACCCTAGTGGATTTCCTTGACCAGCTTGGACAGCTTAAAAATATGGGTTCAATGGAATCTCTCTTGGGAATGATGCCCGGAATCAAACCTTCACAGCTCGGAAATGCTAAGATAGACGAGCGTGCAATGGCCAGAACCGAGGCAATCATACTTTCAATGACACCTCGCGAGCGTAATCACCCCGATGTTTTGAATTCCTCAAGAAAAAAGAGAATTGCTTCAGGTAGCGGAACTTCTGTTGAGGAAATTAACAGGTTACTTAAGCAGTATGAGCAGACTAAGGTATTGATGAAGCAATTTACAAGCAATAAAGGCTTTAAAAAGGGCAAGTTTAAACTGCCATTTTAAAATAGCCGACCATGATATATATTAAATTCAATTACAAATTGTCGGCATTGTAATTTAAATTTCATGATATAAAAGAGAAAAACTATCTCTTTAATATAAAAAACAAATATACATTATTTTTTGGAGGACAAACAGATGGCAGTAAAAATCAGACTCAGAAGGATGGGCGCAAAGAAGGCTCCATTCTACAGAATAGTAGTAGCGGATTCACGTTATCCGAGAGACGGTAGATTTATCGAGGAGCTTGGATATTACAATCCTATGACTAACCCGGCAGAAGTAAAGGTTGACGCTGAAAAAGCTAAAGACTGGATATCCAAAGGTGCACAACCTACCGATACAGTAAGAGCTTTGCTTAAAAAGAATGGCGTTATCTAATTCGAAATAGTATAACAGGCATTTTGTTTGCAAAAAATATTTAAATTTTTTGCGTATAAAAAAGGAGATATTAATGAAACAAATTCTTATCGATATCGCCAAATCGATTGTCGACAAACCCGATGAGGTTGTTGTTGTTGAAAAGACCAGCGGTGATACCAGTATACTTGAACTTTCGGTTGCTAAGGAAGACATGGGTAAGGTTATTGGCAGGGGCGGAAAAATTGCCAAGAGCATCCGCACAGTAATGAAAGCAGCCGCTATCAAGGAAAACAAGCGCGTTATAGTCGATATTATCTGATGANNTGATGAAGCGTTATTTACAGGCAGGCAGACTTAATTCACCGAGGGGAATAAAAGGCGAGGTGCACTTCGATTGTTGGTGCGACAGCCCGGATTTCCTCATCGGTGTAAAACGCTTTTATCTTGATGAGAACGGAGAACGGTTTTTAACCGTCAAGCAATACCGTCCGACAATACCGGCTATTCTTTTTGAAGGTTATGAGGACAGAGGGATTGCAGGATCGCTCACCGGCAGAACGGTTTATTTTGACCGAAACGATGTTAAGCTTGATGAAGGCGTTTATTATAACGACGATCTTATTTCTCTGCCTGTTTTCGATTTGGAAACAGGTGAACAAATAGGTATTCTCGAGCGTATTGACGAGGGAGTCAAATGTAATTACTATTTTATTAAAGGTGAAAAAAATGATTATCTTGTTCCCGATAATGATGAGTTTATTAAAGAAATCAATATTGAAACAGGATTAAAGGTTAAACTTATCGAGGGACTTGAGACTAAATAGAAACTATTTTAAAATGTTAAGTGAGGAAAAATTTTGCGTTTTGAGGTTTTAACACTTTTTCCTGATATGCTCGAGGGTGTATTCGCGAGCAGTATTCTGGGCAGAGCCGTTTCTGCAGGATTGATAGAAATTAACTGTACCAACATAAGAGATTACACCAAGGATAAACACCGCCGTGTTGACGATACTCCTTATGGCGGAGGTTACGGGATGATTATGGCTTGTCAGCCTGTTATTGACTGTATTCGTGCGGTAAAAGAAAAACTGCCGGAAGGAAAAACCCGTGTTATCTATATGTCGCCGCAGGGAAAAGTGTTTGATCAACAAAAAGTACGTGAGCTATCCGAATACGATAATCTTATTTTACTTTGCGGACATTACGAGGGAATTGACGAACGGATAATTGAGCTTGAAATCGACGAAGAAATTTCTGTCGGTGATTATGTTCTTACAGGCGGAGAGCTGCCTGCGGCAATTGTTGTGGATGCGGTTTCAAGACTTGTCAAGGGTGTTTTACCCTCTTCGGAATGTTACGAGAACGAGAGCCTGCAAGATGGTCTTTTAGAGCATCCTCAATACACACGTCCACGAGTATTCGAGGGCAAAGAAGTGCCGGAGGTATTGATTAACGGACACCACGCTAAGCAGGTGGAGTGGAAAAGCATCCAAGCGGAAGAGCGTACACGTAAAAAAAGGCCTGACCTTCTTAATTAATTAAAATTATAACCGGAACGATGTCTGGTGACAGGAGCGTTATGGGGAATACGGTCAGAAGTACAAAACAATTTAAGGGCACCTTCTTTAAAAGGCTTATAAGAGAGAGCCTTATTTTCTCCTGCTTAAATAAGTTTTCCGACCGCTTTGTCAAATTTTTTTCGGGCAGTATATTCTACCTGATTTTTTGTGGAAGTGACGAAACGGATATATTTTTTAAAAATGGTTTTATCGGAAGAATATTTTCGAAGATAAATACAGAAAAACGATTGATACGTCCAGCTAAAGTATTTATTTCCAATGGCGTAGAAAAAAGCCATATCGTAAAATATTATCGCCGAATAATTAATATGCTGTTATCAGCTGCGATAAGATTTTATGGAATTCTCTTCTGTATAATTGGTGTATATGGTACCGGAATCTACCTTGCAAAAAAGTTTTCTTATATTACAACAATACCGAATGATAACGAGCTTATTTGGTCAGCAATTTTAATTATTATAGGAACACCAATGCTTTTTTCCGGTAAAAGCTTAGTTACTACATTAAAAGTGAGCAGATTTTTTCGCCTTGTTTTTATAAATATACTCGGTATAAACGAAATGTATCTTAAGGAGCAAAAAAAACCGCAAAGTTATGGAACTTTTGCATTTGTATTAGGTACAATCCTTGGGGTTTCCACAATATTCATCAGTCTATCAAGTATAATATTATCTATTTTAATAACAGTATTATGTGCTACGGTTTTATTTGCACCCGAGTTCGGTTTATTGCTTACAATATTGCTTTACCCGTTAGCATCGGTTAAATTACTAGCTATTTTATTAATTTCATCATCTATCAGCTTTATTTTGAAAGTTCTAAGAGCAAAACGTAATCTGCGGTTTAAAACTGCTGACATATTTGTTTTGCTATTTATGTTATATATCATTGCTGTAGGGTTATTTAGCGGCAACGGAGGGCAGGTTCGGGCATTATATTTAGTCTGCTATCTTTTCGTTTATTTCTTGATATCCAACCTTATAGTATCCGAACAATTAATAAGGAAATCACTTTACAGCGTATGTCTGGGAGCTGTTGCAGGTTGTCTGTTGTTTATTTTGCACCATATTACAAGCGACTCTGATAATATATTTTTAGATTCTTTATTATATTCACTCGATTCATCGCTTATAAATATAGACAGCTTTGGATATTTTTTAGTAATGCTTATTCCAATCTGCCTAGCATTATTTAAAATAAGGAAACGCAGGAGTGAAAAAGCCGGACTTCTTGTGCTTATAGTAATGACAGTTGTATGTATAATTATAAAAGAGGACAGTATAATTTTCACAAGCGCATTTATAGCTGTATTTATATATTCGGTTTTTGCTTTCAAAAAGCCAATTACAATCTTTGCAATTTTTGCTTTCATTTTCTGGGCAGTATATTTCCTGTTGCCTTTTATTCCGTTTATGAACAAGATTTACATCATAAACTCAGTAAATGCAGTAAATAACGATATAGGAAGATTAATTTTCACCTTCCTATTATCCGGAATCGGAATGGGCGATCAAATGTTGATTTCGGGCTTGAATAGGATAGGCGCAAATAATAATATTAATTCTCTTGGGTTATACGAGAAATTATTGACGCAGGGAGGAATATTCTTCTTAGCGGTATTTGTTTTAGCGGTGTTTTTTATACTTCAGAGAGTTTTTTATTGCAATTTCAAATGTAACAATATCAAAATTAATTATATTTCAGCAGCATTTACCGCAGTTATTATTATGTTTCTCATACTTGGAATAGGATATGATATGTGGGAATATTTAAGGATTTATATGCTGTTTTGGATCGTCTGCGGCATGGTATCTGCGATTAAAAATGTTCACGAAAGAAGTGTTTATTTAAGGGAGGGAAATACCAGCGATGAAGGCATCTAAAGAAAAAAAGCCGGTACAAGGCTTGCTTTTTGATATAATTATTATTCTTCTTGTTTTTGGTTCGATGGGTGCGGGTTTTTTCTATACATTTAAACCTAAAGAAGTTATTACTTCCCAGGTAGAATATAAGGTAATTTTTGATTTTGTTGATAAAAATATTGCATCAAATATAACAATTGGCGAGGATTTTCTTTCTGATAACGGCGAATCAATGGGAAGAATCTCGACAGCACTTAACGAAAATAAAATTATACAAACTTTAAACAAAACATCTGATCTCGGAGAATATGTTTCTCATATCTCAAGCGAATACAACACAGTAAAAGCTACAATTTATGTAAACGCTATATATGACAATGGTTTTTATTCAATCGGTGATCAGCCGCTCAGAGCGGGCGAGCAAATTGTGTTAAGACTTCCCGATTTTTACGGTGTTGCAACTATAACGGCTGTTAGCGTAAAAGAGGTGGATTAGCATGAAGAATATAAGAAATAAAGGGACATCAGTGCGTACCTTCACAAATTTTATATTATTGTTTATCCCTGGCAGGGCGTGGAGGTTAGCATGATAGCAGAAAAAAGAATTCGCTTTAATATACTAGATATAATAATAATTGTATTACTTATAGCACTTATAGCTGGGGTGCTTTTTAGAAATAATATAGAAGAACTTTTAAATCCTGTCAAGAGCAATGAGATAGTCTATACATTTGGGATTAAACAGGTTGACAGCATTCGTCTTTCTTATTTAACATTAGACACGGTTATATCGGAAAAAGATAGCGGTGCCTCTATGGGGCGAATAATTAAAGTTAATTCAGAAAGAAGTAAAGTTATTGAATATACTATTGATGGAAAAGAAATGCTAATCGAGAAGGACGGATTGTTTGATGTAACTGTAAAAGCGATTGCAGGAGGTTTTAAGAGTGATACCGGAGTATTTTTAAATGGTAATATTCTAATTGCTCCCGGTAAAACATATAGTATTTTTACATCAACTGCTGTATTTGAAATAACTATTTTGTCGGTTGATTAGTATAATTGTACAGAAAAAAATCAAGTAACTTCGATATTTTCGTTTAAACATACATCTGTTGTCTATTGATTTAAGTGTAATATTTTGATATAATCTATATTAATATCATTGGGGGTATATAATCTATGCTAACAAAGAATGTAACAATACAAAACACAGTCGGATTGCACGCAAGACCGGCTACCTATTTTATACAAAAAGCTAATTGTTTCAAGAGCTCAATTTGGATAGAGAACAGCGATAGACGCGCTAATGCAAAGAGCTTGCTTGGCGTACTTTCACTCGGAATTGCTAAGGGTGATATTATTTCTATTCTTGCAGATGGAGTCGACGAACAGGAGGCAGTTGATGCGTTAGTCGATCTTGTTGTAAAGGGATTTAACGACTAAAAAATCAATCTATGTCTTTTCGTCTGTGTTCTTGTCAAATGGAACACAGCTATCTGATTGTTATCAAAGAAATTAAGCCTTGGGCTCATCGTATATTATGAGTTCAGGGCGATTTTTTGTAAATACCCAAGGGTGATTTCTTATGACTAAAGAAGAATTATTCGAAAAAGCAAAATTACTTCCGGCAACACCGGGAGTTTATATAATGAAAAATCGTGTCGGCAAGATAATTTATGTCGGCAAATCAAAAGCGTTAAAAAACAGGGTTACCAGCTATTTTGCACAATATCAGAATCATTTCGGCAAAACGCTTAAAATGGTTAACTCCGTTTATGATTTTGAAATTTATCATACAAAAACAGAGCTAGAGGCTCTGATTTTGGAAAACCAGTTTATCAAGCAGCATATGCCCCGATATAATATAAAACTAAAGGACAGCCTGGCTTATCCGTATATAGTAGTTACCTCTGAGCCTTATCCGAAAATTGATTATTGTCACAGACGTACAAATACAAAGGATAGATATTTCGGACCATTTTCTTCTGTCGGAGTAGCTAGAAATATAATAGAAACTGTGCAAAAAACCTTCCTTTTGCCAAACTGTAAACGTGAGTTTCCAAAAGAAATCGGAAAAGGTCGTCCTTGCCTAAATTATCATATTAAGCAATGTATCGGTCCCTGTGTTGAAGGAAATATTACAGAAGCAGAATATAATGAGCTCAATGAGGAAGCCTTACATTATCTTCGCGGTGATTACGGAGCTTTGATAAAGAAACTTGAAGAAAAAATGGAAGAAGCATCCGAGCAGATGCTTTTTGAACGAGCGGCAAGATATCGCGATCGCATACGGTCATTACAGAAAATAAAGGATAAGCAGCAGATTGTTGCGTCANNATTTGGAATATATGCAGACGATCTGGGTAGTGCTTTAGTTGTGTTTTTTGTCAGAGGTGGTGTAATTATTGACCGTGAGAGCTTTTTCTTCGGTGCGGACGAGATATTAAACAGCGGATCGGTCGCTGCATTTATACAACGTTTTTATGAATTAAGAGAGTTCATTCCGAAAAGAATATATATAGATTACGACTTACTGGGTGAAGACAGAAGCCTTATTTCCGAATGGCTGACTTCAAGTGCAGGCTTAAAGGTTAGTATTACAACACCCCAGCGTGGAGAAATGAAAGCGCTGACAGGCAGAGCAAGTGAAAACGCCAAGCAGCTGTTGTTGCACAGACGTGCCGAAGAAGATAAGCACAATGATTTTTTGGTTTCGTTTGCGGAGTTTCTACAATTAGGTTTATTGCCAGACCGCATTGAAGCCTATGATATTTCTAACAGCGGTGCAGAGCATACCACCTGCGGAATGGTTGTGCTGGAGCGAGGGCGTTTTGTAAAGAAAAAATATCGTTCGTTTAATATAAAAAGCACGGTTGGACAGGACGATTACGGTTCGTTGAGAGAGGCTTTAACCCGTCGTTTTTCACATCAGGCAGATGAAGAAGGCTGGGAATACCCCGATCTTATACTGATGGACGGTGGAGTAGGTCAAGTCTCGGTTGCAAAGGAAGTACTTGATGGGTACGGACTTGATATTGCTATTTTCGGAATGGTAAAGGACGAGCATCACAAAACAAGAACGCTTACAGACGGAAATGGCGAATTATCCTTAAACAAACGACAGGATATTTTTGTTTTTGTTTATAAAATACAAGAGGAAGTTCACCGTTATGCGTTAACAAGAATGGATATGCAACGCAGAAGAACGGTAAAAACAAGCTCACTCACCAAGATTAAGGGTGTAGGCGACGAAAAAGCAAATGCGTTGTTAGAGTATTTCGGCAGTTATATAGCACTTAAAAATGCAACAGCAGAACAAATTGCGGAAGTTAAGGGAATTAATAAATATCTCGCTTCCGAAATATTTAAAGAACTCAACAAAGCCCAAAAATAATATAAGGAGTGTTTACCAACAAGTATTTTTTTGGTAAATCGATTAAATAGCGTGAAAAATATAAGAAATGGAGTTACATTGGCGCGTACCTCCACTAATTTTGCATTATTATTTGTGCCCTTCTGGGCGTGGAGGTTAATATGAGAATTATAACAGGTACAGCAAAGGGAACGAAATTAGTCACACTTTCGGGTGATGATACCAGACCTACATCCGAAATAGTCAAGGAAGCAGTTTTTTCTGCTATACAATTTGATTTGCACGACAGGAGCATACTCGATTTATTCGGCGGAAGCGGTCAGCTCTCACTAGAGGCTTTGTCAAGAGGTGCAAAAAATGCGGTCATTGTTGATGCAAACCGCTCTGCAACCGATATAATAAAATCAAATGCAACAAAAACAAAGTTAATGGAAAAATGCCGTATAGCTACCGCTGATTGGAAGGAATATCTAAAAGGTGTAAAAGGAAAAGAAGCGTTTGGGCTTGTTTTTCTTGATCCGCCATATAAGGCAGGCTTTATTGACGAAGTGCTTAAACGACTTTATACCTCAGAAATATTGGCAAAGGATGCAATAATTGTCTGCGAGAGCGAAGAGGATGGTGTTCCCGAGCCGATTGACGGTAAAGAACAAAAGTTATATAAATATGGAAGAACCTATATTTCAATAATCCGTTTAGCATAAATAATACGAGAGGAGTACCTGCATGAAAACAGCTATTGTAACAGGCAGCTATGATCCGATAACAACTGGTCATTTTGATTTAATTAAACGTGCAAGCGAACTCTTTCCAAGAGTTATTGTTGCGGTGCTTGATAATACCGAAAAACGCTTTTTATTTAACACAGAAAAGCGATTTTTGTCGGTAAAAGCATGCTTTTCGCATAATGCGAATATAACTGTAAGGTTATGGAACGGTCTTCTTGCCGATTTAGTTTTACAGACAGAAAATCCTGTAATAGTCAGAGGAGCAAGAAACACTCTTGACTTCGAATACGAGCGGATACTTTTTGAGATAAACAGAGAACTTGCGGATGCAGAAAGCATTATCCTGCCTGCAAAAAAAGAATATGAATTTATAAGCTCAACTTTTGTGAGAGAGCTTATAAAATATAAAAGACCGCTCACAGGATATGTACCGGATAAAGCAATAGAAATATTGAATAAGGAATAAAATATATAATGAGCAAAAAAATTAGAATAAAAAGTTGTGAGCTTGATTTTACTCGTGAAAAACTTATTTCGCCATTTGGTTTCAAAGGCAGATACCTTAACGAGCTCTGGCAAACGGTTGTCAGAATAAAAAGTTATAATTTTACTGCTGTTTGTCCTACGGTAGAGAGTGTTTTATGGTCTGATGGAGCTGTATTTGGTGATAATCCACCGGTTGCATCAAGTGCAATGATGATGCTTGTAACAAACAGAGCCTTGAAAATGCTGGAGAATACAGAGTTTTCTTCTCCCGACATTGTTATTGCTTCAATTGTACCCGAACTGTGTAAATATGCCGAAAGGATATGCGGCAGGAAGGTTTTAGAGACCTTTGTACTTAACTCTTTGGTCGGCATCGATTATGCGTTATGGACGCTTTACGCAAAAGAAAATTCTGTCACAACTTTTGACGGAATCATTCCCGATTACGCTAAAAAGGCTTTATCCTCACGCCATGAAAAACTGGCACATATTCCACTTATCAGTTATGCCGTTACAAAAGAACAGCTTAAGCAAACACTTGACAGCGGAACAGCACTTTTAAAGATAAAAATAGGTAAAGCAACAGGTATAAACCTAACTCACGAAGAAGATATGCGTTCAATGCTCGAATGGGATAAGGCACGGATGAGCGAAATACATAATATAGCTTCGCAATATACGACAAATCTTACTAAGAGTGGAAAAATCTTGTATTATCTTGACGCTAACGGAAGATATGACAGTAAGGAGCGGCTTTGCGAACTTCTGGAACATGCTGAAAAAATAGGAGCTTTAGATAAAATAGCTTTGCTCGAAGAGCCGTTTGACGCTCAAAACGAAATATATGTTGGCGATTTGCCGATAACAATTAATGCAGATGAATCGGCACACAGCCTTGATGATGTTAAATATCGTCTTTCTCTCGGTTATAAAGCAGTAGCCTTAAAGCCGATCGCCAAAACAATGTCGGTTTCCTTTCGCATGGCAGAAGCAATTCACGCCGCAGGCGGTCAGGCTATCTGTGCCGATCTTACCGTTAATCCGCTGCTTGTTGAGTGGAATAAACAGTTTGCAGCAAGAATCGGTGCGTTGGAGGGTATGAAAGTCGGATGTCTTGAAGTAAACGGGCATCAGAATTATGTAAACTGGGAGAGCCTTAAGAAATTATTGCCAGAAGGGTTATCCTGCCCACCTGAAAAGAACGGTGTTTTTACACTTAACGAGAACTTTTATAAAAAAAGCGGTTTACTTTTCGGGCAGAACGGATACGATAATTATTTTCTTTGATAAAGATTTTTATTGAATCAAATTCAAATTACGAATTCACAAATCGTATAACATATGGAAGCTATAAAGAGAAGGAGAGTAATAAACAGATGAATCCAACAAAAAAACAACCACTATTTATAATTACTGGAGCAAGTTGTGTCGGTAAGTCAACTATGTCCGAATTACTTTTTCAAAACGAAAC
>DMMZ01000067.1 GCA_003452915.1 Clostridiales bacterium | reverse complement strand
AGGGTCGTAGGTTCGAGCCCTACAAAAGGCGCCAACAAAAACTCCTATATTTGTATTAAATACAAATATAGGAGTTTTTTGCTGTAAAACAAAAACGAGAATATATTTGACAAACTCTTAAATAAATAGTAACAGCAAAATATTCCTGCGATCATTTCTCGCATCGAAAATGCCATCCCTATTTTAATATCTGACGACACCTTGACGACATGCTAAGATAAAACATTTAAGATATGATAACTTCGTTTTTACACATCTAGTTAAAATATTATTAAAATTAACTGGTGTAATATAAATTATATATATTATAAAGGGAGGTAGAATTTTGTATATTAAAAATAAATTTAGGCAATTCGTTATTTCAGGCAATCAAGTTTAAGATAAGAAAGGAAGTTAAAAATGCGTATTAAGTTAGTCAAGTTTTAATTTCAGCCATAATAATTACACTATATGTTTCTAGATTTTCATCTACATTAGCTTTAGAAAAAAATGATACAATATCATTAGAAGTACAACAAATTATCAATAAACTCAATCAGTCTGATAGTGGCATTGCTGATTCAATAACCAAGAAAGATATCGACAGAGTTATCAATGAAGAAGGTCGGGCTGGTGTTGAAACTTTATCACATATATATGATACTGTTATTCCCATTACCACTCCTGTTATTGATATGAAAATTCCGCCTACACTTCTGCTTCCATTGAAACAGAAAGATTTTCGTACCGTTATAATTTAGAAACGGGCATTGAGACGTTTGTTATTGGAAGCGAATTTTATGAGCCGGTTACATCGCAGTCATTAAAAGAAACCGAAACATTTTAAATACAACACAAATAAGCATAAATGCTTCTTCAAATAGCTGGTATACAGAAGATCCTCAAAATTATACTGATACTTAGCGATCAATGCTAGTAATTATTTTCACAAAAGTGTCCTACACGATATCTTCTGCTGTTTCTTTATTTTTGCAATACGACATTGCAAAAGAATAAGCGAATAGCTTATACCATTATACAGATTTTCTAGCGCTATTTCGTTACCATTGGCGATCTGCAATAGATATTCCCTGCATTTGATTTGCGAACAATTATTTTATTGCTTATTAAAAATCATTACTTCCACTTGTAAAAACAAAATCCGGATTTGCTTTTATGTATTCAACTGTTTAACAATCCGTTTGGTGTTTTGAAAAATGTAAACATTATATTAAAGTTTCGAGCCGCAGGCGAAGAGGATTTCAGAATCCTAATAAAGTTTAACTTCTTCAAAAATGTTCTGCATATTTATGTCACTAAAAACAATATTACAAATATTTAATTCTTTCACTCAGTTCTTTTATTTTTTGTTCAATTTTATTTATAACAATTATAAACTCCTCATCGCTTTTTCCTGTCGGATCTTCAAGTCCCCAGTCCTCTCTGTATCTGCTTGGTAAAAAAGGGCAGGTAACGTTGCAGCCCATAGTAATGACGACATCAACAGGAGGTATATCGGTAAGTAATTTTGAGTGTTGTGTTTTCTCCATGTCAATGCCGTAAAGCTGTTTTATAAGACGAACCGCATCTCTGTTTATTTGTGGTTTTGTTTCTGTTCCTGCACTATAACTTTCGAAAACATCACCTACATAATGTTTACCCAATGCTTCTGCAATCTGGGAACGGCAAGAGTTATGTACACAAATAAATGCTACTTTTGGTTTGTTTTTTAAATTCATATCAAATAACCTCTTTAAATTTTATTTTTATTGTAGTTCCTTTTCCAAGAGCACTCTCGAGTTTTATATCCGCATTATGGAGCATTGCACCATGTTTTACAATTGACAAACCGAGACCCGTACCGCCTGTTTCTTTAGAACGACTTTTATCAACACGATAAAAACGCTCGAATATACGGTTTTGATGCTCGAGTGATATTCCGATACCTGTATCTATTACCGATAATATAACTCGTCCCTCGATTTTTTCTATTCTAATTATTACACTTCCGCCATCTTTATTATAGATTAGAGCATTATCACATAGGTTAAAAATTATCTCGTGCAAGGTGCGTTCAATGCCGTTTACAATATTTGATTTTCCTTCAAGTGAAACCGAAACATTACGTGATTTAGCTTTGTCATTAAGCTCGGTTATTACATTTTCGGACAATAAATATAAATCAACTGGTACAAATTCCTTTTTTAAACCTTCTTCGTCAAGTCGTGAAAGTTTAATTATGTCTTCAATTAAGTATAAAAGTCTTTTTGATTCGGAAAAAATCTGCTCAGCAAAGCGTGGGTAATCCTCTTTTTTTGCGATCCCGTTCTGAATAATTTCCGCATACCCGATAATTGATGTCAACGGTGTTTTTAACTCATGTGATACATTTGCAGAAAATTCACGACGCATTTTTTCGCTTTGTTCTTTTTCTGTTATATCGACAGCAAATAAAACGGCAGCATAATTCATGTTACCTTTTACAGGATTAACCGATAATTGATATATTCTACCGTTTTTATTAATTTTATCACTTGAAGATTTACCTACGAAAGCAGCTTCAACCGTTTGTATATAACCTGCATCTCTGCATAACTCCAGATAATTTACAGCTTTACTATAACCGAAAAGCTTTTTTGCACTCTTATTTGCGAAAAGGATATGCTTGTTTTCACCAAAAATAACAATAGCTTCGTTCATGTTTTCTGTAATCGTATTAAACTCAGCCTGTTTTGCTTCCAGCTCTCCGAACTGTTCGGAGATTTTTTTATTTTGCTTATCCATTCTTAAAAGCAGGGGAGATAACTCATCATAGGTGCTGTTGGTCAGGGGAGCGTCAAGATTTAACTTGTTAATCGGTGCGATAATTGTTTTCGTCAGAATACGTGCTGAAACTATTGCTGTTATAATAGCAAGAAGTATAATAAGTGTAATAAGAAAAGCCGCTCTGTCTATAACACCGAAAATGTTTTTTATTGTCGTTGAAAGACGTAGAATGTTACCATTCTCCAACAATTTGGCATAATAATATGTGCTTTCTCCGAGTGTGTCCGAAAGGCGTGTAGCTTCACCGCTTCCGTTTTTAATAGCGGCAGCTATTTCGGGACGGTTAAGATGGTTCTCAAGTTTTTTTATATCTGCAGCACTATCGTATAAAACAGTTCCGTCAGAGGATATCAAGGTAATTCGATCAGGTGTATCACGACCGATATTTAAAAGATAATTTATATCCATATCGGTAAGTGCAGTAGCAATATAATTGCATTCAATCTCAAGCTCCTGCTTTCTTTCCTCTTTAAAATCATTATACAATGCAGTTATAATAAGTACAGAAGTAATAAAGAAGATTAAGAGTGAGGAGAGCATTATGCTCCAGAAAATTCGTTTTTTCATATAGATATTCAAACCTTTCCGTAGCGTTCACGCTAACAGCAATGTATGAAAGTTACACTTTCATNNGCACAAAACCGTGTTTGAAAAATGAAATTTTTCAAACTAATCTCCAATACGGTACCCTACGCCACGTACAGTTTCTATTATATCGCCGCCGCTTCCCAATTTTGTCCGCAGAGTACGGATATGTACATCTATCGTTCTCGTTTCACCATCAAAGTTATAACCCCAGATATTCTCCAGTAGCATATCACGGGTTAAAACAATTCCTGCATTCTTCATCATTAAATGTAAAAGTTCAAACTCTTTTAAGGTGAGTTCTACCGAAACACCATCTACCAGAATACTGTGGGCTTTTGTATTTATTTTTACTTTGCCAAAAGAATATTCGATTTCATCATTATTGCTGTTGGTTCGTCTTAAAACAGCTTTAATGCGTGAAATCAATTCCATCATACCGAATGGCTTTGTGATATAATCATCCGCACCGCTATCCAGACCGATAATTTTGTCATATTCCGTTCCTTTGGCGGTAAGCATTATGACAGGTATTTTTTTAGTTGAAGCATCTGAACGAAGGCGTTTTAATATACCGATTCCATCCAAATCGGGCAGCATAATATCAAGCAGAATAAGCTCTGGCATCTGAGCGCGTATTGCGATAAAAAGTTCGGCACCTTTCTCAAATCCGGCAGTTGAATAACCGGTGTTCTGCAAGGTGTAAACAACAAGCTCTCTTATACTTCTGTCATCTTCAACACAGTAAATCATATTTATGACCATGCCTTTCCNNTGAAAGATTTATCTTTTAAACTTTTTACATACCTTTCTAATAGGGTATTATTATTCTTTATGCGTACCGGTTATTGCAAAAACAACCCACTCTGCAATGTTTACAGCATGGTCGCCAATACGCTCAAGATATTTTGCAATCATAAGAATGTCAAGTGCCTGTTCTCCATATTTAATATCGCTTGCTATTAATTCTATTAAATCCTTTTTTATTGTTGTGAATAAATTATCGACAACATCATCATAACCAATAACACTATGTGCAAGACCCAAATCACGCTTTACAAACGCATCAATACTCTCGGTAACCATTTTTCTGGTAGCTTCCGCCATATCAGATATATGCACGTTATTTTTACTCTCAGAAAGGTCTATAAAAGTAACAATTTCTGCTATATCAGCTGCCTGATCACCAATTCGCTCCATATCGGTAATCATTTTAAGAGCAGACGAAATCAGGCGTAGATCTTTTGCCACAGGCTGCTGTTGTAAAAGCAGTTTAAGACAAAGAGTTTCTATATCTTTTTCTTTTTGGTCAATTTCTTTTTCGGTTATTATAGCTTTTTCAGCAAGAATCATATCATTGTTATTCAATGCTTTTACTGCATTTGCTATTGCTGTTTCACAAAGAGCACCCATAGAAATCAAGTCGTTGTTCAATTCTTCAAGCTGTAAATCAAATTTATTTCTCATAAAAAGTCCCGTTTCTCCAACGACAATAAAATAAATATTATAAAGGTAGATATATAACCATTATTCGTTGGCATTATGGTTATAGCGGAGTATAATTAGGAATTTTTAACTGTTTTGTTTTCCTTGAATTTAACTTTTTTTAGCCAAACCTTCCTGTAATATAATCCTCGGTACGTTTATCTTGCGGGTTAGAGAACATTTCTTCGGTTTTTCCGTATTCTATAACATCACCGAGTAAAAAGAATGCTGTTTTATCAGAAATTCGAGTTGCTTGTTGCATATTATGAGTAACGATAACTATAGTATACTTATTTTTCAATTCAATTGCAAGATCTTCTATCTTACTTGTTGAAATAGGGTCAAGAGCACTTGTGGGTTCATCCATAAGCAACACTTCCGGCCCAACCGCCAATGCTCTAGCTATGCAAAGACGCTGCTGCTGACCGCCTGAAAGCCCTAATGCACTTTTTTTAAGACGATCTTTTAATTCTCCCCATATTGCAGCATCTGTAAGAGAACGCTCTACAATATCATCTAACCTTGCTTTATTCTTTATACCGTGTGTCTTAGGACCGTATGCTATGTTTTCATAAACACTCATCGGAAAAGGGTTTGGTTTTTGAAAAACCATACCTACACGTTTTCGGAGTAAACTCGTATCCATATTACCGTAAACATCCTGACCGTCAAGCAACACCTTACCATCTATTTTACAATCTTCTATTAAGTCGTTCATGCGGTTTAAGGTCTTTAAAAGCGTTGACTTTCCGCATCCTGACGGTCCGATAAAAGCTGTTATTTCATTAGTAGGTATGTTCAAATATACATCCTTTAAAGCTTGAAAATTGCCGTAATAAAGGTTCAATTTTTCTATATTAAACTTATCCATGTGTTTTTCCTTTCGAAATCCATTTTGCAATATATGCCGAGAACGCATTTAAAAAAATTACTATAACAAGAAGTACAACTGCTGTTGCATATGCTTGATTAGCATTTAAGCCTTCTACCCATAATGCATACAAATGTATTGACAATGTTCTACCGCTCGACATCAGGTTATCAGGAATTTGCGCTACCGTACCTGCTGTATAAATTAGTGCAGCAGTTTCGCCGACAATTCTGCCTACAGACAATACTATACCAGCTAATATTCCAGGAACTGCTGACGGCAATACTATTCTGAACACAGTACGTAATTTACCTGCTCCAAGCCCGAAGCTGCCCTCGCGATATGCATCGGGTATTGATTTCAATGCCTCTTCGGTTGTTCGGATAATTAACGGCAAAATCATAATCGAAAGCGTAAAAGCACCTGCAAGGAGTGAATAGCCCCATCCAAGTGCAGCAACAAACAGTAAATAACCAAACAGACCATAAACAATTGAAGGAATGCCCGATAATGTTTCAGCCGTTGTACGAATAACAGAAACCAACTTGTTTCCTCTTTTTGCATATTCAACAAGATATATTGCAGAAAAAATGCCAAGTGGTGCAGCTATTAATAATGATAAAACAGTCATCGTAACAGTATTAATCATTGCAGGAAACAAGGAAACATTCTCACTTGTGTATTCTAAGCTGAATAAATCCAGCGTTATATGGGGTATTCCTTTTATTAAAATATATCCTATAATTAAAAGAAGAGTTGATACAGTAAGTAAAATTGCCAGATAAACTATTGATCTAAGAAAAATTGATTGTAAATTTGGCTTTTTCAATTTTGCATCCTCCTTTTAATTAAAGAGAATGTAAGATTAATGATTAAAATAAATACAAATAAGACTACACCCGTAGCAATCAAAGCTTCACGATGTAAATCTGCTGCATAACCCATTTCCATAACTATGTTAGCTGTTAGTGTACGAAGTCCTTTAAGTATTCCGTTCGGAATAATAGCCTGATTTCCGGCAACCATTATTACCGCCATTGTCTCGCCGATTGCTCTGCCAATACCAAGTATCACACTTGCTGATATACCGGATTTTGCTGCAGGTAAAACAGAAAAGAACACACTTCGTTCGTGGCTTGCTCCGAGTGCGAGTGAGCCTTCATAATAACTTATCGGAACCGCTTTTAATGAAGCTTCCGACACACCGATTATAGTAGGTAATATCATTATTCCAAGTACAATCGAAGCTGCAAGCATACTTGAACCACTTCCTCCGAACATATTGCGGATTGTCGGAACAATTACCATAAGTCCAAAAAAACCATATACAACCGACGGAATACCGGCAAGTAAATTAATAAAAGGTTTTAAAATCTTATACATCCATTTTGGACAGAAATGAGCCATAAATATTGCTGTTAAAATTCCGATTGGAACACCAATCAGAATTGCTCCTGCTGTAACATAAATACTTCCGAGAATCATAGGGAATATTCCGAAAACATCGGCTGTCGGATTCCATGTTGTTCCTGATAAAAACTTAAAAAATCCTATCTTACTCATTGCAGGAATGCCATTTGCGAATAAGAAAATACATATTAATGCAACAGCCAGAATTGATATACAAGCTGAAATCAAAAATACAATTCGCATTAAGTTTTCTTTATATTTTTTCATTTAAACTCCATAAGTCCAGTGCGGACACACATAATTGTATATTAAATTTAATAGCGCAGATGCCAGTCGTGCTATCCGACTGGCAAGTGACTTTTTTGTACGTTCAAACTTATTCTATTACGTCCGACCATTTGGTGCTTGAGCCTGTATATATATTTTTAACTTGCTCAACTGTCAGATTTTCTACCGTGTTATCTTTATTAACGATAACTGCAATACCGTCTAAAGCTATTACAGTTGCGGTTAAACCTGCTTCGGTTTCACTGTCTTTTAACTCGCGGGAAGCCATACCGATATCGCAAATTCCATCCTTCGCACTGTTCATACCTGTTGTAGAATCGCTTTGTTGTATTTCTATGGTAGCGTTAGTGTTAATCTTTTTATATGCTTCTGCTAATTTTTCCATTACAGGAGATACCGATGAAGAACCTGCAACCACGACTTTTCCAGATGGCTTTGTACCTGAATAAGCTGCTGCGGTTGAAACCATAATATATCCTTTTTCCTCAACAACTGCCTGACCGTCTGCGGAAAGAATAAAGTTTATGAAATCCTGTGTTACTTCAGAAACATCGCCTTTTGTTGCAATATTGAATGGTCTGGAAATTTTGTAAGTACCGTTTTTAACATTAGCAACAGTTGCTTCAACACCATCGATTTTAACTGCTTTAACTGTATCGTTTAATGAACCTAACGATATATAACCAATTGCATTTTTATTGCCCGAGGTACTTGTTAATACTATGCCGGTGCTGTTGTTGATATCTGCTGTTGAGATTGTTTTATCAACCTTTTTTCCGCTTTGATCTTTTTCTTCAATACCGAACAGCTCAATAAATGCACCTCTTGTTCCAGAACCCTCTTCACGTGAAATAACTGTAATGTCATTCTTAGGATCAAATCCGCTTCCTGAACATCCTGCCATTGTTGCTAAAAGTAAAATCCCTGTGATAATCATCGAAATTGTTTTTTTCATTTCCTATACTCCTTTTTTATATTATTAACTTTTTTAACACGATTATTTATCGTATAAGCATATAATAGAGGAGTTTTGTAAAGTCTAAAAGAATATTAAAGTTAAATATAGGTAAAGTGAAATTTTATAAAAAATTCGAGTATTGACATATAATATAAAAAGTGATATATTGTATTAACACTGAACAAACAAAAGCGTTGAAGAGAAGAGTAAGCAATAGAAAATTTTACAGAGAACCCAGTTGCTGAGAATGGGTAATGAGTTTGTACGCAAACTATAGATATTGCCGAACATGGTCTTGGAGCTTCGCACCGAAAACAATAAAGATAAATATTTTATTGTTTTAGACTGCGACGGGTTCACCCGTCATAGTGATATGCTATCGATAAACCATTTCTTATCCGTAGCTAAAAAGGTCTGTTTCGTGAGAAACAGATAAATTTGGGGTGGTAACACGAAGCGGATAAGTTCGCAATGTCGTAATGACTTGCATACAAGACGTTCTCGTCCCCGGAAAAGTAATTTTTTCGGAGAGGAGGATTATTTTTTATTCATTTTGCTTCTTGGTTATCATTTATGAAAGGAATGGTTTAATTTATGAAAATATTAATTGGAAGTGCATGGCCATATGCAAATGGCTCACTGCATATCGGACATCTAGCATCGTTATTACCAGCAGATGTTATCGCACGATATCATCGTGCAAAAGGCGATGATGTTTATTTCGTTTCTGGCAGTGATTGTCATGGAACACCAGTATCAATACGAGCAAAACAAGAAAAAAGATCGCCCCAGGAAGTGAGTGACTTTTATCACGAGGAATTTAGCGAATGTTTTTTTAAACTTGGATTCAGTTATGACCTATATGGAAAAACATCATCAGCCGAACACAAAGAGTTTATCATAGAATTTCATAGAAAAATGTATGAAAGTAAATATATTTATGAGAAAAATTCACCACAAGTGTATTGCGAAGTATGTAAAAAAGTTTTGGTGGATAGATTAGTGGTCGGAAAGTGTCCGATCTGCGGAGAAAAAGCACGAGGTGATCAATGCGATGCTTGTAACAGTGTGTTTGAAGCCGAGAACTTAATCGAGCCAGCATGTTCAATTTGCGATCATTCACCTATTTTTAAAGAATCTAAACACTTGTATATCGCTATTACTCAACTTGAAGATAGTTTAAAAAGTTTTTTAGATTCTCACTTGAATTGGAGAAAGAATGCTTTAGCTTTCTCAAATCGATATATCAAAGAGGGATTGCGTGACAGAGCTATTACACGGGATCTTGAATGGGGAATAGACGTACCAAAAGCAGGGTATGAAGATAAGAAAATTTATATATGGGCAGAGAATGTTTTGGGGTATTTATCAGCAAGTAAGCAAGTTTCCGAGGAGAGGGGTACGAGTTTTAAGGAACTCTGGGGTGAAAATTCTAAGCATTATTATGTTCACGGTAAGGATAACATTCCATTTCATACGATTATTTTACCCACACTTTTATGGGCGAATGGCAGTGGCTGGCGATTACCTGATGTTATCGTATCAAGTGAACACATGACACTTGACGGTAAAAAAATATCTACCAGTAATAATTGGGCTATTTGGATAAAGGATATAATTGATAAATATAATCCTGATTCATTACGATATTTCTTTATAGCAAACGGACCAGAAAAAAGAGACGCAGATTTTTCCTGGAAAGAATATTTTAAGAGCCACAATGGAGAATTACTAGGAGCTTACGGTAATTTTGTAAATCGAAATCTTGCGTTTATATCCAGATATTTTAACAAAACAATACCAAAAGGAAAATTTGATAATAATATTGAAAAACACATTACAGAGTTGTATTTAAGTGTAGATAAAAAAATTGAACAAACAAACTTTAAAGATGCACTTGATGAAATCTTTGAGTTTGTCAGATATGGCAATAGTATTTTGACACAGAAAAGCCTTGGATAACACGAAATACTGATGCCCAATCTTGTGAAAACACACTATATAATTGCGTACAGGTAATCGTTAATCTTGCAGTATTATTAACACCGTTTTTACCATTCTCGTCAAGAAAAATATGCAATTGGTTTAATATAAAAGGTGAATGGAAACCACATAATATTAATGATGGTTATATAATACCCGAACCTGAGATATTATTCGAGCGGATTGAAAAAAATAATTGCAAATCATTTAATACAGATTAATTCTTATCTAACAGCATCCCTCATCTTTAGACAGATAAACACCAATGGTTTTTTCGGAAAATTGTGTGTTTGCTTTTCGATAATCTGTAGGAGATTTACCAAGACTTTTTTTAAACATTTTTGAGAATAGCAATGCGTCACTATAACCGACCGAATGGGCGATTGTGCTGATGGACAAAGCTTTGTTTCCCATAAGCTCGCAGGCTTTATCCATTCGAAATTTAATAATATAATCCTTAGGTGATAGACTGCAGTTCTTTTTAAAAATAAAAAAAAGATATTTTCTGTCAATACCTACAAAGTCAGCCACTTCTTCCACTGTTAAAGAGTGGCTGTAATTTTGTCCTATGTATTCCGCTGCACGATTAAAATACTGGTCTGTACTTCTCAATGAGGGTACGCTATCAAGACATTCGTCCATAAGATAGGATATAAAGGTGTACATTAACCCAGTAAAACGCATTAGATGAGAAGGGTTGTTGTTATAATTTTGTATCATGGATTGCAGGCAATGAACCATTTGTGGTTTATTCATGCAGTTGAAAATCGGGTTTTGCTGTGTTACACCCACCTGACATAAAAGCTGATTCGCACTTCCGCCTCCAAAACCTAACCAGTAATATTCCCACGGATCAAGCTCATCCGCAACGTAATAAGAAATATTGCCGGGGAATATGAAGAACATCTGACCTTCTTTTAGATGATATTCTCTACCGTCTGCATGGAAAATGCCTTTACCTTTATGAATGTAATGCACAAGATGATAATCCCTTATACCTGGCCCCCAGCTATGATTGTTTTTGCATTGTTCATGTCCGGCTATATACGGGATAAGGTCACTGTTTTGCTTGGTGTTTGTATAATAAACATCTCTATCGTGGGTTATTAACATATAATTTCACCTATAATTAATTTTTAATATACGACATTATACCATATTTTCAAGACAAAAATCTATTTACATTTTGCACAAAAATAAATATTATAAACTTGTAACAAAAAGTAGAAAGGAATTAAATAAATGAAAAAGTTTGCTTTTATTGGCGGTGGTAGTTTCGGTTTTACTCGTGGTTTAGTAACCGATCTGCTCACATTTCCTGCTTTTGCAGATGCACATATAGCTCTGATGGATATTGACCCCGAACGTCTTGATGCCATTTACAAGGGTGTTCAGAAGATTATTGCAGCAGGAAACTATCCTGCAACCGTTTCTGCTACAACAGACCGTGTTGAAGCTTTGAAAGATGCGGACGGTGTGTTATGTACCATTTTAGCCGGCGACGTTGAGGTTTGGAAGTACGACATTACCATTCCCAAAAAATATGGTATAGACATCAATGTAGGCGATACCCGCGGACCGGCAGGAATTTTCCGTGCATTGCGTACAATTCCCGTAATGCTTGATATCTGCAAGGATATCGAAAAGTATTGCCCCGATGCAGTTTTCCTAAACTATACAAACCCCATGGCAATGCTTTGCCGTGCAATGCAGGAGCGTTTCCCTAAGTTGAAGATTACAGGTCTTTGCCACAGCGTTCAGGGTACAGCTCAAATGCTGGCTAACTGGATTGGTGCTCCGCATGACGAAATTACATATCTTTGTGCAGGAATCAACCATCAGGCATTTTTCCTTGAATATAAATGGAACGGTAAGGACGCGTATCCCCTCATCCGTGAGGCTATGAACAAGCCTGAGATACTTAACGCTGAGCAGGTACGCAATAATATGTACTTGAACTTGGATTACTATGTTACAGAATCCAGCGGACACAATAGCGAATATAATGCGTGGTACCGCAAGCGTAGCGATCTCATAGAAAAATATTGCACACACGGCACTAACTGGAATCCTGGCGAATACGCATATATATTAAACGCTTATACAAACCGTAAGGATACCTGGAGACAAAGTATAACCGACTGGATGAATCAAGAAACCATAAATATTAACAGAGGTCAGGAATACGCAGCATATATTTTCAACGCTGTTTTCGGTGACAACGAGATGTTTAAATTCAACGGAAATGTACGCAACGAGAATCTTATAGATAACCTTCCGTACGGCTGCTGCGTTGAAGTGCCTGTATTGGCGTCCAAAAACAGTTTGGAAGCAATGCATGTAGGACCTCTGCCGGATCAGCTTGCCATTCTTACAAATACCAGCGCGCGCTGTGAGGAGCTTGCAGTTGCAGGAAGTCTTGAGGGTGATCCGCGTAAGATATTCTACGCAATAGCTTTTGATCCGCTTACATCAGCTGTTTTAACTTTAGACGAGATTAAGCTTATGGTGGATAAAATGTTTGAGCAGAATAAAAATTATTTACCTCAGTTCAAGCATTTTAATTAATAATAAAAAATTAACTCCGGATTTCTTTCGAAAATCCGGAGTTTTACTTTTTACTCTGTTTTATTTTTTTATTCATAATATTAATCTTTTTATAAAAAATAGATCATATATTTCTGTACTCTATAATTCTCTTAATTATTTCTAAGATAAAAATTTGTTCTTTTTCTGATAATGACATTATTATATCGTAACATTCCTGAGGAATTTCATTTTTTATTTCTCCTGGAATGATGCCTTTAAATAATTCTTCGAACGGAAGGTTTAATGCTTTTGCAACTTTTTCTATACTTTCTAATGTTGCGTTTTTTTCACCACGCTCTAATTGTCCTATATATGTGTTATGCAGACCGGATTTTTCCGCCAGTTCCTCTTGACTTAATCCTGCCCTGTTTCTATATAAACGCAACCTTTCTCCAACAATTTTTATAATCTCTTTCATAGTATATACCTCCTGTATGTATACTATAAATATTATAAAAATTAATAAACAGTATATTGATATTATTTTCAATTTATGATATACTATTAATATCACTTTATAAAAATAAATACTAAAAATTAAAGGAGAGAAAAAATGCAAAACTTATTATGCACAAGAAAAATCGATGAATTCGGAAGGATTTCATTACCGTATGAAGCAAGGAACATACTTGGAATTTTGCAAAAGCAAAATATCGATATTTTTATCGACAGCGACGCTATTATTCTTAAGAAAAATAACACAATGTCATGCTGCGTTATCTGCGGAGGAAAGGAAGAGCTGATAACAGAAATAGGAAGTTTACGCGTCTGTCGCACCTGCGCGGAAAAGATAAGAACATAATAAAACAGTAGTTTACCTGTAAATAAACTGCACCCATTTCGTCAATCACGTGAAATGTTATTGCCGACGTCAACAAAGATAGATTTAATTAATTTGTCAGCATTACAAAAATGATTAATATTTTTACAATATCGTTAAAATTAATAGAATAATAACCACAGAAGCTAATGAAAGGAGTGCAGTTCATTGGCTTCTTTTTCTTTATCACGATTTTTTGATAATATAACTGTATATGATGAAATATTTAATCTTTAAACCGATAATTTTAATTAAATGAATTTAATGAACAAATTATACGGGTATTTCCATAAAATATATAATAACAGTAATTTATTGAATTTTTATATCTACTATTGCATTTTGTTTATAAATATGATACAATACTGGTAAATAATTGTAGAAAACATATATATTAAACTACAATTATAGAATAACGTGCTTTTTTAACTGTTAAAGTTAATTAAAATACAATTATGAAGGAGTTTTGTAATGAAAAAAATTATCATTTTTCTAAGTATCCTCGTTATTCTTGTTCCTATGTTTGGGATTAGCACCTTGGCAGCCAGTGACACTTTAACTGTAATGAAAACTGCTGTAGCACCTATTATTGACGGTGAACTTGATGAGAGTTACAAGTTAATTGCCGATTCCAAAGAAGATGTTTTGATATTTGAAGTTGAAACAATGACCACAGGACTTAAAAAGCAAGTTCAAGTTTACGCATGTTGGGATAACGATTATCTCTACATATTAGTAAAAGCTGATTGTAATGAACCACATGTGGCTTATATGGATAATGCTGCAGAACATTGGATATTTAATGCTCATTACCTTATGACCGCAATTTGCCCTGAAGATCCTACACTCGAGAAATATACGGGTACTGGAGAAGACGGCGGATGGTCCTGGGGAGATTTATACGCAGCACAATATATGTATGAGTATACGATGATTAAAGATTCTATAACCGGAGATAACGTTATAGATAATCACTTTAACAGTATCAGCACTAAAGCTGCATATGCTTATGACATAAAATCCGAAGGCGGTTATGACTGTTATGAGCAAAAAATTCCTCTTGAACAATTAACAACACCTGCAGTAGCTAATGGTGTTAAACCTGAGGAAGGTTCAGTTTTGGGTGTCGGATTTGCTTTAGGATTTTCCGATGTCGGCACCGGTTATGCAACAAAAGCGGACACTGTTGATTTAAGTTTCTATTTTACTAATAAGAGCATAAACAATCTTATTACTTTAAAGCTTGAAAGCGATCTTGCTCCCGGTGAAGAGAGTAGTGTAGATGAGTCAAGCGCAGTTTCTGAAGCAACTTCTGAGGACGCTTCTGAGCCTACAAGTGAAGACGATACAAGCGTTGTTGCAAGCGAAGAATTAAGTGATAATAGCGTAGCTGACACAGCATCCGATGATGTTTCCGACGCTGATGACAAAGATGGTTTTGAATACTGGTGGTTGGTAATTGCCGGTGGTGTTGCTGTAATAGCAGCTGTCGCAGTAGTTATCATTATCAAAAACAAGAAAAGCGTATAATAAAACGATATAACTTTTTTAAGAACAATCCAAATGGGTTGTTCTTTTTTATAAAGAATAACATTTAGAATATACTTTACCATTGATATTTCTATTAAAAAGTTATATAATTATTTAAGATAAATATAGTTTGATACTTATCTTTAACATAAGATAAGCACAGCTTCTGCTGTCAGGTTTTTTATATTGTGGAATTATTTATTTATTAAACGGAAGCGAAAGGCTGGCATACCAAAAAACCAAAAATAATAAATATTTATTTTATATTGTTTTTATCACATTTTAAATTATAATATTTATAGATATTTTAATATAATATGGGTATTAATTTGAATCAGCCTTTGAAAGTACTGTATAACGGACAAACAATGTTGTAAAATAGGGCCATCAAGTCGGAAAAGGCGGAAAAAGTGATGGCAAAAGCTGAAAATATAGGCTACAAAAAGTTTCAAGAGACGTTTTTCAATGAAGAAATATGTCATGAATACCTTTTTAAATCACACTGGAAAAATGGATTTGTATGCCCGATATGCGGCTGCGTTGAATATTACCACATAAGCGAGCGAAGATTATCTCAATGCAAAGGTTGCCGTCACCAGTGGTCATGCACCGCAGGAACGGTTATGTACAGAAATGTTAAAGCGTTTGTCAACGGCACATTTCACGGACTTGCCGAGAAACATTTACAGCGTTATCTTGATGAATTTTGTTATCGATTCAACCGCCGATTTTCGAAAAGTCATTTGTTCGATAAATTGCTTTCTGCGGTGGTTGTGTCTTCGCCATTGACTTTTACTGATTTTAGTTAATACCCATATAATATAATTAAAAATTAGATGATTGTGAAACTCAATAAAAAACGCGGTACAGAATAACCAAAGAGCGGAAATGTCAAAAGTTAAAAAAACACTATTAATATAGAAGCATAGAGTTGAGATATACAATAGAATAAGCATAGCAAATTACGACAGCGTGGCTATCGTTGGTAATTAAACAAATTTTATTGTAGTGGAATTTAGGCAATCATCTTTCGAACTCTGCGAAACAGTTTAACATCGTCTATTGCTTTGGCAAGTAAAACACCGATTAGTTGCGTGATACCTGCCAGTAGCAAATCTGATTTTGTTGTAAGCGCATTGCTTGTTTTGCGATTATCAACGCAGAAAGATGACTTTAAAGAATGAATCGTACGTTCAATAACTGTCCGTTGCTTGTATATGCGGTCCCATTCCTCGGTACCTCTTGCGATACCGGGATATAATCGTAAGTTTTTATCTGGATATGTATAAACACAATGTCCGTATTTCGAATCGGTGCAGGGATTTTCACAAGTGCATATTCTTGTAGAACCTGTTTTCTTTGATTTATGACAAATCCATTTGAAACGCTCGGAACGGTTCTTTCCACCTACTTTTGCCAAGAAAAATCATTGGCGTGTTATCAACGGGACAAAGAGGTATTCCGTTCTCATCAAAGCTACTGTTTGAACTCTTTGAGTTTCTCTGGTTGAGCGGTATTAATGCTCGCTTAAACTTAAAATCCTTCAACAACATTGCATAATGATCGTATTTATCGAAAGCCGAATCGCCAATAAAAATCGTATAACGAAAATCCTTATGTGCATCAAAAAAGTCTTGTAAAGCAGGCTTTAACACGGTAGAATCGCCAAATTCCTTGTCAACATCGGGATTGTCCGATCGTTTGGAATAATTCATTTCGGGATGCTTTTTCTTAAAATCATCATCAAGAAAAGATATATGACGTACAATACCTAATCCGTTTGTTACAACCGCAGTTTTTGAGCATANNCGTTTATGTATTGTTGCTTTACAGCGGAATTTGAGTTGGCACAATCGGGCAGCAACACGTAAACACCGATGTACGGGTTAAAGGAAGGGTTTGATTTTGCTATTGATTTTGCTTGCTTCAACTTTGAATTCATATATTTCGGATTGTTTTCAGCAACATAGCTTTCGATGCCTGTCGTATCAAGAATAAGGCAGTCTGAAAGTTCGGTATTGATTTGACGGCAAATAGGCTCGGTCATATCTACCAGCCTTAAAAGAAGCTTTTCGAGTCCATCACAGAAATTTTGTTTGAAACGAGTTATCTTATCGGTATCAGGCACTTTTGTATATCCGCAGAATTCACGCATTTCGTGGCTATATTTCAATGTGTTAAGAAGCTGTATATCGTCTTTGTAGCCGAAAACCCGCTGTAAAACAAGT
>DMMZ01000046.1 GCA_003452915.1 Clostridiales bacterium | reverse complement strand
AATGAACCTGTGTCACCCATAAATACCTGTGCAGGAAAGCTATTGTACCACAAGAACCCTAAGCCACCGCCTACAAGCGCAGCGCAAAAGACGCTCAATTCACCGCTTCCGGGTACATGAGGAATTTGCAAATAACTGCTGAAATCGGCTCTGCCTGAAACATATGCAATAACGGCGAAAGCAATTCCCGCGATAATGCTACATCCAATGGCCAATCCATCTAAGCCATCAGTGAGATTTACAGCATTTGACATTCCAACTATAAAAAAGGCTACAGTCAATATGTAGAAAGGTCCTATATCTAGTTTAAAACCTTTTATAAAAGGGATAACGAGTNNACTCGTTATCCCTTTTATAAAAGGGATAACGAGTTGCGTACCCCATGTAAATTTATTAAAGTGAAAGTATAAAATCAACCCAAGTATGAGTCCTAATGCCGATTGAAACAATAATTTTGATACATCGCTCAAACCCGCAGAATTCTTCTGTGTAAGTTTTATATAGTCATCAATAAATCCCAGTGCGCCAAACCATATCAATGTAAACAACAATAAAAGGACATATCCATTATAAATATCACACCAGAAAAGAGTGGAAACTAAAATGGCAACGATTACAACAATTCCTCCCATTGTCGGCGTGCTCTTTTTATCAAAATGCATACGTTTGAGTTCTTCGGAATCAGTTTTTGAAGTATCCTCACCTATCTTTAAAGCCCTGAGTTTCTTAATAAACCATTGGCCAAAAAAAATGCTAATTAAAAATGCCGTAAAAGCAGCCAAACAGGAACGAAAGGATATAAACTTAAAAATTTCCAGCGAACTTATAGAAGAAAACCAACTGTATAGCAAAGTCTATTTAACCTCTTTAATTGTGATTTCTTGCCGTTTTTATTTAAACCAATATTTAAACTCAATTATAAACTGGTACTCGCTTCATGAAAAATCCACTAAACTTCTTAATAATATTTTCCATGTGCATACCTCTGGAGCCTTTTATTAATACCACATCATTTTCTTTGAGTTCATTTATTTCATTGTCTGATATGTCTGCGGCATCTTTAAAACTGTTAATACATCTTTCAGACATACCTGAAGATTTAGCCGCCTTTGCAACTTCTGCTGCCCGTTCCCCTACTGTCCATAATAAATCAATATTTAGACGAGCCGCTATCTCACCGATTTCCCTGTGTAATAGAGGGGACTCTTCTCCTAATTCCAGCATGTCCCCACATATAAATACCTTTCTTCCCAATGTTTTAATTTCACTGAGGTATTGTAAAGCTGCGCGTACAGATTCAGGATTTGCGTTGTACGCATCGTTAATGACCGTGATATTCCCAATGTGTTGTTGTTCAATCCTCATTGAAGGTAATTTAAAAGAAGAGAAGGCGTCTTTTAAAGTGTTGATATTGTGACCTAATGCATGACAAACCGCAAACGAAGCCAAACAGTTATTTATGTTATGATAACCGGGAATCGGAATATAAACTTCTATATTCCCATTGATTGTGAAAACGTATCCACTATCTTTCTTTCTCACATTTGTACCTCTTATACCTGCACTAGAACTGAGACCAAAACTTACTGTCTTTCCTTTAAATTCACTGGCAACCTTAACACACCATGTGTTATCGAAGTTATACACAAACATCCCACCATTCCGGAGATAGTCTAATATTTCCGCTTTTGCCAGGGCAACGCCTTCAATACTTCCAAGACCCTCTAAGTGTGTTTTTGAAATGTTGGTGATTACCGCAACATCGGGAGCACCAATCTCTGACAGACGTCGAATTTCTCCTGCAGCATTTGTACCCATTTCCAATACTCCATATAGATGTTTTTTTTCGATTTCAAATATTGTCAGAGGTACACCAATAAAATTATTGAAGCTTTTTTGGGGTCTTATCACTGAACCGAAGCGAGATAATAAATGATATGTCATCTCTTTTGTAGTGGTCTTGCCGTTACTTCCCGTAATACCAATAATCTTCGTATTCAATTTTTGGCGATAATATCTTGCTAAGTTTCCTAGCGCCGTTATTGTATCAGCTACTTGAATTATTAAACGGTTCTTATGTTCTAAGTCAATTTTAACACCTTTTGAAACGACCGCACCAACTGCTCCGGCACTTATTGCCTGAATGATAAACTGGTGGCCGTCAAAATGCTCTCCTTTGATTGCAAAAAATAAATCACCTTTTTTAACGGTCCGGCTGTCTATGGATACGCCTGCTATATTTACATTTCTATCAGTAGACACTTGATTATACTTAGGATCAAGTATTAAGTGCCCCCCGACAGCTTTTAAGATTTCTTCTAAGGATATGACTTCCATTTATTACACCCTGAGTGGTAACAATATATTATTTTGTAAAGCCTGCCTTACAACTTCACGATCGTCAAAGGGGATTATTGTGTTTTTTAATATTTGATATTGTTCGTGACCTTTTCCTGCAATGATGACAACATCACCCTTTTGTGCTTCTAAAAGAGCCTCTTCGATAGCAATTTTTCTATCGGGTTGCACTCGAAAATAAGCTTCTTTACTCACTCCTTTTTGAATTTCATATATAATATTATTTGGGTCCTCTGAACGGGGATTATCACTTGTTATCCAGAAAAGGTCTGAATANNCCCATCTTGGGTCTTTTCTTCCTATCTCTATCTCCGCCGCATCCAAAAACAAGTATAATACGGCCTTTCGTTATAGCTCGAAGGGTACTAAGAATGACTTGCAATGCTTGGTGTGTGTGCGCAAAGTCAACATAAACTTCAAAATCCTGCCCAAAGTTTAATGTTTCCAGTCTGCCAGGTACTGTGCTTAAAGTTTCGATACCTGTTTTTATTGCATCAATCGTAAAACCCAACGCCAAACCATTAGCAGCCGCAGCCAGTGCATTATAG
>DMMZ01000018.1 GCA_003452915.1 Clostridiales bacterium | reverse complement strand
CTAACCAACTGAACTACCGAACCAAATTTAATTTTTACATATCTGCTTATGTTCAACGATGTCACCGTTCAACAACGTCAGCGTTCAACGACGCTTGAATATATTATCATATCTTTCTGCGTTTTGCAATACCTTTTATAAAAAAAGTTGCAGAAAAATTTGTCACCCTATGAAACGGAAGCAGCTTGTTTTATTATATGCTTTTAAAGCTGCTCCCGCCAATACTTTTATTGTATTTTTTAATGATTTTATACTTATTCTGCTTTATCAACCTCAACCCAATGTGAGATTCCGCCGTTTGAGTTACCTAAAATTAAATAATCCACGCTCACACGTTCCAACGACATAGGCGCAACGGTTATTTCATAAACCAAAGCACGTTCGTCAACTACATCACAATAAGGTCTGCCGTCAGCAACTTTAAACCAATAATAACTACCTTTTTTAACAAGAAGATTTTTATTAACACCGTTAAATACATTTTCGAGGCTATCAAAATAATAGGGATTAGCCTTCATTCGCGCGTCAAGAATCTCGCCTTTTTCATTTCTGACCATTGTAAACAACGCACCTGAAATAGCACCTTTTTTATATATCCTGAATGTTCTTGCTGTCTCACCCAAATTCACAAGAGAAAAGTTATCTGTATACTGAACCATCCAGTTGCCTGTGTTTGCAACATTTCCCATACCATCTGAATGTTCGTTATTAATTACGATAGGCTTCCCCTCTTCATCAATATAGTTAAAGNNTCATATCGGTACCGATTGCATTATCTGTTGAATTCGGATTTAGACTGGTAAACCATGTCTTACCTGTAACCGTCTTCTTTGTTAAACTATACTCTTGATACGGTGTTGTTTTTGAAGCGTAGCTCGCATCATATTCTTTTTCATACTTGACAGGAAGTTTACCGTTAACGGTTAGGTCGTTTACCAAAAAGGTTATATTGCTCTCAATTAATCCCTGCTTATAATCCGTACCTTTATACTGTGCCGCATAATTAATATCGTTGCGTGTGACTATGTATCCCTGTTCTTTAAGATTTGCTTTAACCTGAGCTGCGTCTGTGTAACAATAGAATGACCCCTGTACTTTTCCGCCTTCAATCTTGAACTTCAATGCACCGTTTGCACATTTTCCGTTCTCAACTTGTAAGTTTGCAGTGTTGCCGATATTTGTTTCGTTATAAGCATCTGCTGTAGTTCCGCCTAATATATAAATATATTCACCAGCAGGAATTGTAACGGTAACAGGTTCAAAAACTCTAGGTTTATAATTAACATAGTCGCAGCCAACATATATAGGATTAATCGCTCCGCTGCTTAAAAAATAGTCATCCGGCAAGGTGAATTTGTAATTAAAGTAATCGCTCCAACTCTTCTGCCCCAGCCATTCGCCTTTAACCTGAAGTCCGATATTGTAAACTGTAACAACAGCATCCGTGTCACTTGTGTTTAAAAGTTGATATCCGAGATAAAAAGGTGTACCTGAATGATTGGAATGCTCAAAAGTAAATGTATAATCACCTGACATTTCGTAATTACGAATCAAAGCCTGACCAACATCCTCGGCAGATAACTTTTCTGGGTTATTGCAATAAATAAAAGCTCCGCCATCACGTTTTGAATATTCGATATTTGCTACATTATGTAAAGCTCTTTTCGGGTCAAACGTACCCGATATCTGTTCTGTACTGAAAACATTTTTAAAAGGTTGGTTATAAACATCCTCGCTGTAAACCTGTTCCTTAGGTGTAATAGAATAATCAAATTTGCCGTTTTCGTTTAATTTTACCTCCATGGTGTAACCATCCTTTTCATCGGTGTAATCAGTTTTTTGTACGCTTTCCGTGTCAGAAGTATTATCACTGTTTTCAGTGCTTATTAAACTTTCAATGTCATTTTTATCACAACCATAAAAAAATGAAAAAGCAAATACGTATACTAGCAAGCTAACTAAAATGCACTTTAATTGTCTTTTAATTTTCATATAAAATCCTTTCCTAACATATTTAATCTTGATAAGATAGATAAAACCAACTTATTCCCGACTTTATTGCATATGCGGTAACCTTTGGATTCTCTTTTCCGTCAATAAATATTTTTACGGTTATTTGCCTTACATCAGAAAAGTTAGCATCTTTGCCTGTGATGTATTTATAATTATCAACAATAGTTGCGTACTCTTCACTATCTTTGTCAATCTCAATTTTACTTATAATAGAGAATGATATTTTACTATTTGCATAAATATTAATAGCTTCTGCATATTGCTTTTTTAATTTATCTTTCAAGTCATTGTTTGAAAAATCTTTTGATCTATAAAAATTGACTTTCACGTAGTCAGAGGAATATTTTACTATATTATTCGCATCATAAATCATTGACGCTTTTAAATATCCCGTAACCGCTTTTTCGGCAGTTAATGCGCCCGGAAAGAATGATACAAGAGAAAATATAACAATCAAAGCAAAACCCAACCCAATAAGCACAGGTATAAGATTTTTTAGATTCTTTTTCAAGAAAATCACCTCTTTGATTAATGAATTTTAACTGTTATATAGTACCGATTAAAAATAAAAATTAACCTTTATTACTTTTGTTATACTCCCAACTTGTTTATTATATAAAAACACACTATAAAAGTCAAATACAAATTATAATAATAAAAATTCCCCTCTCAAAATACCTAATAGGGTTTTGAAGGGGGAATTTTTAATACTTCTTATTTATTTTACTAAAAAACTAACTGTTTATCTGTTTCTCTTCTTTGCGGCAATAATAATTGTTAAGCCAGATGTTACGGTCATAATAATTAATGCAAGTGCAATAATACCACTGTCTCCTGTTTCCACAATTGATGTGTCAACTGGTGATTCATCTGTTTCGGCTGCGGGATATAATACTGTCATTCCTGCATTACCGTAGATTGTATTCATATCATAATCAAGTGCTTCTGTCTGTTTGTGCGGTACCTGGAATGCAATAGTATCGGTTGCGGTGTCTTTTACTTTGAAGGGTACTACTATTACAAATGATCCGTCTTCCTTTGCATGAGCAGCAGGATCTGTTGTTGAAAAAGATATATCATATCTGTTTTGTTCTTCTTCAAGTTTTGACATACCTTCCCATTGATTTCTGTTAGGTGCTGTAACTAAAAAACTTTCCATTGCAGCATTCAGAGAATTATCATTCAAAATAACGGGATCTACTTTGTCGGCATCATAATAAAGATAAAGGTGAATAAGTCCGATTCCTGTTGTGGGAACTATATTTTTCATTGTTATAGTCACATTAACAGTCTCACCAACATTGTAGAATTCGGGAGCTGTGACATCAAGCTTGTAGCCTGGGTTTTCTACAAGATCACCCATAATATCGTTGAATTCAGGGACTTCCGAAACTTCTGATGCTTCACCACGCGGATCGGTTAAGCTTACTACAGCTGTTCCGTTTGTCGATGTTTTTGCTGTGAGATCGATATTATTAAGTGTAAAGTACATACCGGCTTTTACTTGCATTGCAGCCAGCTTTTGGTGAACATTGGGATATTCCGATTCTTGTGCTACATTACTTGTTGATGAATGAATTGCAATAACAATGTCGTTTGGACTAAAAGAAATTGAAGGAATGGTACCTGTGGGTATTACTGCGTCCGCTTTTGCTATATAAAGATTGTTATCAGCCTTTTCACAGTGAATCAGAATAGACCAGCCAACGCCTGACTCGCTTAGTGCTGTTTCTGAGGTCAGAATAAGTCCATTCTCTGCAGTGATTGTTGTGTCAACAGCGAGAATATTGAAAGCAAATCCGTCTATACTCTCCTCTTGAGCAGTTACAAAGAAAATGCTTGTTGTGCTTATTAACAATAAAATTAACATAAAGATTATAATCTTTTTCATATTTTGTTTGTTCCTTTTTCTACTTTATTGTATTTTTTCAAATATGGTTTTCCATGAATTCCTCATTATTTTATGGTATTTCATACATAATATACATTGCATGTATTTTTTTTACAAATACATGCAAAAATCCGAAGCAGTTTGAACTACTTCGGATTTTGTATCATTTTTTATGATTTCATTTTTTACAACTATTAACATAGGACATTTTATTGTTTATTTTCCTTAACAGCAGCCTGTGCTACGGCAAAGCATGCAATCGGAACTCTGAACGGTGAGCAGGACACATAGTTTAAACCGATTTTATGACAAAACTCAACAGTCGAAGGGTCGCCGCCATGTTCGAGAAAAGTAAAAATGCATGAAATTGAAAAAAATAGTTGACAATTACTATGTTATAACATATAATTATATTAAGTATTATATATGTTATATACTAAATACAATTTTATAGGAGAATACAATGAAACTTATTTTACGAAAGAACGACAGTGCTACTAGCTTATTATTGTTTATTTTCAATAATTATTACACTAAAAACTTAAAAGACAGCCTGAAATTATCAAGTCTTCTAAGCATTTTAAAAATTTTTGATAAGAACGAAACAGCAATACGTATGTCACTGTCAAGAGCTGTTAAATCTGGTTTTTTATTGAACTGCAAGAAAGATAATGAGGTAATTTATAAACTTACAATCCAAGGTAATCAAGCTATACAAGCATGGAATGAAGGAGTACAAAGTTATTGGAAAAGGTATATAAAACGTTATCAACCATGGGATGGCAAGTGGTATTATATATACATTGAATTTTCAAGTGATAAAAAACAAAAGATTGAGATTATTGATAAGTTACAGCTGTTAGGTTTTTCACTTATTAATACAAACAACTGGATATGTCCTTATTATTTAAAAAATGAAATTAATGAGACAATAGGTAAATATAATTTAAAGTGTATTATTGAAATATTAGGTGAAATGAACATAAGAAAAGATATGACTGAGTTTCTTGACGAAGTTTATAAATTTGATATTCTAAGGAAAAAATATAAGGATTTTATTAATATCTATGAACCTAAATTACTTCAAACAAAAGAAATTTATAAGCTAGATAAATTCGTTGACAGCGGACAAGCACTACCTCTGCTGCATGAACTCGGATGGGAATTTTTTACTATTGCTTCTGATGATCCCGTATTGCCGAATCAATTATTCCCTGTGTGGGAAGCAGATAAAGCATCAAGTATTATGAAAGAATTTAGAAATTTGTTATTGGAAGCATCATTAAAATACTTAAATAAATTTGACTAAAATATTTATAAATAGAGGAGTATTGTCATGAAACAATTAAAATTATTCAAATTTAAACCCACAAAAGAATTATGGGTAGTTCTTCTATCATGGATTCTTGTAGTTTCAACCTTTTATTTGTCATTCCAAGTTATTACACTAAAAAGGGTAGCAGCTCAATTTATTACTTTTGGTATTATTGGAATAACCATATTTGGTATTCTTGTACCTGTTGCCTGGAATAGCATAATAATGAAAAGGCCACTTTCCAGTATTGGGCTAAAGAAAGATAAGCTGGTAATAAGCTTAGGATTATGTATTGTTTTTTCTATTATCCAATATTATATAACTCTTAGGAAGCTAACATTACCAGGTTTTAATGAGTTGGTGCCGCTTATAACTATGGCTCTTGCAGTAGGCTTGTATGAAAATATTTTTTATCGCGGATGGGTGCAACTTAGAATAGAAGAATGCTTTGGTATTATTCCAGGTATTGTATTAAGCGCGGTTATTTATTGTTTTTATCATATAGGTTATGGCATGAATCCTAACGAAATGCTTATCTTATTTATTATTGGTCTCATTTATTCGTCAATTTTCAGGCTGACCTCCAGTGTTTTTATTTTATATCCATTACTAACCCCAACAGGAGCATTATTTACACAAATAAAGGATGGTCTGCAAATTCCATTTGAAGCAACTTATGGTTTTATAAACGTAATTGCTATGTCTTTAATCGGAATTCTGTTAATTAGTAGATATTCAAGAAAGAAAAATAAACATTTATATAAAGCTCTGCATGAGAGCTTTATTTAAGTAGTATGAAAAAATCACTTTAAATTTGTTAATGTCTTAATAATTTTATTACAACATAAAAAATACGCTCATTATTGGTTTTACCAACAATGAGCGTATAAATTATTTAGGTTATTTATTTTCCTTAACAGCAGCCTGTGCTGCGGCAAGGCGTGCAATCGGAACTCTGAACGGTGAGCAGGACACATAGTTTAAACCGATTTTATGGCAAAACTCAACAGTCGAAGGGTCGCCGCCGTGTTCACCGCAAATACCAAGCTTGATATCGGGACGAGCACTTCTTCCGAGGTCGGAAGCCATTTTTACGAGCTTGCCTACACCTGTCTGGTCAAGACGGGCAAACGGGTCGCTCTCGAATATATCTTTTTTATAATAATGCTCAAGGAATTTTCCTGCATCATCTCTTGAAAAACCGAAGGTCATCTGTGTGAGGTCGTTAGTTCCGAATGAAAAGAACTCCGCTTCGGTTGCAATTTCGTCTGCGGTAAGAGCAGCACGTGGAATCTCTATCATTGTTCCAACCTTGTAATCAAGGCTCACACCTGCGTTTTTAATAATCTCATCTGCTGTTTTTACAACAACATTCTTTACATATTTTAATTCTTTGATATCGCCTACAAGCGGAATCATTATCTCGGGAACAACACCATAGCCTTCTTTATTTACTGCGATTGCAGCTTCAATAACCGCTCTTGTCTGCATCTCTGCGATTTCGGGATAACTTACTGCAAGACGGCAGCCTCTGTGTCCCATCATCGGGTTAAGCTCATGAAGCGAGATAACGGTAGCTTTAAGTTCCTCGAAAGTAATGTCCATTTCTTTGGCAAGTTCTTTTATATCCTGATCTTCGCTGGGAAGAAATTCATGAAGCGGCGGATCAAGGAAGCGGATAGTAACCGGAAAGCCCTTCATAGCTTTGAAAATACCCTCAAAGTCGCTTCTCTGCATGGGGAGTAACTTTTCGAGTGCAAAACGACGCTGTTCGGGGGTCTTGGAGACTATCATCTCACGCATTGCTGCAATTCTATCTGTATCAAAGAACATATGCTCAGTACGGCAAAGTCCAACGCCCTCTGCACCAAACTTCACAGCCTGTGCTGCATCTAATGGTGTATCTGCATTAGCACGTACCTTTAGAACACGTTTTTGATCTGCCCAGCTCATAAAGGTCTCGAAGGAACCGGAGATTTCTACTTCTGTTGTTGGTATTTGTCCTAAATAAACATTACCTGTTGAGCCGTCAATTGATATGAAATCACCCTCGTTAATCGTTTTGCCACCGATTACACAGTATTTTTTAGCTTCGTGCATTTCGATGTCACCGCAGCCGACAACACAGCATCTACCCATTCCACGTGCAACAACCGCTGCATGAGAGGTTTTTCCTCCTCTGACGGTAAGAATTCCCTCGGAAGCGTACATTCCCTCAATATCCTCTGGTGAGGTTTCAAGACGGACTAGAATAACCTTTTCTTTCTTTTCGACAGCGTATTCTTTTGCACTTTCTGCGGTAAAATATACCTTTCCGCAAGCAGCACCGGGAGAAGCTGCCAAACCTGTACCGACAACAGTTGTCTTTTTTAACTCGCTTACAACAAACTGCGGATGTAAAAGTGCATCAAGCTGCTTTGGTTCAACCTTAAGAAGAGCCTGATCTATTGTTAGTCTTCCCTCGTTTACAAGATCAACCGCAATTTTTAAAGCAGCAGCGGCAGTTCGCTTGCCGTTTCTGGTTTGCAGCATATATAACTTAGTATTTTCGATGGTAAATTCCATATCCTGCATATCTCTGTAATGCTCTTCCAGCTTGTTTGCAATATCTACAAATTGCTGATAAACCTCAGGCATAACTTCTTCGAGTGAGGAAATAGGCTGCGGAGTACGAATACCTGCAACAACATCCTCGCCCTGTGCATTCATAAGGAATTCGCCGTACAATTTCTTTTCACCTGTGGAAGGGTCTCTTGTAAACGCAACGCCGGTTCCGCTAGTTTTGCCCATATTACCAAAGACCATTGCCTGTACATTTACCGCCGTACCCCATGAAGATGGTATATCATTCATTCTTCTATAAACGTTAGCACGCTCGTTGTTCCAGGAACGGAAAACAGCCTTTATAGATTCGATAAGCTGAGTTTTTGCGTCTGTCGGAAAATCCGTGCCTTTTTTCACTCTATAATGAGTTTTAAACTCTTTTACCAGACGCTTCATATCATTAGCATCAAGGTCTAAATCCAGCTTAAAACCTTTTTCTTCTTTAACTAAATCTATAATAGCTTCAAAACTTTTCTTTTCGATACCCATTACAACATCGGAAAACATTTGAATAAATCTGCGGTAGGAATCGTACGCAAAACGTTCGTTTCCGGTTAGCTTTGCCAAGCCGACAACAACCTCGTCATTAAGTCCGAGATTAAGGATTGTATCCATCATTCCCGGCATCGATGCTCTCGCACCGGAACGAACCGAAACAAGCAGAGGATTATTAATATCTCCAAATTTTTTATTATTGATTTCCTCCATTTTTGTAATGTAAGAATAAATTTCGCTTTCAAGGTCTGCTGATATAACTTCCCCATCTTCATAATACTTTGTACAAGCTTCTGTGGAAATAGTGAAGCCCTGTGGAACAGGCATTCCAAGCAGTGTCATTTCAGCCAGGTTTGCACCTTTACCGCCTAGAATATTACGCATAGAAACATTGCCTTCTGAAAAGAGATATACTAACTTTTTGCTCATAATTTTTTATATCCTCCATTATTTAAATATAGAACATTTTTAACTTTAACATATGTCGGTAATCACACTTAGAATAGTATACCACATTTTACCATTTTGTCTATACTTATTTATACTTTTACCTTAAATTTTGTAAGTTTAACCAAATATTTTACGAATAATATTTTTATTGACAATTAAACATATTACAGGTAAAATGTATAAGATAATTTTATAGGAGTAAAAGCAGTGAGTTTTTTTGGTTTTTCAAAAAAAACACCAATTGAATATCTAATAGCCGGCTTGGGAAATCCTGGTGAAAAGTACACCAGAACAAGGCATAATGCAGGCTTTATGGCGCTTGATTATATCTCCGGCAGATCGGAAATTCAGGTAAAACAATTAAAGCATATGGCTCTGGTTGGAAAAGGAACTCTGGGCGGAAAAAGCGTTATGCTTATGAAACCGCAGACCTATATGAACAAATCGGGTGAAGCCATTGCTGACGCGGCTAATTTTTATAAAATTCCACCTGAGAATGTAATAGTAATTTTTGACGATATTTCACTAGAACCCGGTCAATTGAGAATTAAACGCAAGGGCAGCGATGGCGGTCACAATGGTATAAAAAGCATTATCGAGCATATCGGAGAGGGATTTCCGAGGATAAAAATCGGAATAGGTGCAAAACCGCATCCCGATTATGAACTTGCCGATTATGTACTGTCAAAGCTTACTTCAAGCGAATATTCAAAGATATCCGCAGATTTCGACAAGATTTATTCCGCGTTGGAGCATATAATTAACGGTGAAATAGATAAGGCAATGAATATCTGTAATTAAAGAGCGGTTATTTAATGGAAGCAATTTTATCCCAATTTAATTCGGACAGCGAATATGTTGCCCTCAAGGAGGGCTTTAAGGAAGGACATATACCCTGTATTGTAAACGGTATATGCGATTCCGCACGCCCTTTTTTAATCGCAGCAACGTTGAAAGATACAAATTCAAAGGGACTTGTAGTAGTCTCGGATGAAAAAGAAGCATATCGCCTGAAAAGCGACCTTGAGATGTTCTTTGAAAAGGTTTTTGTATATCCATCCAGGGATTTTGTTTTTGATAATATTAAGAGCTATTCCAAGGAATGGGAGCATGAGAGACTTGCGGTGCTACAAAGCATTGATGATGGAAATTATAATGTAATTATTACCTTGCCCGATGCAATGTCACAATATACAATGCCAAAGAAAATTCTTCGTAACAGCACAATCACTCTTACCCGTGGTAAGAGTGCTGATGTTGCTTCTGTCTGTGAGCATCTATATGATATGGGTTATACACGGACAGAGGTTGTTGAGGGTGCAGGGCAATTTGCGCTGAGAGGCGGTATACTCGACGTTTTTTCTCCGCAGTATAAGGAACCGCTCCGTGTTGATTTCTTCGGTGACGAGGTTGATTTAATAGGCTTTTTTGATATAATTACCCAACGTCGAAACGAGAATGTACATAATGTAATTATTATTCCCTCAAATGAAATTTTAATCAGCCCTGAATCGCGTGAACATATAAAAAAAGAACTGGGCAGACTTATTCATGTATTTAAAGGTACAGAAAAACAGCGTGATTCTTTGAAAAGAGAGCTGGAAGCAGCCGAGTCTGGTGAATATCTCGCCTTTGCGGACAAGTTCCTTTCGCTTATATATTCTGAAAAAGAATGTTTACTCGATTATATGAGTGATTACACCACATTCGTTATTGAAAGCGGAAGAGTAAGAGAGCGGAAAAAAGGCTTTGATTTTACTCTCGGTCAGAATATAGAAAATCTTGTTGCGGCAGGTAATTGTTCTTATAAAACCTGTGATGTTGCGTTTATCAGTGAATATATCTTTGAAAAGTTAGGACACAGAGTAGTTGCACTTGACTTGTTTATGTCCTCAGGAAAGTTGTTTCCATACAAAGCACAATATAATATAGCTTCAAAGAGTATTGTTTCATTTAATAAGAATCTTGAGCTATTATACGACGATCTGGAAAATTATATTGCCGCTCACCAAAAAATATTAATTTTAACAGGCAGTGAACGATCGTCACACAATCTTATTGAAAACCTAGAAGAAAAAGATATAGCATCCTTCCTTTTCTCAGGAGCACTATATGATGGAACTGTGGCTGTAGGTGTTCTTCCAACTGCTACTCCATTTACAGGTTTTGAGCTTGTAAAAGCCGGGTTTGTGCTGCTTACCGATGCTGAATCGGTCAGGGTGAGCGGTGGTATTACCAAAATGGGTACGGGAAAAGGATTGAAATTAAAAAAAGGCGAGAAAATCGCCTCTTATGCCGATCTTGCGGTCGGTGACCTTGTTGTGCATATAAATCACGGTATAGGCAGGTTCGAGGGAATACAAAACCTTGTTAGTGAGGGTGTATCTAAGGATTATATAAAAATCGTATATGCCGATAACGGTGTTCTTTATGTTCCGTGTAATCAACTTGATTTGGTAAGTAAATTTATCGGCGGTAAAGATACTGTCAAGTTATCAAAAATGGGCTCGGCGGAATGGAAAAGAGCAAAAGCAAAGGCTAAGTCAGCCGCAAACGATATAGCAAAGGAATTAATTCGCCTGTATGCAGAGCGTCAAAAAAAGGAAGGCTACGCTTTCCCTGCTGACGACGAAATGCAGGACGAGTTCGAAGCTTTGTTTGAATATACCGAGACCGACGGACAGATTACTGCGTCGCAGGAGATTAAGCTTGATATGCAGCATTTTGTGCCTATGGACAGGCTGCTTTGCGGTGATGTAGGTTTTGGTAAGACAGAGGTTGCGCTCCGCGCTGCGTTTAAATGCGTTTTCGGCGGAAAGCAGGCTGCAGTTCTTGTTCCGACAACAATTCTTGCGTGGCAGCACTACCAGACCTTTCAGGCTCGTTTTAGAGGTTATCCCGTAAAAATAGCAATGCTCTCACGTTTTGTAAGCAAAAGCGAACAGGCACAGATAATAAAGGATTTAACACGAGGAAATGTTGATATTGTTATCGGCACTCACAGAGTACTGCAAAGAGATATTGAGTTTGCCGACCTGGGACTTCTTATAGTTGATGAAGAACAGCGTTTCGGTGTTACGCATAAGGAGCGGTTAAAACAACTTGCAAGTAATGTGCATGTACTCACATTAACCGCAACTCCAATTCCAAGAACCTTAAATATGGCTTTGTCGGGTATAAGGGATATGTCAGTTCTGGAGGAAGCTCCTTCAGACAGAGTGCCTGTACAGACCTATGTTCTTGAGCATGATGACGAAATTGTACACGAAGCAATTAGAAAAGAATTACGAAGGGGCGGACAGGTATTTTACCTTCATAATTTTGTTGATTCTATTTATGCAAAAGCTGCAAAATTAGGCGAAGTTTTTACAGAAGCTAATATTGCTATAGCACATGGAAAAATAGAAAAAGAACAACTCTCGGATGTTTGGGCAGCAATGATTGAAGGTAAAGTCGATATTCTTGTATGTACAACAATTATCGAAACAGGAGTAAACGTTCCTAATGCAAACACATTAATTATAGAAGAAGCAAACAGAATGGGACTTTCTCAGCTGCACCAGATAAGGGGCAGGATAGGACGTTCTACCCGAAAAGCATACGCTTATCTGACCTACCGAAGCGGATCATTGATAAGTGAATTAGCCTCCAAGCGTTTAGAAGCAATAAGAGAATTTACAGAGTTCGGCTCAGGCTTTAAAATTGCAATGCGTGACCTTGAGCTCAGAGGTGCGGGTAACATTCTGGGTGCAGAGCAGAGCGGACACATGGAAGCGGTCGGCTATGATCTTTATATAAAGATTCTCGAAGAAGCAGTAAATGAACAAAAAGGTGTTCCTCCCAAGCAAAAGCTTGACTGTACGGTTGATATTGCGGTGGATGCTTATATTACGGAAAAATATATATCTTCCGCAAAGCTGCGTATTGACGTTTATAGAAAAATTGCAAATATTGAAAATGACGAAGACAGAGACGACCTGCTGGACGAGCTAACCGACAGGTTCGGTGATTTACCGAAACCAACACAGAACCTTATCGATATTTCACTTATAAGAAATGCCGCGAGTATCTTGGGCTTTTCATCTGTAGAACAGAAAGGAAATATTGTTTCACTCTATAACCGCACATTGGATATCAAGATTTCATCAGCTATAGCAAGCGAACCCGAGTTTAAAGGCACAATAATGATTTCAGCAGGAGCAAAGCCACATTTGGCTATAAGACTTCGCAGTGGTGACAATAACCTTGAGATTATAAAGAGAGTATTAAATTTTTACACAAAATTATCACAAAAATAGTATAGACAAAATAGTAAAAATGCGTTATAATTACTAAATGTTATTGAAATTGCTGTCATATTAGATAATAAAAGGATAACTGTTTGTCCGGTGACTGACGAAATTCCTTAAAAAATAAAACTACCTCGCCGGAGAATTGGATCGGATTATGAAAAAACTAAGTAGGGCGATCTGCCTGTTGCTGGCAGTTATTATGATTTTTTCGTTTACTTCTTGTGCAAATGCCAGAAACACAACTCTGCTTACTTATGAGGACATGACCTACAGTGCGGAGGAATTTTCTTTTTTACTTTCTGCAACAAAAGGTTATTACGCTTATGCATATTCAAATTATTACAGTGTTGATATAACCACGAACGAAGAGATCTGGACAACAAAAGGTAGTGACAATCTTACCTTTGCCGAGGCATTAAAAAATGATACTCTCAATACAGCAAAAATATTTCTTTTAACAAATTACTATTGCAAGGAACTAAACTTAGAAGTAGTTGACCAAACTGTTATACAAAAAGTGGATAAATTAATCGAAGAGATTACAACCGCTTTTAACGGAAAAGATCTGCTTGCAATCGAGCTTGCACAATATGGTATTACAATCGATCAATTACGTGAATATTATCTTAATCAGGAACGCACCGGTCTATTAATGGATTATTGGTATGGCGAGGGCGGTCCGATGGCTATTACTGAGAGCAAGGTACAGGAAAAATTCCTTGCTGATTATAAAAAGTTTGATGTAATGATTTATAATTACACTACTACCGATGAAGACGGAAATAAAATTCCTTATTATTTCAATGATATTACTGATTCAGAAGCACGCACTTATTTTGACGAGAATTACCTCAAGGTTCAGCAGATAGCTTTTACTAAAAAAGACACAAACGGTAACGATTTATCAGATGAGGAAAAAGCAAAAGCAAAAGATGATGCCGAAGCAGCTTTTGATGAAATTACAGCAGGAACCATTACTTTTGAAAACAAAGCCGTTGAACTGGAAGACAACTACGACGAGAATATAATAACAGAAGGCGATATGACAGAAGCTTTTATGACTTCTGTAACTGGAATGGCTCTGGACCAGATAGAACTTATTGAAACAGAATACGCTTTTTATATAGTGAAAAAAATTACTACAATTGATGAAGATTTTAATGATATCATCGATGATATAAAGGAAGAAATGAGCAATTCGCGAGTTAAAACAATTGCGGAAGAAAAGCTTGCAATGGTAAAAAGCGGCGATGAAAAGTTTGAAAAAGACGGAGACGATGCTATATACGAGTTTTCAGCTGATAATCTTTACAAAGCCAGCGACATAAACTCAGAAGAACTTGAGAAGATTATTAACGACACAGCTGTCGGTGAATATTCGACATATGATGACGGAACAGGTTATTATATAATCAAAAAGACTGAACTGACCGTTGAAGATATTGACAGTGTGTATGAAACTATCGAAACAGAATTAATAAATAATTCATATTATGAATATATAAGGACATTTTTTGAATCTGTAACCATAAATCAAGAAGAACTTGATAAATTTGACGCTGCAACAGCGGAATTTTTTGAATATTATTCGTATTAAGAATTAAAAAAGACGGCATCTCAGCCGTCTTTTAAAATAAGTATATAAATATTACGATGAAAGGGAATTAATATGAAAAATGTTGTTTTAATTTTTATTGTTTCAATCATTTGCTTTTTTTCAAGTTCATGTGTAAGTGCCAGACAGACGTTTAACATCGAATCCGACAACCTGTCACTTATAACCGAAGAGGCATCAAAAAATTCTGAGGAGCAAACCGTTTCCGAGCAGAATTCGGAAGAATCGACCGTTTCCGAGCAGAATTCTGAGGATGTTTTGGAAATTGGCGATTTTATTTACGGAATGGTAATCAAAGTTGAAAGCGGAGCGATTATTATAAATGCTTATTCGGAAAATGGTGATATTAAGCTAAAAGTAAATTGTTCAAACGCAAGCGAATTTTGTGTAAATGATTATGTGGATGTAACTTTTGACGGTGAAGTTAAGTTGATAGAAGCAGGATATTACGAAATAACAGCCGACAGTGTTCAAATTGAAGAAGGCGCCGCCGAAAAACCCGTAATATACCTTTATCCGACCGAAGAAACAGATGTAAGTGTGAAGCTTGACTTCAACGGTGAGTTAGTCTGTACATATCCTAGGTATTACAATGGCTGGAATGTAACCGCTTTTCCAGACGGAACACTCATAAATCATGCTGACAACAAGGAATATTCCTATTTATTCTGGGAGGGAACCTCTGATACCGAATACGAAATGAGCAAGGGTTCTGTAGTAAAAGGCGAAGATACAGCTAGTTTTCTGCAAGAAAAACTTGCGTTATTGGGACTTACTCCAAAAGAATATAATGAGTTTATAGTCTATTGGCTACCTAAAATGCAGAATAACAAATATAATCTAATCACTTTCCAAGGCGAAGCGTATACAGATAATGCTATTCTCGAGATTTCACCGCAGCCAGACAGTTTGTTGAGAATTTTTATGGTTTATAAATCGTTAGATGAATTTATAGAAATTGAAGAACAGACTTTGAATTCATTCGACCGACAAGGTTTTACTGTTGTTGAATGGGGCGGTACTTGTGTTGAGTAATATTCAAGCATTTTAATAAAAATATAGGGTTGTTACTAAAAATCGTAACAACCCGTTTTTTTGTTATTTATTGTATACAAACACACCAAAACCACTGCCGCCTTTATTTCCTTTGCTCAACCAATCATAATAAGCACGTCTTAAAGAAGTGTCACAGGGAAGTTTTTCCATGTCTTTAAAATCCATTGTTTCATAAATACGCCACATGAAGCTGCCTTCCTCGTCAATACTTGATTCGATGATATCATAATCACTCATAAATGCCAGGATATTAGACGAAGCAGGCAAAAACTCCCTGTGAGCAGGATATAACAACCATGAACAGCATATAAAAACAACAGGGCGATCTTTAAAAACATCCTTGTAAAATTCCGCAGCCTTTTTATATGATGCAAGGCAATCTTCATGTTTCATCGGTCCACAGGAGGGTATGTGAACATTGAGAACGATATTATTCGGTTTTATTGTCAAGCCGTTTTTGGAATATGTTCTGCCGAATTCATATGTCTCAAACTGAAGTCTGCCGATTGCGAAACGGGTTAAATCAAAAAAGCGGCCAAACCACCAGGCTACAAAAGAACCCCATATATCATATACCTTTTTACATTCGAATAACTTCCATTTTAAATCGGACATCGAATCATAAAAAATGTCATAAGCAATGTTCTTTTCCTTATACAATTCTCTTGTATGATGCGATAAGCAAATATAAAACAAAAGATGCACTGTATATTTATGTACACCCGTAATCTCAGCAACTTTATCCATATCTTCAAGAGCCACACCATGATTTGTTAACTGATCGTTGTTGTAAAGTTCCACTTGATTTTGAAAAATATCGAAAGCTTCGATATTATTGCTTATCTGGTCGTATGCGTCTGAAAAAGCAAGAGTAGCTTCATCTGGATACTCGAATTCATTGCAGAACGATGTTATGTATATTCTCATTAAAAATTCCACTCCTGAACTTCATTATTAAGATATATTATATTTCAAGTAAACAAAAAAAGCAACTATATATCGAATTTAGATTCAATAATATTTAAAGATTCCCTTTCTTTAAATTTAGTGATATATTTTCATTAATAGAATTATACTCATATATAAATAATCTATTCTTAATAATATCATATTTGTTTTCAATATTCAATACATTTAAATATTTAATAATCTGAATATCAGCGTTAAAATATTTACACCAGATAGGGCAAAAATTTTTTGTATTTTATACAAAAGTATGTTACACCAAAATTTATCAAGATAAAAAGTACTGCACCAAATGAATTATTCATCGGGTGCAGTTAAGGTTTCTTCAATTTATATAAATTTCTACTGAGGAAAAACAACAGTCAAGAGCATTTTAAAAGGATCGATTGATTTTACTGCATGAGGAACGCCTGCCGGCATAACAACAACCTCGTCCTTTTTGGGGTTAAATACTTCACCGCCGACAGTTATTTCCGCACTGCCCTCAAGTATTAAAACAATTGCGTCCCCTGTTGACTCGTGCGAACTGATTTCCTCATTTTTGTCAAACGCAAAGAGTGTTAAGCCTACTGATTTATTTTGCACAAGAGTACGACTGACAATCTGTCCAATTTGATAGACTACAAGTTGGGAAAGATCAACTACCTTACTAAAATCAATGTTTTTTAACATAATATTACTCCCTTTCAAAATATTTACTTTTATTATATACTGGGTGTATCGGAGAATGACTTGTCATTCTCTGTGAATACAAATATCTAGGATATTTGTATATTTCCGTTTATTGTAATAGTATTTACAGACCATTGGATTAATTTTCCACAGTTTCGAAGAGAGGTTTTTACAGCTGATTCGATACCTCCGCAGCAAGGGACTTCCATACGAACTATGGTAACACTTTTAATATTATTTCGGGTTAAGATTTCGGTCAGTTTCTCCGAATAATCACCGCTGTCAAGCTTCGGACATCCTATAAGCACTATACGGTTACGAATAAACTGATTGTGAAAATCTGCATACGCATATGCTGCACAATCGGCTGCAATAAGCAGATTAGCGTCCTCAAAATAAGGTGCATTTACAGGCACAAGTTTGATTTGCACCGGCCATTGCCTAAGCATACTTTCTGTAACTTCTTTTTTATTCGTTACAGGAGCTGCTGCAACAGGTGCAACACGTTTTATTGAATGAGCATTAATACCCAGACAACCGCAGGCTGTTGGCGGTTTTGGAATTTGTGGTTGGCTTTTTTCCATATTTTTCTTTACTTCCTCCTCATTATAAGCAAGTGCTTCACGCTCTTCAAAGGTTATCGCACCTGTCGGGCAAATGGGAAGACAGTTTCCAAGACCGTCGCAATAATCATCACGAATCAATTTTGCCTTGCTGTCAATAATTGCAATAGCACCCTCATGGCAGGCGGTAGCGCAAAGCCCGCAGCCGTTACATTTATCTTCGTTTATTTTTATAATTTTTCTTTTCATATATTAATTCTCCTTTGTTGTAAAATTAATCTTGATTCTTTAAACGCATTGTACTATAATTAAAAATAATAGTATGTTGCTTTTACAACAAAAAGGGGTATAATATGAAAATAAATATAAAAAAGATAATAAATTGTCCGCTTTTTAACGAGATAAACGAAAAAGAATTGGAATCTCTTATATTATGCTTAAATCCTATTGTAAAACAATATCCTAAGGACAAAATAATTTTATCCTCAGGAGAGCATGTAAGCACGATTGGCGTTGTTTTATCGGGTAAGGTGCAAATCATAAAAGAGGATTTTCTCGGAAACAGAAGCATTCTCTCCGAGATTGGTGAAAACGGACTTTTCGCTGAGACTTTTCCATTTATAAAGGTCGAAAAGCTACCTGTAACAGTAATATCAGCAACCGATACCGAAATTATGTTTATAGGCCATAAAGCAATAATATGCGGATGTGAATCCGCTTGTGGTTTTCATTCCAAGTTGATAGAAAATATGATTTACATTATAGCAAAAAAGAACATGCTGTTAAATAAGAAGATTGAACACATATCCGAACGCACAACCAGAGAAAAACTTCTTTCTTATCTTTCATCTTTTGCGCAGGAGAAAGATAATGATGAATTNNATCATTTTAAAATATTAAAATAAAAATCGCCCGTTGACATAAATCAACGGGTAACAATCTGTATATTACTTTTCAGCGTTTGTATACATTTCGGAAGCGTTATCTGTTTGTTGTGCGAAATCACCTCTCGCTGATTTATAGGCGGTTTTTTCTATATTTATCTCGTCCGCTGTCCTAATATGCATTCTTCTTAAAAACTGCAGAGGAAGACACCAACCTTGTAATGCGTGTGTTAAAAGGTAAAATCCGACTACACCTGTTATCAAAAACCATTTACTTCGTCTTAATCCGAGAAACGAACACAAAAAGACAATTATAGCGGCGTTGGTTTCTATTATACGTTCAATGTCCCATTCATTGTTCAACTCGTTGATTTTATCATTAAGCATTTCCGTGCTGCCGTTTTTGTATGTGTTTATTCGATTTATTGTGTTGTTTTTTATTTCGTTGTTAATGCAAGGATTGGTTTGACTTTGCACTCTTTTCGCTGTTGGAGGTAAACAATTTTTATTCATGTTTATGACATACCTTTCCGTGGCGTTTATACCACAAGTGGGAATTGTGCCTATCCGATGTCGGA
>DMMZ01000031.1 GCA_003452915.1 Clostridiales bacterium | reverse complement strand
AGTGCAATTTAAGGCCTGCTCTGTGGAGTAGGTTTTCGAAAATTGATCCATATCATTTTTATGCTGTACCGCGCAAGCATTATCTATAATCGTTCCGTATAATTGCAGCTCTTTAAATTCTACAGGCTGCTCTATTGAAGCACAGCCCGCGAGAACAACAACTGCGAGCAAAGCAAACACAATATTTTTTATCATCTTCATACTCTCCCGGCTTTGGATTTCTTTAGTAATATTATATATCTCTCTTATAAAAGAAACTACGACCAACAGGCACCTTAAATTGACATATTTCCACCTTTTGAGAACATGAAGGTTAACGAGGATGGTTATTTATTCTTAGTATTGTATCCCGATTTACCATACGGCTGAAGCTTTTCCAACCAAAGTTCTTCAAGCACTTGCAAATCGGCTTTATAATCATAGCCCAATTCATCCACCGGTTTAAGATAATCCAAAACCTTAAATGAAAAAGCCGCTTCACCCAGAAGGTTATAGTCCTTTTGAACATCCTCATTGGTATAGGACCCGAGCTTTAACTGGAAAGATATCCTGTTGAAGATGTTATTAACATTCATACTGCTGCCGATAAACATCTTACCGTTCTTTGAATTGGTTAAGCAGTACACCCCCATGGGCTGCAGGGTGTTTTTATACTCTCTTCTGGCTTCGTTTTTATCTAGCATAACTAGATTATAGCAAAAGCCGAAGTATATAACACACATAAATATTTCACCCGAAATCCGAAGTAGAAAGCGTATTATTATTGACATACTGAATATTGCAGTTTCAGGGAGATTTCGGGTTCGATTCCACAGATTACAAAGCTACGGGATTCCACTGATACAAGCAATTTGCATTTAGGTTCTTCTGCAGCTTAACCCTAATATTTCTACTTCGTTTTTAGGGTTTTAATTTAATTAAAGAATACCCTCCAATCCCATATACAATTCGTTTTAACTCAGGTATATAGCTGAAGTATCAGTTCAAATACGCGGAATATGAAATAAGGGGAGGCTTATTCATAAGGTATTAACAGAATGTTCGAGGTTTTTTATGGAAAATAGAGTGAGATATTCTTTAAATATATTTAAGCTCCAAACGGAGTTTTTAAGGGTAAGCTTACGGTTATAGTCGTTCCTTTGCCTTTTTCTGAATCAATTTTGATACTCCCGCCGGATTTTGTCACTATCCCGTGGCAAAGACTTAAGCCCAGGCCTGTGCCTTTTCCGACTTCTTTTGTAGTGAAAAATGGTTCAAATAAATGCTTTTTTACTTCCTCCGACATTCCTTCTCCGGTGTCAGATATTTCTATCTCGATGCTTTCCCCGGATATTTTTGTCCGAACTGTGATCGAGCCCCCTTTGGGCATTGCATCCATGGCATTGTTGCACAAATTCACGATTACCTGCTGTATCCTGTTTTTATTTACCGTTAACCGGGGAAGCCCCTCTCCATAGTTCCTGATAATCTGTATATTTTTTGTTTTTGACAAGGCATTGACCAGAGACAGCGCCTGTTCAATTGCTTCATTGATGTCAACTTCCTCTTTTTCCGACTTTTCAGCCCTTGAGAACGCCAGCAAATCATCGATTATCCTCTTGCATCTTTTCGAGGCCTCTTCGATCGACTTTAACGGTTTATACATCGGGTTATCCTCTTTTAGATTTTTAATACCGTTTTGAGAATAACCAAGTATTACCGTAAGCGGATTATTAATCTCATGCGCGACTCCTCCGGCAAGACGGCCGACACTGGCCATCTTCTCCGACTGGAAGAGCTCACTCTGCAGCTTTCTTAATTTCCGCATATCGCGGATAACGTACACAGCTCCGATAAAACCGCCGTTCTTATCTTTCATAACAGAACCGGAAAAGCTCACCGGTATTTCTTCTTTGTTCCTGGTCGTACAGGTTATTTCAGAATTGCTGATCGACTCCTTCTTAAATAGATCATCTATTACTTTTTCCGTAATGATACGCGATGCCGGATTTCCAACAAGCTCATCCTTCGAATAGCCCAGCAGCGTTTCCGCTTCTATATTTACGCTTGAAATATTTCTATTTGCTCCGATAACAATAAGGGGATCAATAATATTCCTTATTGTCTCCTCCAACCTTACTTTTTCCGTAATATCCCTTGAAACATGCACAAAATTTATTACTTTATTATTTTCGTCTCTCACGGGATAGACATTGACCTCAAAATAAAGCATGGTTCCGTCTTTATCATAATGAGTATGGGTAAGTGTCGTTTGTATGCCTGTATCTATTATCTGCTGCACGGGACACAACTTTTTCTGCTCCGGGGAATCACCGTCAAGATGATGAACTACATCATAACAATATTTGCCTATTATTCCATTGCCATAAGCTCTCAACGCTTTCTTATTCGCCCACAAAATCCGTGATTCCTTATCAAGGAGCAGGATCCATTCGTTAATTCCTTCGGTTATCCTGTCTTTCAAAGCAAGCGCTTCTTTTATTATCAGAGTATTCTTCGCGTAGTTTCTTTGTATCGGCACAATAATAATGAAATAAACGACAGGCGCGATGATAAAGGACAGTAGAAAAGCATCAAGAAAATTGATAACAGTATCCGGCATCCCGGATGCCAGATTAAAATATTTAAATACGAACATAATACCGAGTTCAGCGGTAAAAACAATGATCAGCAATTTGATTGAGCCGGAAATAATATTATCGTTTTTCAACGCATATTTTTTCCCCAAATGCTTCTCGCCGGAACTCTCCTCGTTTGTCATAACCCGTCCTTTGCTCTCAATTTTACCTCTCTTTTATCTTTTCTAATTTTCGCAATCACTTTATTTGCCATTTCTTTCCCAAGCCACAAGTGAAGGCATTTCAAATGATAACCATGAGACGCTTTCATTGTCTTGTCCCCGCGGCTCATCGTCCTCCCGCACTCACAGAACATCCTTAAGCAACGGCTGAATAAACGCAGTTTTTGTGGCTTCTTCGTTATAGGATTGTGTCTTTCCGGATTCAAATTCGGATTTAAATTTTGCAACCAGCACGGCAAGGTTTTTCTTTGCTTGTTCTTTGGTTAAATTCATTAATGCTTTATCCCCCTGAATCCTTATGGTTTATAAGTCAATTATACAGGAAAAAGTGGCGTTTTCAAGGAATTTCAGCAGGCACTATTGACAAACCCGATTTAATACTGTAAATGGTATTTCGAAGAGTGTTTGTTATTTAGGTGTGACTTTTCTACAACTTCTGCATTTTATGATCAGAGTCGGGATCCTTTCATCCAATAATTCAGCAGGGTTTAGTTTACAATAATAGCCGTTAGTTCGACCGGAAGGTAAAGGACCACTGCCGCTGTAAGAACCGGCAATATCTCCGTTTGCCGTCAGATTAGGACAACGTTTTGGCACATTACAATACTCTCTGCCGGGAATTCTATTTTGATTTTTCATTTAACCTCGTTATGATATCTTAAATCTTTAACTGTTTCTTAACTATTTTTTCCGCTTCCAGCCAGTCATTCAGATCATTGCCATGCTTGCCGTTTCTCTTCACAAAAAGCTCATAGGCCTTTTTCTCTATTTCCCTTAGCAATTTCTCTTTGCTGATACCGCTCTTCAACATATATTGAACATTTACTTTTTCTTTAGCCATAGGCCCTCCTTAATTCAGGAATTCCATGAAACTTATTTTACCATTAAGCTGCCCCAAAACATTATTCATTCAGTGTTTTATCAACAAGGTCCAGTATTTCATTAACAAGAAATGGCTTTTGAACACATCTGTTTACTTTTAATTTATTCGCTTCCTTACGAAACGATTCGACATCTCCGCCTGTCATTAATATGGTTTTAATGCCGGGGGCAATCTTTTTTGCCTTTCTTATCAGTCTTATTCCATTTACATTAGGCATATCATGATCGCTCAGTATTAAATCAAATTCTTCTATACAAAATTTGCCATAAGCATCTTCACCATCGAACGCGGTTTTTACTTGATATTCCTCATTGATACTCAGAATATTTAAAAGAAGCTCTCTTATCATTAATTCGTCATCCACAACAAGAATGTTAAACAATTTTCGCTTACTTCTTTTTTCGCGGTTTTTCATCTTCTCTCGAATCCCCGGCTGTCATTTTACTTCCTTGCCTTTATTTAGCAGATGGCCAATAATTAACATACGAATTGAATTATTATTATAATACCGAATGAACCGCTTGACCAATTCCAGCGTTTTTTTATTATTTGAAAACTCGTATAACTTTTTCCCTTCGATATTTATTTCATCAACAATATGCGTCTTTACCAGCTCATTAATTGCTTTACTTATTTCTTCTATTTTACCATTTGTAATTTCGGCAAGGGTCTCGGCATCTACGCGGGAAGAGGAATTCAAACCAAAAAAGCGCACAATATCTAATTTTTCGAACGTGTTAAGATTGTTCTTGAGAAAAATTAACATCGGCTCATCAATATGCTTTTTTAGCAGCAGCTCACCGACATCCATAGTTCTGTTCTCCCGAATTCTCTTTTCAACAATTCTAGCATATATAATCCGGATTTAAGCTATCAATCTTTAATTCTGACTTTTTTAAGTACACTTTCAACCATGTTAAAAAACTTTGTTAAGTCAAAGGGTTTTTCAATAAAACCGTCGACTTCATAGGCCTTATCTCGCAATATAATATTCCTTGCGTCAGCTTTCGCGGTCTGAACAAGAATAAATATCTTTGTTGTTTTAGGGTCCTTTTTTAATTCCTGATGCACAGCAAAACCATCCATCTTTGGCATCATAATATCCAGGATGATCATATCGGGATTTTCCTGCTTTGCTTTTTTAAGCGCTTCTTCGCCATCAAACGCAAAAGATACCGTATGCGCTTTTTTCTTTAAGGCCTCGCCAAGAACAAACGATACATCTATTTCATCTTCAGCAACCAATATCTTTGCCAAAGCAGCCCCCTTTTTTAGAGAATTTTACTTCTTAATATCCTTTTCTTTAATTGATCTTCAGTTTTAACACCGGTCACATCAATTTTCATTTCCCGCATTGCTTTTACCAAGGCCCTTAATATCTTTGTCCTTGACAGCTTAGCTCCTCCGGTGAATTTGGACTTTTTGCTTATATTATCAAGATATTCCAATTCACCTGGTTTTAAGAAGGTGCATATTCTCTTAATGTCTGCCTGATTGTCGAGTTTCATATGCGGGACCTCCTCCTTTAATATTACCCCAGTTCTCAATTGTTTGCCATATGTTATTGCCATATGCACAATAACACATATGCATAAATCGATTTTAGCCAAAAAAAATGAGGGACCTTTGACATCTCCCTGCTTTTTTACTTTCTTTTTTTTAGTGCTGTTAAGACACGAGCTTTTAACTCGTCTTCATCTTTTATGCCGGACACGTCAACATCCAGCTCTTGCATAGCTTTTATTAAGCTTCTTATTATAAGGGTCTTTGGCAATTTAAACCCTCCGGTGGCTCTTGCTTCCGCGCCAACTTTTTGAAGAAATAGATCCAGTTCTTTCGGCAGTGTAAGCGGTACTCTAAAATAATTTGCCTTCGATTCTTTTTCCACTTAATGCTTCCTCTCTTTCTTCAAAGCCCCGTTTTTAGCAGGTTCCTTTAACTCTTACATTGTAAGCTAATACAAATGATTTGGTCAAGTGAATAAATGAGACCCGCCAGCCCGGAATATTACAAACAGGAATCAGCTGTTTCGTTTCCCTTCTAAAGTTTTTCTAATTTCGTCAAGATCTGTTTTTGATAGGAGTTTTCTTGCAACCGGGAAGAATTCCGCATCTTCCTTGTTGGCATGCTTTGTAACCAGCTCTATCAAATCATGCGCATTCGCAATAAAATCCTCTTTAACTTCCCTTAAAAGAGCGGTATAAATTTTGCCTGCTTCGTTAAGCTGATTAATGCGTTTTATTATTACGCCGTGTTCTTTAATAACTGTATTCACTATATCTGCTTCCGCGTTCGTTATAGTTTTATTATCAAGCAAAAACTTTATTACCACTCCCTCATCTTCGAAATGCTTTAAAAGCACGTCGTTAAAAAAAGAAAGGAATTTTTTTATGTCTTCCCATGGATTGTCTCTGTCGAGAAGATCAAATATTAATTTCTTTATAATATCGTGTTTTTCCAGAGAAGCAGAATGTTCGTTTTGAATAAGCGAAACAATATCAAATTCTTTTTTCTGCTCCATTTTGCCCCCTTTTACCTCAACGTTTATATGTTAATTATACAGAAAAAAGTGAAATATTCAAGAAGTTTTATAGAAAATGCCTGATTTAGCAAAAATGTTTAAGGATGGGATCTTCTTCGGAATTATTCTATATTCTTCTCGCATCATACGCCCGGCGGAGGACGGCCGGACGCTATCTGCTTTTCATCAGGTCATTTACAACTGTCTTTTTTCATTTTACTGCACCCGCGTCTATCCTTTAAAC
>DMMZ01000039.1 GCA_003452915.1 Clostridiales bacterium | reverse complement strand
CTTAATGATGTTCGCACCAAAGAATCGGAGCCACCTACGCTTTCAACAATAGCTGAAGCAGTAATGCCGCTTGCTCCACCAATAATACCGGTTGTGAGCATAGTGAATGCAATCACAAAAACCAACAATTTTGCGGATAATTTCTTGATTTTGGTCATTCGTTTTTCCTCCTACGAAAAAAAATGCATTAGGTTAAGCACAATACCCTTCTTTTAGCAGATAGACGGAATTGTGCAATTATTCATAAGTTAAATACTAACACGATAAGTTAAATTTGTCAAGTGTGCATATATCGGGTTGATATTTTTTAGTTATATTTTACTTAAAAAGCACAATAACGACACGTCTTAATGTTTTGTTAATAATCAGAAGAGCAATTTTATATGTTAAATTACACATAATTATTTTTTTAAGTAAACTTTAAGGTTATCATAATATAAACCTCAACAATTTTGTAAAACACTTAAAAAAGCCTGATTTAAGGTGTTTTATATGTATAATTTTACTAGAATTTTTTCGGGTGTGATATTTTGATTTTACTTTTTCTATTAACATAAATATATATAGAAATTATACAGAGGTGTTTTTATCGTTATTTGGGCATAAATGACTTTATATCAATCCATTTTTTTGTGCAAATATAACAATTTTACGTGTTGTGTTTTTATGTTGTGCTTTTTATGACAAAACATTTGTTCTAAGCGTATTTCGATATTTTTCTTCACTTAAATTCATTTTTCGCTTATGTGTTTGTATAAAAATGCTATAATATGGTATCAATTAATGTAAAATCCATATGTAAGTNNATAAATCCATCAATATTATTACCGGATACTGTATACTCTAAATCAGACGGAACATTTAAAGTTGTGGATGCCCCTGTTCCCATAGCTTTATAATAAATACGGTAAACTTCCCCATTTTCGAAATCTGTAAATATAAGCGGGTTCTCATAATCATATTCTTTTAAAAGCTCAAGATATTCTTCCAGAGCAAGATTATTGTCTTTCATATATTTTGCGTGAGGAATACCGACATATCTGTAAAGCGATACCGAAGCATCTACACCGATTTGCTCAGCCTTATCCGATGGATATCTTAATATGTAACCATAATTATTACAATGCTCTGTTATCCACAGGTAAACACCCACGCCAAATTTTCCTTTTCCGGAAGGATAAGCAACAAGCCTAACCGATCTTCCGGAAGCTAAATCCGGAAAGGTCTGAAACATATCGTTATCTCTGAGATCATCTATCGAGGTGTATGCGTTATTTATCATAGTTGCGTTAACGGTTGTCGCATCATAAAAGCCCTGCAACATTAAGTTAAGAGCATCAATCGCTTCTGTTTTAAGGAACAATTGTGTTGTCGAGAGTGTGTATATACCGGGAAGCATTTTGCTGTATATACTTTTTAATTCAAGGGAATCTTCATTAGGGCCGGCAGCGTCGGTTGTATTAGCTATAAATATTAAATCACCATCAGACAATGTATTGTTCTGAACCGATATTTCAATATAATTGTTTAAGTCGATTATACCTCCACTGGTCTCTGTGCTTATTGCTTCGGAAATATCTATACTTAAATCGGCTTGCGGAATGCTGTCTTCTGAAACTACCTTTCCACTTTCTTCTTCCCCGAACAAATTGCCGCCAATAAGAATCGCTGTAATTATTACTGCTATTACGATGCAGATAAGCGCGGTCACAAGATACATATACATGTATTTGTCCTTTTCCATACCTTTTCTAGCCAAATCCAGCACCCCTTTTCTTATTTAATATATATGGGACAGCGTATAATTTTCATATTAAATTGCATTAATACATTTGCATTATAAATACAAATTTTGCATGCTGTCCCAAATTATATTTAGCCTTCTGCAAGCTTCTTAAGCTTTACATATTTTTCCTTTGCGTATTGCTCAGCAGAATCAAACAACATTGATGCTCTCTCCGGGAAGGAGATACCAAGCGAGCTGTATCTGGTCTCGGACTTAATGAAATCCTGATAAGATGTTGTCGGTTCTTTGCTGTCAAGTGTAAAAGGATTCTTGCCTTCGTCCACAAGTGTAGGATTAAAACGGAAGTTATGCCAGTAACCAGCGGCTACGGCAGCCTTTGTCTCAAGCATGCTTGTACCCAAGCCCCTCTTTATGCCGTGGTTTATACAAGGTGCATATCCAATAACAAGTGACGGTCCATTGTATCTTTCAGCTTCAACGAGAGCTTTAATTGACTGGTTGTAATCAGCGCCCATAGCGATTTGTGCTACATAAACATAACCGTAAGACATTGCAATTGATGCAAGATCCTTCTTTTTCTGAGCCTTTCCTGCTGCTGCAAACTGCGCAACCGAGCCGGTAGGTGTGGATTTTGAAGCCTGACCGCCAGTATTGGAGTAAACCTCGGTATCAAATACAAAGATATTTACATCCTCTCCGGTAGCGATAACATGGTCAAGTCCGCCAAAACCGATATCATATGCCCAGCCGTCTCCACCGAATATCCACATTGACTTTTTAACAAAGAGATCCTTCATTGCCAATGCTTTTCTGTAAAGAGAATCAAACTCACAGCCGCATCTTCCGCATTCTATATTTGCCTTTTCAATAGCAGCAATAAGTTTTTCGGATGCAGCCTTTGAAGCTTCTCCATCGTCCTTAACAGCAAGCCATTCTTTTGAAGCTTCATCTATAACATCATAACCGGAAGTAGCAAATTTTTCGATAATCTCGGTTAATTTTGCTCTTCTTTGTCTTATTGCGGTTGCCATACCAAGACCGTATTCAGCATTATCCTCGAACAATGAGTTCGCCCAAGCCGGACCGCGTCCAAATTTATTAACAGTGTAAGGTGTGGAAGGTGCTGAACCGCCCCAGATAGAAGAACAGCCTGTTGCGTTGGCGATAAACATTCTGTCACCGAACAATTGTGTGATAAGCTTTGCGTAAGGAGTTTCACCACAACCTGAACATGCGCCTGAGAACTCAAGCAAAGGTTGTTTAAATTGGCTGCCCTTAACCGTTTCGGGTTTAAACTTGGTAAGAACCTCTTCATTGTCAGCAAATTTATAAGCTGTTTCGAAAAATTTCTGTTTAGGCAACTGGGTGTCAATCGGCTTCATAACAAGCGCTTTTTCGCCCTTCTTACCGGGACAAATTGCAGCACATGAGCCACATCCCATACAGTCAAGCGGATCAACCGCAATACCGAATTTATATCCTGGCATACCTGTCATATCGGTAAGAACCATATCTAGATAATCTTTTGCCTGATCTGCAGTCATCGCAACCGGTCTTACTGTTGCATGAGGACATACGTAAGAACAGAAGTTACATTGGATACAGTTGTCTGGGTTCCATTCCGGAACATCAACCGCAACACCACGCTTCTCATAAGCTGCCGTGCCCTGTGGGAAGGTTCCGTCTGCATCTTTTACAAAAGTGGAAACAGGAAGACTGTCACCCTTTTGTTTATTTACAGGAATAAGAATGTTTTCAACAAAGCTTACTACTTCAGCTCTGCCTATAAGCTGATTCTTTTCTGAAATGTCCTTTGCTTCAGCCCAAGCAGTAGGAATCTCTATTTTAACAGCAGCGTTAGCTCCGGCATCGATAGCAGCATAATTCATGTTTACAACTGCTTCACCTTTTTTGAAAAAGCTCTTATATGCAGCTTCTTTCATATACTTAATTGCATCTGCTTCCGGAATAATTCCTGCAAGTTTAAAAAACGCGCTTTGTAATACTGTGTTTGTTCTTCCACCCAGACCAAGTTCTTTTGCTATCGAAATAGCATCAACTATATAGAAGTTTGCTTTTTNNAGATCTCTCTTTACCTTTGCAGGAAGCTTTTCGTTAAGTTCGGCAGGAGTCCACTGGCAGTTAAGAAGGAAGGTTCCTCCCTCAGCAATATCTTCCGTTATATCATAATTATGAACGTAAGAAGGATTATGACATGCTACGAAGTTTGCGTTTGAAACATAATAGGTCGAACGAATAGGCTTGTCGCCAAAGCGTAAGTGGCTTATTGTTATACCGCCAGACTTTTTGGAGTCGTATGCGAAATAAGCTTGTATATATTTATCGGTATGATCACCAATAATTTTAATTGAGTTTTTATTTGCTCCGACAGTACCGTCTGCACCAAGTCCCCAGAATTTGCAGGAAACTGTTCCTTTAGGTGTCGTGTTGGGAGCAACCTCCAATTGAAGGGAAAGGTTTGTAACATCATCGTTGATGCCTATTGTAAATCCATTGACAGGTTTTGCTGCATCAAGATTCTTATAGGTAGCAATTATCTGTGCCGGTGTTGTATCCTTTGAGCCAAGTCCGTATCTTCCGCCTACTACAAGGCAATTACCATACTCTGTACCGCGGATAGCGTTTATAACATCGATAAACAAGGGCTCACCGATTGCACCGGGTTCCTTTGTTCTGTCAAGCACAGCAATTTTCTTTACTGTTTTTGGAATTTCTGCAATAAAACGGTCTATTGCAAAAGGACGATAAAGTCTTACCTTTAATAGACCAACCTTCTCGCCCTTAGCGTTGAGATAGTCAATAGTTTCTTCGATTGTATCGCAAACCGAGCCCATTGCAATAATTATCTTTTCTGCATCAACAGCACCGTAGTAGTTGAATAGCTTATAATCTGTTCCGATTTTAGAATTGACCTTAGCCATGTATTCCTCAACAATAGCTGGAACAGCATTGTAATAACCGTTTGAAGCCTCTCTTGCCTGGAAGAATATATCAGGGTTCTGCGCGGTTCCGCGTAGAACCGGATGTTCTGGGTTAAGTGAATGATTTCTGAAGCGTTCAACAGCTTCCATATCAAGCATTTCTTCTAGATCGGCATAATCCCAAGCCTCTACCTTCTGTACCTCATGTGATGTTCTGAAGCCGTCGAAGAAGTGAAGGAACGGAACTCTTCCTTTAATAGCTGAAAGATGAGCAACCGCACCGAGGTCCATAACCTCCTGTACGTTACCCGAGCAAAGCATTGCAAAGCCTGTCTGTCTGCAGGCCATAACATCGGAGTGATCTCCGAAAATGCTGAGAGCGTGAGAAGCCAAAGCTCTTGCTGAAACGTGAATTACACCGGGGAGAAGCTCACCGGCGATTTTATACATATTGGGTATCATTAAGAGCAAGCCCTGTGAAGCTGTATATGTTGTAGTTAAAGCACCTGCAGCTAAAGAGCCGTGTACTGTTCCGGCAGCTCCGGCCTCGGATTGCATTTCAACAACCCTTACTTCCTGACCGAAAATGTTTTTTCTGCCATCAGCAGACCATTTGTCCGTGACCTCAGCCATGTTTGACGAAGGTGTAATCGGATAAATGCCGGCAACCTCAGTAAACGCATATGATACATGCGCCGCCGCTGTATTACCGTCAATTGAAATCTTTTTTCTTGGCATAGTATACCTCCTGTTTTTCATCCTTATAATCATATCACTTTTTTTCCATAGTGTAAATACATATTTTTAATTTTTTTATCAATTTTAGCACATAACTTTGTTTATATTATAGTTTTTGTTGTAAAATGTTCTTTTTCTAAAATGTTTGTCATTATATATTGAAAATAAACTTTAATTATGTTATTCTGCTAATATATAAACTAATGAGGAAAAATACTTATATATAGTATAAAATATCAAACAAAAGGATATTTATACATCATAGAAACGATGTATAAATTTATGGATACAATTATGTTCAGCGTGTTTTATTCAGCAGCGATCAATGGTATTGACGGATTAATTGTAAATGTAGAATCCTCTGTTATCGGTTCACCTCAGCCTAGACTTGATATAATTGGTCTACCCGACACCGCCATTAAGGAGGCTGCCGGCAGAGTTCGTTCCGCGGCCAGAAGCTGTACACTTACTCTTAAAAAAGGATTGCTTACAGTTAACCTCGCACCAGCAGATATAAAAAAGGAAGGTTCTTCTTATGACCTTCCGATATTACTTTCACTTATTGATCATCCTGTTTTTGTGAAAAAGGATTTCTCAAAAAAATGCTTTGTAGGCGAACTTTCACTGTCGGGTGACCTTCGTCCTGTTAGCGGAGCGTTACCTATGGCGATTGCGGCCAGGGATGCCGGCTTTGGGGAACTCTATCTTCCTGCTGAAAATGCGCTTGAGGCTTCGGCAGCATTGGGAATAAAGGTTTTTCCTGCAGAAAACGCGCGTCAGGTATTTGATCATCTTTTAGGTGGTAAACCAATAATACCGATAGAATTTTCCGAAAAAGATTTCTTTGACGCGACCGGAATGTGCAACCTGGATTTTGCGGATGTTAAAGGTCAGGAAAGCGCAAAGAAAGCACTTGAAATAGCAGCAGCAGGCGGCCATAATATCCTTCTAATCGGACCTCCAGGCTCAGGAAAAAGTATGCTCTCCTCAAGGCTGCCAGGAATTATGCCGCCGTTGACACTTGATGAATCTATTGAATCCTCAAAAATACATTCGATTGCAGGGTTAACTTCAGAATTAAAACCGTTACTTATACAACGACCTTTCCGCGCTCCGCATCATACATTATCGCATATCGCACTTACAGGCGGAGGTACATACCCAAAACCAGGTGAAATTTCACTTGCCAACAACGGTGTTTTATTTTTAGATGAATTTCCCGAATTTGACAAAAGAGCAATTGAAGTTTTAAGACAGCCGATTGAAAATCGTGAGATTGTAATAACTAGAGTAAACGGAACTGTTACCTACCCTGCATCTTTTTTGCTTGTATGTGCTATGAATCCCTGTAAATGCGGATTTTTTGGTCATCCGACAAAAGAATGTGTTTGTTCGGTAAGTACACGGAAAGCATATATTGCAAAACTTTCGGGTCCCATACTCGACCGTATTGATTTACAAGTCGAAGTGGGTGCACTTGAATTTAAGGTGCTTGATACTACGATAGCTTCGGAAAGCAGTGCAGAAATTCGAAAACGTGTTTACGAAGCCAGAAATTTTGCTCTTTCACGTTTTGATGGAGACACACTTGCAAACGGAAAAAAGTTAACTTCCAATGCACTTATGCAGCCTAAACATATAAGAAAATACTGTGTTACCGACGAAAACGGACGTGAACTTTTACACGCTGCTTTTAATCGCCTTAATTTGTCGGCAAGAGGTTATGACAAGGTACTTAAAGTTGCAAGAACTTTAGCTGATTTTGACAAAAGCGAGCTTATAAAAGCCCAACATATTGCATATGCTGTACAATTACGGAGCCTTGATAAGAAATATTCGCATTAATATTATAATAAATAGGTTTACATAAAGTCGTTTAATAATATTGATTAATTAGGATAAATAAGTGGATAACTCAGTGGATAATGCGGAAAACCAGTCTTTTTGAGCAAATGTTATCCACAAATTGTGAATAAAAGTGTGGATAACTTTTCGAATACATATACAAAGCAAAGATTATGTATAATACATTAAAAGCGGTTTTGTGCCTTTACTGCAAGAGGTGCAGTAATCCGACTATCGCCGGAACGGCACATCTCTAATGTATGAAAGTTCATACTTTCATACGATTCGGTAGGCGTAAACGCCACGGAAAGGCATGATTATAAATATGGATTTTAACAACTACGACGGCGATTCTGAGGAAGAACTGTATCCTCATCAATCAAAAACAACAAAAAGGATTAAATACACTTTCAGATATATATTGTACGGTATATCAGCTTTGGTCTGGGGCGGTATTCTCTTTATACTACTTTCATCCTGTGACCCCGGTTTGCTTGATGCTATGATTTTTTCCGACGAAGCGCGGGAAATTGCACAGAAAGATCCAGATTCCTTCACTGTTTACAAGTTACAGCCGATTGATTATATGAACTATAATGGTTCGGTACAGATAAAAAACATCTATTATGCAGAAAAAGTTGATGAAATAGATTTATGCGTGAAATTTAATATTGACAAAATTTCACACGGTAAATTGAACGATGCTCTTGTCTATATTTTAACTGATAGCAATGGGAATTATTATCCCGTAGTGAATATTATGACAGATTCAAATCGAAAATACGGTTATGCACGTGTCAGCTTTGATAATGTTGTTCTAGATTTGGAAAAAAATAAATATTATAATTACACGACCAGCCATGATTGGGTAAGCGAGATTGACAAAAAGTTTAACGGAAATAATGAGAGCAACAATTTGGATATCTCTATTGATGAAACAGAGGATAAGGGTGTTACCTATACTTTAAGCGTTTACTCATATGATGAAATAGTAAAAAAAGATTATGCTTATGTAAATAACGGTATTTTGAATATTGATTATAAAGCTTTTACCTATGCACAAAACGAAGAAAGCATTAAATACGATCCGATAAATACAATAACTTCACACGAGATTTTTAGTAATGTTACCTATTACTCAATAGAAGATTATAAAGAATAATATATTTAAAAAACCTTTAAAGGGAGAAACAGTATGTTTAACAGAGAATTCCATGTTAAAAAAAGTCCGGGTGCATTTATGGCAAAAGGAGCTTTTTTCCTTATAATGTTTTTATTTTCGATTACTTGCAGCCTTTTCCCAAAACTGCATTATATGGATGAATTATATATTCCATATATAGTGGGTATCGGTGTTTCAGCCAGCATATATTTTTCCTATTTATTTGTATGGACAATCATAAGAGGAATAAAACCCGCAGATGCATTTATACTTACGGAAAATGGTATTTATAATTTTATAGATTATCCCGGAAAAGGTCTTTTTGTTGACTGGGCAAATGTATCTTCGGTAAAAACCTTCGGTTCCCAGAAAAACCACTTATTAGGAATTGATTTATATGACACTGAGATTTTTATCGGTACAATAAAAAAATCGATCGGTGATGAGATTCGTGCAAATATTGAAGCAGGTCTGCCTGCTGTGGTAATAAAACAATCGGAGATCGGACCAAGACTGTCACAAATTCTGCCCGCCTTTAACGATTTTATTTCAGCTACAAGACCTATTCCGATAGCAAAAAATCCGTTGACAAACGAATTGGAGAATACCAATAACATACCGGTTGTTAAAAGCATTCCCTCAGAAGAGAGTACTGAAAAACCATTTGTTGTGGAGATGGCTGTTTTCCCATCTGAGCTCAATGTTTTACCTGATGTTCAAAAGTCAAAAAAATCTGCAAAAAAAGATTTAGATGAAATCTTTGTACTGCCACCTGATCCCAGTTATGAGCCGAAAATAAACTCATCAATAGGCGGAATATTAAAGAATGAACATAATTTTAAAATAGATTTGGTGAATTCATCGATCAAAAATACGAACACGAAAGAAATACCATTAATAAATAATAAAATAAAATCCAATCTTGTGGATAAAAAATCATCTGAACCAACAGAAAATAAAAAAGCAGATGAAATTAAAACACTTGACGATCTTCTTTCGAAATTTTCCGTTCCTGTTATCGAAACAGATAAAAAATAATAATAAATATTTAAAAACGTATATGTTAAATTTTAACATGCACCTTTTTTTAAACTTTGTATATAATAATTACTGTCTAAATCCTTTTAAAGGTTAGCGAATAAAATGTTCAAATTAAGAGAACATTGGCGCATATCTCCATATTTTCATTGTTATTTATGCTCGACAAGACGTGGAGATATTATGACAAATTTATAATATTGTTACAATTATTTTGTTTTCCCTATTGACAAGAAGATTTAGGTGTGATATATTATATATGTATTCCGAATGTATCCATGAACTCACATGTTGTTGTAGGTCATTGTTCGTTTAGATGATTTTCAGCAAGGGTGAGTCTTTTGTTTTCTTTAGGGATATGAATATTTAATTTGGAGGTACCAATGAATAAAGGTACAGTAAAGTGGTTTAACGCAGAAAAAGGCTTCGGCTTCATTTCTAACGATGCAGGCGGAGACGATGTTTTCGTTCATTTCTCAGCTATCCAGTCTCAGGGTTACAAATCCTTGAACGAGGGTCAGAAGGTTATGTTTGATATTGAGAAGGATCCTAAGGATTCTCGCAAACTCAGAGCAGCAAACGTAACAGTAGCTTAACTTTAAAGCGAAAACCATTTTTTCAAAAACACTGCTTTCACAGAGTGTAACACTGCTTTATAAGCTCTAACTTATATATCTTTGATACGTGTTTTGACAGGGGCGGAATTATTCCACCCCTGCTTTTTTTATATTTTCTTAAGTAACAATGGCGTACTGTGTTCGCCCCTACATTTTCATAAAATTTTCTCGCTATTCGATTTCGAAACCATTTTCTGTTATAATGCTTTTTAATTCTTCGATATATGCCATTCCAAGCTTACTGAGAGACATATCCTTATGTACTATCCAACCGACAGTAATAAGCTCATCGGCTTTCAGCGGGACAGAAACAATATCTGTACCGTTCAGCTCTGCGCTAATAATACCTGTGGAAATTGTATAACCGTTCAGTCCGATTAATAAATTAAAAAGCGTTGCTCTGTCGCTTACCACGATATTTTTTTTGCGATAGACTGTACTTAATATCTCCTCTGAGAAATAAAAGGAATTATAGGTTCCCTGTTCAAAAGACAGGTAGGGATATTCTTTCAAGTCATCAAGTGCAATAAATTCTTTTTTCGACAACGGATTGTGTTTGCTTACAAAAATATGCGGATTAGCGGTAAAAAGCGGATTGAAAGTAAGATTATTTTCCTTAAACAACTTGACCATAACCTTGTTATTAAACGAGCTTAAATAAAGAATACCGATTTCGCTTCTGTGGCTTTTTACATCCTCAATAATCTCGTAGGTTCTGGTCTCCCTAAGGTTAAAATCATATTCTTCATTACCATATTTTTTTATTAATGCAACAAAAGCATTTACCGCAAAAGAATAATGCTGAGTAGAAATGGAAAAGCTTGTATGAATTGGTTTCGAATTAAAATAACGGCTTTCCAGTAGCTCCGCTTGTTCTACTATCTGACGTGCATAACCTAAAAATTCTGTTCCTTCAACCGATAAAACAACGCCCTTATTTGTTCGCATAAAAAGGGTTATTCCGGATTCCCTCTCAAGTTCTTTTACAACATTGGAAAGGCTGGGCTGTGAAATATACAACCGCTTTGCCGCTTCGCTCATCGACCCGCTGTTTACAATTTCTATAATATATTTTAGTTGCTGCAACGTCATTCTATACCCTTCCCTTCTTTATCAAAGAGTATATCATAAACAATACTTATAACGCAATATTTTTATCTTATTAGGCTGGAAAATCCCGAATATATTCTCTCTGCAATCAACGGATTGTTCATTGTGTATAAATGAATACCATCGGCACCTTGTGAAATAAGATCAATTATCTGATCAACCGCATAAGCGATACCTGCGTCACGAAGAGCTTCGGGCTTATCCTCGTATTTATCGATTATTCTCCTAAACTTGGGCGGCAGGCTGGCTCCGCAAAGCGAAACCATGCGTTCTATTTGCTTTTTATTAACGACAGGCATAATACCTGCATCTATCGGTACATCAATACCTGCTATTCTGGTTCTGTCCAAAAAGGAATAAAACAGGTTGTTGTCAAAGAAAAGCTGTGAAATAAGGTGTGTTGCACCTGCATCCACTTTCTTTTTTAAATTTAACGTATCCAAAACGATATTCCCGGATTCCAGATGTCCCTCGGGATAACAAGCGGCAGAAATCGAAAACTCGCCGCTGTTATCTATGTATGAAATAAGGTCGCTTGCATATGTAAAATCTTCTTTAAACGGAATATTCGGATTCATATCCCCTCTTAACGCCAAAATGTTATATAAACCATAACCTTTTAATCGTAACAGAATATTATCAATATCCTCTTTAGAATGATTAAGGCAGGTAAGATGTACAAGCGGTTCAATGCCGAAATCCTCTTTTATAGAACGTGCAATATTCCATGTTGAGGAATCAACGCTGTTTCCACCCGCACCAAAAGTAACACTTATAAAATCAGGGTTAAGCGCTTTTAGGCTATGTATTGTTTCGGTCAGATTAACAAGCTTTCCATCCCTTTTAGGCGGAAAAACTTCATATGATATTACCGTCTTTTTATTTTTAAAAAGCGAGGATATGCTCATAAATATGACATACCTTTCCTCGGCATATATGCCGAAAGTGGGAATTGTGCCGGAACGGCACAAAACCGTATTTGAAAGATTCATCTTTCAAATTTAACTCAACCCATTCCGTACTTTTTTAGCTGCGTTTACAAGGTTAACAAGGCTTGGGATAGTTTCTTCTTCCCCTCTGGTTTTCAAACCGCAGTCGGGATTTACCCATAGCTTTTCTTTTTTAATGCGATTGTCTTCAAGCATATTGTTTATGGCTGTAGTTATTTCTTCCTCTGATGGAATTCTTGGCGAATGGATATCATATACACCGGGACCTACCTGTAATCTGAAGCCTGCATCTTTAAGTGCATCAACAATCAATAGCTTGGAACGTGAAGCCTCAAAAGATATAACATCCGCATCCATATTCTCAATATCTTTTACTATTTCGGAAAATTCGCTGTAACACATATGCGTGTGTATTTGCGTTTGTGCGTTCACCCCAGAATGCACAAGACGGAAAGCAGGAATAGCCCAATCAAGGTACTCTGTGTTCCAGTCCTCTCTTCTGATCGGAAGTTTTTCCTTTAAAGCTGCCTCATCTACCTGTATTATACGAATTCCTGCAGCTTCAAGGTCACTGACTTCTTCTTTTATAGCAAGTGCAATCTGAAAAGCCATTTCTTTGTTGGTTATATCCTCACGTGGGAACGACCAGTTAAGGATTGTAACAGGACCTGTAAGCATACCTTTTACATGCTTTTCGGTCAAAGACTGAGCATAAACGCTGTAATCAACTGTGATGGGAGCAGAACGCTTTATGTCACTCCAGATTATCGGAGGTTTAACACATCTGGTTCCGTAAGACTGCACCCATGCCTTGACAGTGAATAAATATCCTTCCAGATTTTCGCCGAAATGCTCAACCATGTCGTTGCGTTCAAATTCACCGTGAACGAGTACGTCAAGTCCTATTTCCTCTTGAAGTTTAATACAGGAAGCAATCTTTGCCTTTACCTTTGCTTTGTATTCCTCCGAGGATATCTCACCCTTTTTCCACTTAGCTCTGTTAGCTTTTACTTCTGCTGTCTGCGGAAAAGATCCTATTGTCGTTGTAGGAAGAAGTGGCAAGCCAAGAACCTTTTTCTGTATCTTCTCACGATCTTCCAAGGCATGTAGCCTGATAAAATCTTTATCGCGTAGAGAAGCAACCTTTTCCTGTACAACCTTATCGGCAAGTCCACTGCGACGTCCAACAAGCTCAACATTATTATTATAAAGTGGTTTGTTTTTATAATTATTATCTGATAAAAGTATCTTAAGCTCATCTAATTCATTCAACTTTTCTTTGGCAAAAGTAAGCTGTGCCTTTTGGTTTTCTGTAAGTTTTTCGCCCTCAAGAGTATATGGAACGTGAAGCAAAGAGCAGGAGGTATTGATAACTACTGCATCTTTATCTACAAGTGAACCTATTTTTTCAAGTATAGATAATGTTTCAGCATAATTGTTCCGCCAGATATTCTTTCCATTTACAACACCGGCAAAAAGCTTTTTATTTTTCGGAAAACCATTTTTCTCAATAAGTTCAAGGCTTTTTTTACCTTCAATAAAATCTATTCCGATTCCGTCAAAGTCAAGTGAGGTAACTTCTGTATAAATATCTCTTATATCACCAAAATATGTTTGTAAAAGTACTTTTACTCTCTGCTTGCAACCAAGGATATTCTTATAAAGACTTGTAAAGAAGGATTTATCCTCAGTCGAAAGATCGGTAACAAGGAACGGCTCGTCAAATTGGATCCATTCCGCACCTAAAGCTGCAATCTTTTCGATTATTTTTTTATAAGCTATAATTGCGTTATCAATATAATTTTCGGCTTTTTTACTTCCGCTGTAGCTGGCAAGTTTTAATAGCGTAAAAGGACCGATTATTACAGGTTTTGTCTGAATACCAAGCGCTTTTGCTTCATTATATTCGTCGAAAGGCTTTGTTCCGTTAAGTGCAAGCTCGGTTTTGTCATCAAACTCGGGAACGATATAATGATAGTTAGTGTTAAACCACTTCTTCATCGGAAGTGCTTTTACATCGCCTTTTTCGTCCTGATATCCTCTTGCCATTGCAAAATAAGTAGTCAACGCATCTGCATTAAGTGCTTTGTATCTCTCGGGAATAATACCAAGCAAAAATGCGGTATCAAGAAGATTGTCATAAAAAGAAAAATCGTTTGAAGGAATAAAATCTATCCCCTTGCTTGCGATATATTTCCACTGTGTTTTTCTTATTTCTTTAGCTTTCTGTTCTAGCTCTGTGCTGCTTATATTCTTTTTGAAATAACTCTCGGTTGCAAACTTTAGCTCACGTAACGCACCGATTCTCGGATATCCTATTATTGAATTCTGCATATTTTCTTTCTCCTTAACTATTATGGTGTTATTATACAATATTGTTTTGATATAGTAAAGTTCCAATATTTTATATGCTGATATAGTTTTTAGTTATATTCGAATATGTGACATAGTTACGGAAAACCAGTTGATTTATAAATAAAATGAGTGTATTATATAATAGATGGGATTGATATGAATTGCAATATTTACTCACCTTTTTAGAGGGTATAATATCCTTTATATCTCCATGTATTCTGCCGATGATTCCTGTTTATATAACCTATTTTACAGGCGGCAGCGAACAAATAAAAATGTCGAAAACTCTTAAAAATGCTGTTGGTTTTGTATTCGGCTTTATGAGTGTTTTTGTGACTTTGGGATTATTTGCAGGTACAGTGGGTTCGCTTGTTGTAAGATATTCCGATGTTCTAAATATAATCAGCGGTCTTATTATTATTTTCTTTGCACTTAACTTTCTGGGAGTATTTAAGCTACAGATTTTCAAGGGTATACACGCAAAAAGAGTAAACAATTTAGGCTTTTTCTCTGCTCTACTTTTTGGAGTGATATTTTCGATAAGCCTTACCCCCTGTGTCGGTGCTTTTCTCGGGACGGCACTTTTACAGGCTTCACAGGAAGGAAGCGCTTTAAAAGGCGGAATAATGCTGGTGTTTTATTCGCTAGGGTTGGGTATACCTTTTATATTAAGTGCATTATTGATAAATCAACTTAAGGGTACGTTTGATTTTATAAAAAAGCATTATAAAGTAATAAATATCATTTCGGGAACTTTTTTAATCATTGTGGGACTACTTATAATATCCGGGTACATGGGTTATCTTACAAGGTTATTAGTATAATAAGATACAAGAAGGGTTAGAATTAATATGAAAGACGTAATAATTATAGGAAACGGTCCTGCTGGTATATCAGCCGCACTGTATACCTGTCGTGCAGGGCTATCAACTACCATAATAGGACTTGATAACGGTGCACTTGAGAAAGCGGAAAAAATTGAAAACTATTTTGGTCTAGCAAACCCCGTTTCGGGACGGGAACTGGTTGAAACAGGGGTAAAACAGGCTAAAAAGCTGGGTGCTGAGTTAGTTAATGACGAGGTGCTTGACGTTATGTGGATGGATGATTTTACAGTAACCGCAAAAAGCACTGTATTACAAGCCAAAGCTGTTATACTTACTACAGGTGCATCCCGCAAGAAGTTGAAAATAAAAGGTATATCCGAATATGAAGGCAAGGGTGTTAGCTATTGTGCAGTGTGTGACGCATTTTTTTACAAACAAAAACCTGTTTCCGTTATCGGAAACGGTGAATATGCACTTCACGAGGTAAACGAGCTTATTCACACAGCTTCAAGTATAACTCTTTTCACTAATGGTACTGAACTGCAAGCGGATTTTCCACAATCGGTTAATATTATAAAAACGCCTATATCTAATCTTTATGGCAGTCAAAAACTGGAGGGTGTTGAGTTAGCCGACAATAGTAGAGTTTCTGTTGCAGGTTTATTTATTGCAATCGGAACCGCTGCTGCTGCCGATCTGGCACGCAAGCTGGGTGTGGAAACGAACGTAAACAGCATTGTAGTAGACGATAAAATGAGTACAAACGTACCCGGTTTATTCGCAGCAGGTGATTGTATCGGTGGCATTATGCAGGTTTCTGTCGCTGTCGGTGAAGGTGCAAAGGCTGCACTTTCTGCAATTGAATTCGTCAGAAATTCGAAAAAGGCAGTAGGATAAAATTATCATTTTTATTGTTAAAAGGAGCTAGCTTGAAAAATTTTAAAATATAGGTATGTTGGCGCGTACAAAAGGTACGCTATGCGTACCTAAGTGAATTTTACGTTACTATTTGTTCCAGGCAAGGAGTGGAGGTTTTTATGAGCAATAAAACACAGTTTATAATAATTCTTTTATTAATTATCGTTTTTATTATAGGTGGAACCTTTGCTTATAATTATCTTACTAAAGATTACAAACCGGATAATTTTATAAGTGAGCAATCACAGGATAATAAAGATGACAATTCTAAATCGGATAATTTTATAAGTGAAGAAACACAGGATAATAATAATAATAATAATAATAATAATAATGACACTGCCCCCGACTTTACGGTGCTTGATTCTAATGGTAAAACTGTTTCCTTGTCCAAAAACTTTGGAAAACCGATAATAATCAACTTCTGGGCTACCTGGTGCGGACCTTGTCAAGACGAGATGCCGCATTTTGAGAAAATGTATAAGGAATTCGGCGATGAGGTTGTTTTTATGATGGTAAACCTTACTGACGGAACATATGATACTGTAGAGTCGGTAAAGAAGTTTATAGCTGAAAACGGTTTTACCTTTCCTGTTTATTTCGATACGGAAAATGATGGTGCGATTGCATACGGAATAAACAGCATTCCCCGAACGAGCGGAATAGACAAAAACGGAAATATTGTAACCGATAAAATCGGCTCGCTAAGCGAAGAAAAGCTATTGAACATTATAAACAAAATTAAACAAAAATAAATATATAAAAAATCTTGACAAATACTTTTATATATGTTAGTATTTAGAAAATCTTTTTAAAAAAGGGATTAGAAATATATTATGAACACAATTCTTTTTGTTGCTATATATTTTTACTTTTATTTTTTCTTTAAACAGAACAAAATAAAAGTGATTTCGCTTGCAGCAGAGAAGATATAACCGGTTAAATTATAAAAATGATTTAAGGGTTCTGCGGTGAATTCACCAGCAGAACCCTTTTTAGATTTTGATAAGAACAGAAATGGAGAATTTATATGATTTTGGTGCTTAAAAACGACTGTGACCCAAAAAAAGTTGAGAACCTTGAAAAATGGCTTGAAGGGCTGGGAGTTAAGGTGCATATTTTTAAAGGAGTGTTTCAAACTGTTTTCGGGTTGATAGGCGACACAAGCGGTATTGATATCGAAATGCTTGAAGGACTGGATGTTGTTAAAAGTGTAAAGCGTATAAGCGAGCCGTTCAAGAACGCAAACAGGCAGTTTCACCCCGATGATTCGGTTATAAATGCAGGTGGGGTCGATANNTCAGGAACAAATTATCGAGATTGCGACTAAGGTTAAAGCTGCCGGAGCATCATTTTTAAGAGGCGGAGCGTATAAACCACGTACCTCTCCTTACGATTTTCAGGGTTTAAAAGACATTGGCATAAGCCTTCTAGTCGAGGCTAAAAAGCAGACAGGACTGCCGATTGTCACAGAAATAATGAATACAAATCATCTACCTTATTTTGAAGAAGTTGACATAATACAAGTCGGAGCACGGAATATGCAGAACTTCGAGATGCTAAAAGAGCTTGGAAGAACAAGAAAAACCATTCTTTTAAAAAGAGGTCTTGCAAACACAATAAAAGAACTTTTGATGAGTGCAGAATATATCATGGCAGGCGGTAACGAGAATATTATCCTTTGCGAACGAGGTATACGCACCTTTGAAACACAGACAAGGAATACATTGGATATTTCAGCGGTTCCTGTATTGAAAGAACTATCGCATCTGCCTGTTATTATCGATCCTAGCCACGCCTGTGGAGTAGCAAGGTATGTAAAGCCGATGGCACTGGCAGCAGCGGCAGCAGGTGCACACGGTGTTATGATAGAGGTACACAACGACCCTGCTCACGCACTCTGCGACGGAGCACAGTCACTTACACCCGAGGAGTTTCTTGACGTTAAACAAACGGTTGATAAAGTGCTATTGGCACTTCAATAGATTGGAGTTTGAAAAATAGAATTTTTCAAACATGGTTTTGTGC
>DMMZ01000064.1 GCA_003452915.1 Clostridiales bacterium | reverse complement strand
AAAAAATAACTGATAAATTAAAAAGTTAAATAAATATTTATTTAGATGCTTAAAAAGGATAATTTATTCGCGAAAAACGTCGATATATTAATTAATGTTAATAATATATAAAACAACAAATAATTTATTTTTTATTTCTTGTATTTTATTGTTTTATATGGTATTATTTATAGAAATTGTTCGGAGGTAGAAGTCTGAAAGTAAACTTTCAGANNTCCGCGCTCCGACGAAAGGAATGGATATAATAATGGCTATAGAAGCAGTAGAGGCAGTATATCAAGCAGAACAAAACGCAATACAGAAAGAAAAAGAGGCTGTTAAAGAACGCGATGCCATACTTTTAAAAGCACAGCAGGAAGCAAACGAAATGATTTCGGCTATAACAAAAGAAGCACTTGAAAAAGTAAAAAACAAGCTACAAGAAGCTAACACACAAGGCGAAAAAGTAGTTGAAACCTCAAAAATAAGAGCAAACGAAGAAATAATAAAGATAAAAGAAATTGTTGATAAAAAATCGTGTGAAGCAATTAATTTTATTATTTCATATATAGCATAAAATTACATGGATGTCATAAAAGGGGGGGTGAGGTTGTTATGGCTGTACTGCCAATGCAGCGTATCACTATTTGTGCATTAAAAAAAGACAGAAAAAAGATACTTGAACAATTACAACGCCGAGGTGTAATTGAGATTGATATGAATTTAACCGAGGATAATATTTTTCGTAAAAATGACGTATCAGCAGCTATTACTGTATTAAATAAAAACATAGCTACTGCAAAAGAAGCACTTCAAATTCTGGACAGTTATGTTCCTATTAAAAAATCAATGCTCGGTGCTTTGAACGGCAGATTGGAAATTACTCCCGAGGAATACGATAAATTCTCGTTAAAACATACCAGTGTTGAAAATACTACGAATAAAATCTGTATGCTTGTTAAGCAAATTTCCGAACAAAAAGCAGAGATATTAAAACTCAAAGCTACATGGGAAATGCTATACGCCTGGACAACCCTTGATATACCGATGAATTTTTCGGGTACAAAATATACCTCCGGTTTTATTGGAACTCTGCCAAACATATGGGATTTAGATTCGATATATGCGCTTTTAGCAGAGCAAATGCCTATTAATGTTGATATAATAAGTGCTTCAAGAGAACAAACCTGTATATTTGTACTTTGTGTTAAAGAAAAAGCACAAATAGTTTCCGAAAAGTTAAGAGCAGCCGGTTTTTCATATGCTTCATCAACAATAGACAAAGCTCCTGCAAAACAGAGAGAAGACCTTGAAAATCAAATAAAACAAGCTGAAAATAATATTACTAAAGCAATATCAAAAATAGAAACCTTGGTAGCACAACGAGAGGATATACGTTTTTTTGTTGATTACGAAACTATACGAGCAGAAAAATATAATGTAATCAATCAATTATCTCAGTCGAAAAACACTTTTATCATGACAGGTTACATTCCCGAAAAAGAAAAAAGTATTATTGAAACCGAGTTAAGCTCAAATTTTGAGTTAGCACTCGAGTTTGAACAACCGAAAGAAAACGAGGATGTTCCTGTAAAACTTGAAAATAATGGATTTTCCGCACCACTTGAGGGGATTGTAGAATCCTATAGCCTACCCGGAAAAAGCGAGATTGATCCAACAACAGTAATGTCACTTTTCTACTATATGCTATTCGGTTTAATGTTATCTGACGCTGTTTACGGTGCGGTAATAACTCTTGGCTGTGCATTCGGATTATTTTTTTATAGAAATAAACTTGAAAACTCAATGAGAAATACACTAAAAATGTTTTTTTTCTGTGGAATATCAACCGTTTTCTGGGGCGTTATGTTTGGAAGCTATCTTGGTGATATAGTCGATGTTGTATCATCTACTTATTTTGGAAAAGTGTTAACGATCCCTCCATTTTGGTTTTTCCCAGTTAAAGAACCTATGAGAATGCTTGTATTTGCAATGCTTATTGGTATAATACATTTATTTTCCGGTTTAGGAATGAAACTCTATCAGTTATTCAAGCAAAAAGATTACAAAGCTATAATTTATGATGTTGTGTTCTGGTATGTGTTGATATTCGGTTGTATTTTAAAGCTATTATCAATGAAGATGTTTGCTGACATTTTAGGTTTAAAATTTATTTTACCGAGCTTAATCGGAAATATCGCAGGAATTATTGCAGTTGTTGCAGCTGTAGGAATTATAACAACAAACGGCAGAGAATCAAAAAATCCATTTAAACGATTTTTAAAAGGTTTATACGCCTTATACGGAATTACCGGGTATTTAAGCGATGTATTATCTTATTCACGTTTACTGGCACTGGGGCTTGCAACCGGTGTTATTGCTTCGGTAATTAACAAGATGGCGAGTATGACATCTTCATTGAGTATAATTGGCGTTGTGCTGTTTATAATCATTTTATTACTGGGGCATACGTTAAATATCGGAATAAACCTACTCGGTGCTTATGTTCATACCAACCGTTTGCAATATGTTGAATTTTTCGGAAAATTTTATTCCGGTGGAAGTCGTAAGTTCAACCCGTTTAGTGTTAAAACAAAGTATTATAAATTCAAGGAGGAATAAAAAATGGAAAATTTAGGTATTGTATTTGCGTTATTAGGCGCAGCTTTAGCAGCTCTTTTAGCTGGTTGTGGTTCAGCTATTGGTGTTGGCATGGGCGGTCAGGCTGCAGCAGGTGTTATTACAGAAGACCCGTCTAAGTTTGGTAAGGTATTGATTTTACAGCTGCTTCCCGGCACACAGGGTATTTATGGTTTGCTTATCGCATTTATTACATTATCTCAAATCGGTGTTTTAGGCGGCAGTGCAGTAATATCAACAGCTAAAGGTTTATTATATTTAGCAGCATGTTTACCTATGGCAATTGTCGGATATACATCCGCAATACGTCAGGCAAAAGCTTCTGTAGCAAGTATAGCTGTTGTTGCAAAGAGACCTGAGCAGTTCGGTAAATCTATGATTTTCCCGGCAATGGTAGAGACATACGCAATTTTAGCGTTGCTTATTTCAATATTGTCAATAATGGGAATAAACGGTTTGGCAGTATAATAGTTAGGGGAAATTTTATGACCGGACTTGAAAAGTTGGTTAAGCATATTGAAGATGAAGCCCAAGCTGCTGCTGATATAGTGATTTCTGAAGCTAAAAAGAAAGCTGATGAACTACTTGAAAAAGCAAAAGCTGAAGGTGAATTAAAAAGTGCGGAGATATTGCAGCGTTCACAGCTTGATGTGCAGGCAGCTTTAAACCGTTCTGATTCTACCGCACTCTTGCAGGAGAAAAAATTATTACTAAAAGCCAAGCAACAGATGATTGATAAAATACTTTCTGATGCAAAGGAAAAACTCTTTAATCTTCCCGATTCGGAGTATTTTGATGTTATTTTAAAAATGATAAAAAAATACGCTCTTAAACAGACCGGGAAAATTGCATTTTCTATAAAAGACAAAGCTCGTATGCCGGTTGATTTTGAAGAGAGAGTTAAAAAAGAACTTTCATCTATATTATTTATTGCAAATGAAACAAGAAATATAGACGGTGGTTTTATCCTTATATACGGTGATGTTGAAGAAAATTGCTCATTCGATGCTTTATTCTTTGCTGCAAAGGAAACATTGCAGGATAAAGTCAGTTCAATATTATTTGGATAAGAAAATAAAAAATATAAATCAAAGAAGAAGGTGATGACATGTCGGACAACCTTTACACATATGCGGTCGCACGTATTCGTTCAAAGGAGCTAACGCTTCTTAACAAGTCAGTATTAGATCAACTTTTAGCAAGCAATAAATATGAAGATTGCATACAGATTCTGATTGATAAAGGCTGGGGGAACGCAGATAGCCAAACGCTCGAACAGCTTTTGGCTTACGAACGCGAAAAGACATGGAGCCTGATGGGTGAACTTGTTGATGACCTGTCGGTTTTTGATACCTTCTTATACGAAAACGATTTTCACAATTTAAAAGCTGCAATAAAGCAAGTATATATAAATGAAGAAGTATCCGAAATTTATATTACTCACGGAACTGTATCTCCCGAAATTATATATAAATCCGTAAAAGAGCATAATTTTTCTGTACTTCCGCTTTTTTTGCAAACCTGTGCGGAAGAAGCATATCAAGTACAGATGCACACCGGTGACAGTCAATTGTGTGATGTAATTATTGATAAAGCAACTCTTGAGACTATATATGTGCAGGGAAAAAAGTCAGGTAGCGAATTACTAGCCGAATATGTCGAATTGAAAATAGCTACCGCAGATATAAAAATAGCTTTACGAGGTAACAAGACAAAGAAGAACAAGGAATTTTTAGATAGAGCGATAGTTGATTGTGATAGCTTAGACAGGAACAAGCTTATTTCCTGTGCTTTAGACAGTTTGGAAACGATATACGGTTATTTGGAAACAACCGATTATTCAGATGCTGTCGCTGAAATGAAAAAATCTTCATCCGCTTTCGAAAAATGGTGTGATAATTTGATTATCGAAAAGATCAAACCTCAAAAATACAACCCTTTTTCACTTTCTCCGCTTGCTGCATATATTTTAGCTCGTGAAAACGAAATAAAGTCTGTCAGAATTCTTCTTTCAGGTAAACTGAACGGACTTTCGGAGGATTCTATTCGGGAAAGACTGAGGGAAATGTATGTATAAAATAGCTGTACTCGGTGAGCGTGACAGCATATACGGATACGCTGCACTTGGCTTGAATATTTTCCCTGTCAATAACGTTGAAGAAGCTGTAAAAACACTTAAATATCTGGCTAATGGTCAGTTTGCGGTTGTTTATATTACAGAGTCTTATCATGCAAAATTGGAATCTGAAATCGAAAACTACCGCGAAAGTTGTATACCTGCTATAATTCCGATACCCGGTGTATCCGGTAATACGGGAATGGGTATGTTAAATGTCAAGAGGTCGGTAGAACGCGCTGTTGGTTCCGATATTATTTTTAATGATAAATAAGGTTGCAAAAACCTAGACTATAAATATTATGAAAGTTGTGCCAGATAGGGCTTGGAGGTTAAAGATGAGTATAGGCACCATAAAAAAAGTAGCCGGACCGCTGGTTATTGCTGAGGGTATGCGTGACGCAAATATGTATGACGTTGTTCGTGTCAGCGATCAGCGTTTAATAGGTGAAATAATTGAGATACATGGCAATCAGGCATCCATACAGGTTTATGAAGAAACATCTGGTTTAAAACCAGGTGAACCTGTTGAGTCTACTAAATATCCGCTTAGCGTTGAACTCGGTCCCGGACTTATAGGAAGTATTTTTGACGGAATACAACGTCCTCTTACAGATATTATGGAAGCCATCGGTAACAGACTTACCCGTGGTATAGAAATTCCACCGTTAAATCGCAATAAGAAATGGCATTTTACTCCTAAAGTAAAAGTTGGAGATATTGTTGAGAGCGGAGATATTATAGGTGAAGTATGTGAGACAGAGATAGTCTTACATAGAATAATGATTCCTTATGGTGTAAAAGGTACTCTTCTGTCTATTACAGAGGGTGATTATACAATAGAGGAGTCTGTTGCAGTTGTAAGCAATGAGGAAGGTACTACCTATATAACTATGATGCAAAAGTGGCCTGTTCGTTCGGGAAGACCATACAAGCAAAAACTTTCACCCGATAGACCTCTTATAACAGGACAGCGTGTTATAGACACACTTTTCCCGATTGCAAAGGGCGGTGTTGCGGCTGTTCCCGGTCCTTTTGGTAGTGGAAAAACAGTTGTTCAGCATCAGCTTGCTAAATGGGCGGAAGCGGATATTGTTGTTTATATAGGTTGCGGTGAACGTGGAAACGAAATGACCGATGTTCTTAACGAATTTCCCGAATTAAAAGACCCCAAGACGGGACATTCACTTATGGAAAGAACCGTTCTTATAGCAAACACCTCCGATATGCCTGTTGCGGCACGTGAGGCTTCGATATATGTTGGTATAACCATTGCGGAATATTTCCGTGATATGGGTTATTCGGTTGCTTTGATGGCAGATTCAACTNNCCGTGCAGGTAGAGTTATCTCGCTTGGTAAAGAAGGCAGGGAAGGTACGTTGTCGGTTATTGGTGCGGTTTCTCCTCCCGGTGGTGATATTTCCGAGCCTGTTTCTCAAGCTACGTTGCGTATTGTAAAGGTTTTCTGGGGTTTGGATTCCAACCTCGCATACAGAAGACATTTTCCTGCAATTAACTGGCTTACAAGCTATTCTCTATATGCAGATAGTATCGGTAAGTGGTTAAATTCAAACGTAAATGATAACTGGACAAAATTGCGTACTCGTATGATGAAAATTCTACATGACGAGTCGGAGCTTGAAGAGATCGTTAAGCTTGTCGGTATGGATGCACTATCCGCACCCGATCGCTTAAAGCTGGAAGCGGCACGTTCGATTCGTGAGGATTTCTTGCATCAGGATGCTTTCCACGAGGTAGATACCTATTCTGCTCCCGATAAACAGTTTAAGCTTATGGAGCTGGTTTTGAAATATTTTGATGTGTCAACCGAGGCTTTGGAGCAAGGTGTTAATATAAATAACTTGGTAAAGTTAGCAGTTCGTGAGAAAATCGGTCGTTTTAAATATGTTCCGTATGAAAAAATGGAACAAGAATTTAACGATATTACAGATAACCTGTACCGTGAAATAAGTCAGTTGAAAAAGAAGGAGGATTCCTAATGCCAAGAGAATACAGAACTATTCAAGAAGTTGCAGGACCTCTGATGCTGGTACATGGTGTAGAGGATATCTCTTACAATGAACTTGCAGAAATTGAACTTGCAAGCGGCGAAAAACGCCGCTGTAAGGTATTGGAAATAGATGGTGGTAACGCACTCGTTCAGTTGTTTGAAAGTGCTTCTGGAATAAACCTTTCAAACAGTAAGGTACGCTTTTTGGGACGCAGTATGGAGCTTGGCGTATCCGATGATATGCTTAGCCGTGTTTTTGACGGTCTTGGCCGTCCGATTGATAACGGACCTGAGATTTTACCCGAAAAAAGACTTGATGTTAACGGCACACCTATGAATCCTGCTGCAAGAAATTACCCACAGGAATTTATACAGACAGGTGTTTCCGCAATTGACGGCTTGAATACCCTTGTACGTGGTCAGAAGCTGCCTATTTTCTCCGCAAGTGGTTTACCCCATGCAGAGCTTGCCGCACAAATAGCTCGTCAGGCTGCGGTTAGAGGTACCAATGAGCAGTTCGCCGTTGTTTTTGCCGCTATGGGTATTACCTTCGAGGAAGCAAACTTTTTTACAGAGAGCTTCCGTGAGACAGGTGCTATCGACCGTACGGTAATGTTTGTTAACCTTGCAAATGATCCGGCGGTTGAGCGTATCGCAACACCCCGAATGGCACTTACTGCCGCAGAATATCTTGCATTTGACAAGGGAATGCACGTTCTGGTTATCTTGACCGACATAACAAACTATGCGGATTCTCTTCGTGAGGTTTCCGCAGCACGTAAGGAAGTCCCCGGTCGCCGTGGTTACCCAGGTTATATGTATACCGACCTTGCTTCTTTATACGAACGTGCAGGACGTGAGAAGAACAAAGCGGGAAGTATAACCATNNTTCCGATTTTAACCATGCCCGAGGATGACAAGACACATCCTATTCCCGACTTAACAGGGTACATTACAGAGGGTCAGATAATTCTCAGCCGTGAGCTTTTCAGACAAGGGATTACTCCGCCGATTGATGTTCTACCATCACTTTCACGTCTTAAGGATAAGGGTATCGGTAAGGGAAAAACACGTGCCGATCACGCCAACACCATGAACCAGCTTTTTGCCGCTTATGCAAGAGGTAAAGAGGCTAAAGAACTTATGGTGGTTTTAGGTGAAGCTGCACTGACCGATATTGATAAAAAATATGCAAAGTTTTCAGATGCTTTTGAACAACAGTATGTTTCACAAGGCTACTATACCAATCGTACTATTGAAGAAACTCTTGATTTGGGCTGGAGGCTGCTCTCCATGCTGCCCAGAACAGAGTTAAAAAGAATTAAGGACGAGTTACTTGACGAATACTACGGTAAATAAATTATGTTTCTTCGAAAGGGGGTTTTTGTTATGGCTAAGGCTCATGTTAATCCGACACGAATGGAATTAACCAAGTTAAAGAAAAAGCTGGTTACTGCAACACGTGGACATAAACTTTTAAAAGACAAACGTGATGAGCTGATGAGGCAATTTCTTGACCTTGTTCGAGAGAATAAGTCATTACGTGAAAAGGTTGAGGAAAACATAAAAAAAGCCAACAAGAACTTTTTACTTGCAAGAGCAGGAATGTCGGACGAGGTTCTTAATGTTGCGTTAATGGCACCGAGACAGGAAGTTTTTCTAGAAACAACAACTCGTAACGTTATGAGCGTGGATATACCTGTTTTTGAATATAAAACAAAAACACCCGATACAAATGATATATATTCATATGGTTTTGCTTTTACTTCAAGTGATCTAGATGATGCTGTAAAGTCATTGCAGGAAATTTTACCCGATATGCTACGGCTTGCGGAATGTGAAAAAGCGTGTCAGCTTATGGCTTCGGAAATTGAAAAAACAAGACGGCGTGTAAATGCTCTGGAGCATATAATGATCCCCGAAATGAAAGAAAAAATTAAATATATAGTCATGAAACTTGATGAAAACGAACGCAGCACACAGGTTCGATTGATGAAGGTAAAGGACATGATGCTGGAGCAGACGCATAAATACAAGGCAAAACAGGGTTAATATTATAAAAGGTATTACATTAACCGTAATACCTTCTTATTTTTGTCTAAATTATATATTGAAATTAAATCCATTTAGTAGTAGAATAAGTTGTTACACTAATTCCAATTATAAAACATCAAAAAAATCAAGTAAAAACCTTCGATATATGGGTTTTTGTGCAGATTTTTTGGTTATGTTTTAATGAGGAATTAGTATTATAACTTTAAACCATATGAAAGAAGAAGTAAATGAGCAAATTTGAAGAACTTGGCGTTTCGCAGCCTATTTTAAAAGCACTCGAGGAAATGGGTTTTGAGACACCGACAGAAGTACAAAGCAGAGCAATACCACACATTCTAAATAAAGAAGACTTGATTGTCATGTCAAAGACAGGCAGTGGAAAAACTGCTGTATTTGGTATTCCATTACTGCAATTAACAGATTCAAAAACACAAGGACCACAATGTCTGATTCTTACACCGACAAGAGAACTTGCAGTTCAGATAGATAATGACATTAAATTGATATCAAAGCATCTCTCGCACAAGACTGCGGCAGTCTATGGTCAACACAATATTAATTCTGAAATACAGGTGTTAAACAAGGGAGTAACAATTCTTACAGGTACCCCGGGACGTGTTTATGACCACATCGAACATAATAATTTTAAGACAGACAATATACGTTTTCTAGTACTTGACGAGGCCGACAGAATGTTGGATATGGGTTTTATAGATCAAATAAAACGCATCATAAAGCATCTACCGCAAAACAGAGTAACACTTTTATTTTCTGCAACCATGCCAACAGAAATTCGCAGAATTTGCACTTCATATATGAAAAATCCTGTTACAATCGAAATAGCATCACAAACTATGACGGTGGATACGATTGATCAAGCATATTATAAAGTGACCAGAAATGAAAAATGTACCTACCTTAACAACCTGCTTATGATTAAGCAGCCTGAGAGTTGCATAATTTTCTGCAACACAAGAATAGCGGTTGACATGGTGCATAACTATTTAGTGAAAAAGGGATATTCCTGTCAGGCTTTGCATGGTGATATTCCGCAAAGCAAGCGTATGCAGACAATCCAACATTTCAAGCAAGATAAATTCCACATTCTGGTTGCAACCGATGTTGCTGCACGAGGATTGCATATAGAGGATTTGTCTCTTGTAATCAACTATGATATTCCTGACGAAAAAGACAGCTATGTACATAGAATCGGTCGTACAGGCAGAGCAGGAAAAGGTGGACAAGCTATTTCTTTTGTAACCTCAAACGAGATAATGGGTTTGTACGAGATTGAAGAACATATCGGAGTTATGATATCAGAAGCAGAACTTCCTACTGTAGAAGAAGTTAATGCTAAAAAAGACAGTTTTGAAAAATGGAAGAAGACAAAAGAATTCAAACCATTACCGACTGTAATTGTCGACAAATCAAGAGAAACAAATAAAACTACTCATAGACAATCCAATCGACAGAATACTAATAAACCTACAAATAATAAACCAAACTATAATCGTCCGAATAACAATTATACTCGACCAAAACCAAGTTACACTAATCCAAAACCGATTATCCCTAATATCCCCGAAGTAAAAGCACCTATAATTGAAAAACAAGAAATCAAAAAGAATAAATCATTCTTAAAGCGAATATTTGAGCGAATGTTAGGAAAGAAGGATTAAAATGAGTGGCGAGAGCAGAGAAGACATAAGCGTTGGTTCAACTGTTGATATAATTTTAAAAGAAAATCAGGGTACAGGTATATTGACACGTGGTGTTGTCATGCGGATTTTAACAAAAGGAAATTACCATCCGCACGGAATAAAGGTTATGCTCGAAGATGATCAGGTCGGCAGAGTAAAAATGATAGTTAAATAATAAAATTGGGAGTTTTTAATGAGCAATTTTATTTGCCCGATTTGCGGTGAAAAACTGTTAACCAAGGATAAAAGTTTATCCTGTAAAAAGAACCATAGCTTTGATAAATCAAAAAGTGGTTACGTAAATTTGCTTTTGTCCCAACAAATAAAGGCAAAGCATCATGGTGATGACAAGCTTATGGTTAAATCCAGACAGGCTTTTCTGGATAAAGGTTTTTATAACCTTTTATTGAAAGCTATTTGCGAGATATTAAAGGAATATACCAAGAATGAATTTAAGATTTTAGACGCTGGCTGTGGTGAATGTTGGTACACGGCGAATATTTACGAATCATTACTCAAACAAAATATTAAAACAATAATGTTTGCGATAGATATTTCAAAAGATGCTTTAGCTTTCGGTGCAAAACGGAATAGAGAGATAGAACTAGCGGTTGCCAGTGTTTTCAAATTACCGGTTGCAGCAAATTATTGTGATATGTTACTTTCTGTTTTTGCTCCTTTTAGTGAAGATGAATTTAAACGAGTGCTAAAAAAAGATGGTATATTAATTCGGGTATTCCCTTTGGAAAAACACCTGATGAGACTTAAAGCTGTTGTATACGATAACCCTTACGAAAACGAAATCGAATTAAGTGAGCTTAATGGCTTTAAGATAATTGACAAAAGAGAAATCAAAGGAGTAATTCATCTTTCGAGTAATGAGGATATTAAGAACCTTTTTACAATGACACCATATTATTACAAGACAAGCTCAGAAGATCAAAAAAAGCTGCATTCACTCGGAATGCTTGAAACTGAAACAGAGTTTGGAATATTGGTATATCGTAAAAAATAACAAATAAAATTGAGTATTTTTAGGTAGAATATAATTATGACCAAGGAAAGGTTATATCCTACATGAAAATAAAAGACTTATATAATGATATAAATAATCATTTATTGAATGATCAAAAGCCGTCAATCTTTTTAAATGAAATTTATAATAATCCATTGTTTTTACAATATCCGTTTAAAATGCTTTATGATCTGAAAAAAGCCGAACAATCACCACAGCATCACCCTGAGGGAAACGTATGGAATCATACAATGCTGGTGGTAGATGAAGCTGCTAGTCAAAAAGTAAAGAGTAATAATCAAAGTGTTTTTATGTGGGCGGCACTTTTACACGACATCGGAAAGCCATCCACAACGAGGATAAGAAAAGGCAAGATAACCTCTTACGACCATGATAAAATTGGTGCCGACCTAGCAAAGGATTTTTTATTACAGTTTACTGATAACGATGACTTTATCAAAGAGGTTTCAACGCTTATAAGATATCATATGCAGATACTTTTTGTCGTAAATGACCTGCCGTTTGCGGATATTAACGGTATGAAAATTAATACCGATATAAATGAAGTTGCACTTCTTGGTCTTTGCGACAGACTTGGAAGAACAAATAGCGACATAGCGAGGGAGAGAGAAAATATTAGAATCTTTCTTCAAAAATGCAATTAAAAATAGGAGACTAAATGCAATTCAAAGACTTAGACATCATTCCGGAAATATTAAAAGCGTTGGAAAACGAAAAATATATATCGCCTACTCCAATACAGGAGCAAGCGATAACGCCGCTATTAAAAGGCAGAGATTTACTTGGATGTGCACAGACAGGTACGGGAAAAACTGCGGCATTCGCAATTCCGATAATACAATTATTAAGCAATGAAATTGAGCCAATCAACCAGCACAGGGTCATTAAATCGTTAATACTAACACCCACCAGAGAGTTAGCTATACAAATTTTCGAGAGCTTCCGTACATATGGTCAATTTACTAACCTAAGATACGGTGTGATTTTTGGCGGGGTCTCACAAAAGCCACAGGAACAGGTATTGAGCTACGGAATTGATATTCTCATTGCTACACCAGGCAGATTAAACGATTTATTAAATCAAAATCTGGTTGATTTAAAAAATGTAAAGATATTTGTTCTGGATGAAGCAGACCATATGCTTGATATGGGCTTTATACATGATGTAAAGAAAATCACTGCAAAAATCCCACAAAAGAAACAAACATTATTATTTTCTGCTACAATGCCTTCCGAAATTCTTAAAATGGCGGATTCTGTATTGGTGAACCCTGTAAAAATAACTGTTACACCTGTTTCTTCGACGGTTGATTTAATACAACAGAAACTATATTTTGTTGATAAAAAGAACAAACAGAGCTTGTTGCAGCATATTCTGAACAGTCAAGTTATTACCTCTGCGCTAGTTTTCACACGGACAAAACATGGTGCTGATAGGGTAGTCAAAGAATTGATGCGTGAGAATATCAGTGCAGCAGCGATACACGGTAATAAGTCACAAACTGCACGTCAAACTGCACTTGAAGATTTCAAAAGCAGAAAAACACGTGTACTCGTAGCTACAGATATAGCAGCAAGAGGAATTGATATTGATGAGCTTTCTCATGTAATAAATTTTGAGCTTCCGAATATTTCGGAGACTTATGTTCACCGTATCGGAAGAACAGGCAGGGCAGGGTTTGGCGGTGTTGCAATATCTTTTTGTGATATTAATGAGGAACCTTTTTTAAAGGATATACAAGCTTTATTAGGTAAAAAAATTCCGGTGGTTGAGGAAAACCCTTATCCAATGATGATTTTTACTCCCGAACCGAAAGCTATTGTTTCTTTTAACAGAACTTTGGCTGCTGTACCTACCGCAAAATCGAAGAGTTCTAGAGTAACGAATGTACAAAAAGTCAAGGAAAAGCGTAATCAAAGAGATTTTTATCGTAATGATGGTGACGAGCGAACTTCAAGAAAGAATAAATCACGTAAAAATAAATTTTAATCTAACTTAAAATTAACGTTCTGAACAATTAATAAAGAAAGATTGACTTTAAGATATTTCTATGATAATATATATAAAATGTTTATCAAAAAATTGATATTTCGGATTATTTAATTTGTATATTTTCTTATATATTTTGTTTTGTAAAATATTAGGAGGTTATTATTTTGTCAGACGGCGACCCTATTTTATGGCAATTAATATTGCAATTGTTTTTAATTGTTGTTAATGCGATTTTTGCTTGTGCTGAAATTGCTGTGATTTCTATGAACGACAATAAGCTTTTAAAGCTTACTGCATCAGGAAATAAGCGTGCAATCAGACTTTCAAAATTAACAAAACAACCCGCTCGGTTTCTAGCAACTATTCAAGTTGGTATTACACTTGCAGGATTTCTGGGAAGCGCTTTTGCTGCTGATAATTTTTCTGATAAATTGGTTGCCTGGCTTATTTCTGTAGGAGTAGAAATTTCGCCCTCAACGCTCGATACGTTATCTGTAATATTGATTACAATTATCTTATCATATTTTACTCTAATACTTGGCGAACTGGTACCAAAAAGGATAGCTATGAGAAAGGCAGAGCAGCTTGCATTAGTAATGTCAGGGCTTATTTATATCATTTCAAAAATTTTTGCTCCTATCGTTTGGTTTTTGACAAAATCAACAAATGCTATTTTACGTCTTATCGGCATTGATCCTCATACTAATGACGAAGAGGTAACCGAAGAAGAAATACGTATGCTGGTAGATGCGGGAAGTGAGAATGGAGCAATTGATCCAGAAGAAAAGGAATTTATACAAAATTTATTTGAATTTGATAATAAAACTGCTGAAGAAATAATGACTCATCGCACTGAGGTCTGGCTATTATGGGCTGATGATAATGAAGAACAATGGGATAAAACAATAATTGAAAGCAGACATTCAATGTATCCAATATGTGGAGAAGATACTGATGATATAATAGGAGTACTTAACGCAAAAGATTATTTTCGAATTAAAGATAAAAACCGAGAAAATATAATGAGTTTGGCTGTAAAACCAGCATATATTGTACCCAATACAGTACATGCTGATAAACTTTTACGCAATATGAAAAAAAATCGTAATCATTTTGCGATAGTAATGGATGAATACGGCGGAATGAGCGGAATAATAACAATGAACGATTTGCTTGAGGAACTGGTCGGAGATCTAGAAAATGACAATTCCGTTCCTGAGGACATACCGTTGATTGAAAAAGTTGATTCAAGAACATGGGTTATTCATGGTTCAGTTATGCTAAACATAATTTCAAAAGAAATAGGGATATTATTACCGGAAGAAGATTATGAAACACTAGGCGGCTTGGTTTTTGGATTGCTTGGCTCTATTCCCGATGATGGTAGCACACCTGAATTAGAGGAATATGGGATACTCATTAAGGTTAAGGAAATAAAAGACCATCGTTTGGAAAAGGCCATAATATATATTCCCGAAAAACCGAATAATGATAATTAAATAACATAAAAGACGGCTTACACCGTCTTTAACTTTTTTTATTTTAGTAATATACTCTCAGCACAGATAACTCCATCAACAGCAGCAGAAATAATTCCTCCGGCGTATCCTGCACCCTCACCGCAAGGGAATAATCCTTTAACTCCGACAGTGTGAAAATTTTCGTTACGTAGAATACGAACAGGGGAAGAGGAACGTGTTTCCGCTCCTGTCAGAATAGCTTCAGGATAATTAAAACCAGGCATCCAATCGCCCATTTCCAAAACTCCTTGTCGAAGAGAATCGGTTATATAATCAGGTAGGTAAGAGTCTACCTCTGCAAAGGCTGTACCAGGCATATAGGTAGATGAAACATCACCGAAGGATGTGGTATTTCTTTTTAAAAGAAAGTCCTCCAGCCTTTGTATAGGTGCTTTGTAACCTCCGCCACCTGCGATAAAAGCCGCTTTTTCGATTCTACGTTGAAATTCCATACCTGCAAGAGGATGATTACTTAGGTAGTCGTCCTTATTTATTGTAATGAGTAACGCTGTGTTGGCGTTTCTACCGTTTCGAGCATATTCGCTCATGCCGTTTGTAGTCAGGTGATTTTCTTCCGATGTTGCAGCAACCACCGAACCTCCAGGACACATACAAAAGGTATATACACCTCTGCTGTTTTTAAGATGCACAACCATATGGTAATCCGTTGCACCAAGTGATGGATGATCTGCAAAATTGCCATATTGAATTTTATTTATATATTCTTGTGGATGTTCGATTCTTACACCAATTGCAAGCGGTTTTTGTTCCATCTTAATACCGCAATTAAATAGCTTTTCAAATGTATCCCTTGCACTATGACCAATTGCTAATATAACATTATCGGTTTCTATTTCGTTTTCGATGCAATTTTGAGTGTAACGAACACCCTTAACTATATTGTTTTTAATTATAATTTCTGTAGCTTCTGCACCAAAATGCACCTCACCGCCAAGATCAATTATGTTTTTCCTTATTTTCTTAACGACTATTTTCAGCTTATCAGTACCTATATGCGGTTTGCTTAAATACATAATTTCGGGCGGTGCTCCTGAAGCAATCAATTCCTCGAGAATCATTGTTTTTCGTGCATCCTTCAACCCGATCTTTAATTTTCCGTCAGAAAAAGCTCCTGCTCCGCCTTCGCCGAACTGCACATTGGTCTGTGTGTCGAGTATACCTGTGTTCCAGAATTCATGTACTTTTTCAGTACGTCTGTCAACATCAAGTCCACGCTCCAATACAATCGGTCTTGCACCTGATTTTGCCAAAATAAGTGCAGAAAATAACCCAGCTGGGCCAAATCCTATAACAACAGGTCTTTGTTCAAGCTTTTTCACTGGAAATTTATATAAAGGTGTTTCTTCTATAGAGATACCTTTACTTTTTTTACCCCAAACAATCTCATTTTCACTACCTGTAATAGAAACAAGTAGTGTCAAATCGAAATATATATTCTGTTTATCGTCGTTATTGACAGCCTTTTTTGCAATCGAAATTTTCTGTATTCTATCAATCGGAATACATAGTTTTTCAGCTGCAATTTTCTCAAGTGTTTTTAAATCATAATCAAGCGGTATTTTTAAATTTGTTATTTTAATCATATTATTATAAATATCACTTCCGTATATTTTCTGGATGTCAATATTATATCATATGAAATTATAACATTCTACATATAAGTTTTCCTATTTTGGGACAATATATAAAAGTAGATAAAATAAAAGGATGATAAGTATGAGAATTAATGAATTGTTGCAAGTAATTGAGAGCGGTACTAAAGTTAAAATTGTAAAAGTAAACGATTTAAAAGAAGATTATCTTGTTATGACTGATAATATGCATTTTAAAACTCCTCCAGAAAACGCAGAAGTAGTCAATATAAAAAATGGTGTTGACTCACTAGTTATTCGGGTAAATCAAATATAAAAAATATTTTTTACTGATGAAACTTTTTGCACTTTTTTTAGCACTATTATATTGACGACATTAATTATATAATAGTTGGTATTACAAAATAGACATTTCCTTTCATAACATAAAAGCCAATCCCCAAAAACAGAAAGAACTCACCCTATTTTCGTAGGTGAGTTTTTTCTGTTTGGGGTGTTTTAATATTAAGTATTATAGTTATTTATAACACTTTCTAAAAGCTTAACAAAATTTTCTTTATAAATATCACCATTAGAATATAATCTTGCTGTATCCACAGTATGCTCAAGTGAAGCGGTACCTTTATATTTTGAATTATTAATTACAAGACAAGCTTCTGCAACTGCTGATGCAAAGTAAAAATCTCCTGTAAGATTTGTACTTATCTGTGCCGTGTGACTGTATAATTTTGATTCGTTTTCATTAGGATCTTTATATCTGACATCCACATTGAACAAATCAGAAGCCGCATTTTCTTTTAAAACAATTTCATAGAGAGCTGTAACAGTTTGACCTGCTCCTAAATCACCAGCGTCAACTGCGTCATTCTCAAAATCTTTATTCGATAGAACACGATTCTCATAACCGATAAGACGATAGCTTTCAACTGCGTTTATGTTAAATTCTACTTGTAGTTTTACGTCTTTTGCTACCGTATAAAGTGTACTTGAAAATTGATCGCACAGAACCTTTTCACCTTCATCTAAGCAATCTATAACATAATATCCACCATCACCGTTATCGGCAAGTACTTCAAGTCTTTTATCACCGCTATTATATGATACTCCAAAGCCAATTACGCTCAGAAAAATTCCACTTTCACGCTTTTGCGTAACTAACTGCTCCATCTCTTCAACACTGTTCGGACCTACATTAAAATCACCGTCGGTTGCTAAAATAATACGGTTATTTCCGTTCTCTATAAAATAATCATTTGCTACACTGTATGCAAGATTTAATCCGTCTGCTCCCGCTGTGCCGCCACCTGATACTAATGAATTAAACGCTTCAATAATTCTATACTTTTCGTTGCCGCCGGCGCCTGAAAGAATTGTTTGTACACCACCAGCATAAGTAACTATTGAAACAGTGTCTTTTTCGTTTAAGTTTTCGATTGCCATAGTGAGTGATTCTTTTAATAATGGAAGTTTATCTTCGGCTGACATTGAACCCGAAACATCAACTAAAAATACTATATTTGAGCCTGCCTGCTCTGTTGTAATTAATTCTTTACCCACTACGGTAATCATTGCTAACTTAGCTTTAAGATTCCAGGAACAATCGCCAACTGTTGTAGTAACGGCAATCGGAGTGTCTCCAACAGGTTTATCATAACTGTAATTAAAATAATTTATTGCCTCTTCCGTTCTAATTGTGTATTTGTTATTTTGAAATTGCGAAAGTGACATTGTAGAAATATATCTGCGAAAATTAACATAAGAAGCTGTATCAACATCAATTGAAAAGGTAGAAATGTTTTCGGTAGAAGTTTTTACAATCGGATTTTCTATTATATCATTATTTTGATAAGCTTCGTCAATCATATCTTTATTTATTTCTTCATTTTCTACTATAATATTTGGTATATAGCGAAGCGGATCTTCATTTTCGTAATAATTTGCTTTTAACATCCCACTAAATAAACCACTAAATAATGCAGTAGTCCCAAGACCCACAGCAAGTAATAAACAAGCTGCAACAGCTATTATTCGTTTAAAATTACTTTTATGTTTTTTATTATGCTTTATTATAAAAGCTTTCTCGTTGAATTCTTTGTTTGTTGTTGCTTCAAGTGTTTTTTGCTTTAATTCTTCTGCAACTTCAAGCGATTTATTTTTGTCAATATATTCTTTTAAATTTTTAAGATCCATAATAATCATCCTTTCATAATTCAATCGGTCAAAATTTTCTTCAAGCAGGAAGTAGCGCGGAAGAGACGTGTTCGGACTGTACCACCGTGAATATTAAGTACTGTCGATATTTCTTCAGGAGTAAGCTGATTGTAATATCGTAACAAAATAACCTCCCGATAGTTTTGTTTTAAAGACATAACAGCAATATACAACCGTTCGCTCTCAATATGTTCGACAGCAGCTTTTTCAGCTGATTCACTTGTTGCCGTAATGTCATCCAACCCGACAGTGACTTTCTTTTTGTATGTACTCTTCAAATTATCTTTACACAAATTGATAGTAATACGAATCAACCATGTTTTAATAGACGAACGAGCTTGAAAGGTATTAAACTTTAAGTATGCTTTTAAAAATACCTCTTGAAAGATATCTTCTGCAAGCTGCTTGTCTTTTACATAAAGATAAGCTGTATTAAGTACACAATTTCCGTATTCATCCATAAGAGTTGATAATTCACAAGTGTCATGACATATTTCTTCCATGCTGCAACTCCTTATTTTGAGATCTCATATTGTTAGACGATTATTTTTATAATTTGTTACACTTAAAAAATCCCATCTTTTTATAGAAGATGAGATTTTTTTGTTTTATAAATTTAAACCCTTAGAGCTAACTTCTGAGTTGACTTCTGTATTAACAAAGTCTTTAATTTTATTAAGAATCTCGACAAATTCAAGTCTGTAGGAATCGTTATTTGCGTATTCCAGTGCATTTGTATAAGCGTGCATGAGTGTTGCATTACCTTTGTATTTCGAATTATTAATAACAAGACAGGCTTCCGCGACAGCGGACGCAAAATAGAAATCACCCGTCAGCTCGGAGCTTATTTGTGCAGAATGTTGGTATAACTTCGATTCATTCTCATCCGGAAGCTTATATCTGACATCCACAGAGAATAAATCGCTGACTGCCTCTTGCTTTAATACAATTTCATAAAGTGCTGTTACGGTCTGGCTTGCACCCAGATCGCCGGCATCAACCGAATCATCGCTGAAATCATCATTTGACAACACTCGGTTCTCATACCCAATAAGACGATAGCTTTCAACAGCGTTAACATTGAATACGACCTGTAATTTTACGTCCTTTGCGATAGTATAAATGCTTCCTGCGAATTGGTCGCAAAGAACCTTTTTACCCTCTGCAATATCATCAATTACATAAAAGCCACCATTACCGTTATCGGCAAGTGTTTCGAGTCTTTTATCGCCACTTTCATATGTAACACCGAAACCGAGTACGGTCAAGTATATTCCGCTTTTGCGTTTATCTGTAACTAACTGCTTCATCTCCTCAATACTGCTCGGACCAACATTAAAATCACCATCTGTTGCGATTATTATACGGTTGTTTCCGCCTTCAATAAAATAATCCTGTGCAACGCTGTAAGCAGTATTCAAACCGTCTGCACCCGCAGTGCTGCCGTTTGCATTAAAGGATTCGATAGCTTCGATTATATCATTTCTCTCATTGCCTTTTGCGCCTGTTAAAACAGTACTAACTCCAGAAGCATATGTTACTATGGATATTGTATCTTTATCATTAAGGTTCTCAACAGCCATTTTCAATGATTCTTTTAATAACGGAAGCTTATCTTCACTAGCCATAGAACCGGAAATATCTATAAGAAATACAATATTAGAGTCTACTTGCTCGGAAACTACAATTTCTTTACCCGCAAGGGTAATCATAGCTAACCTTGCTTCTTGATTCCAGGAGCAATCACCGACTGTTGTTGTAACCGCTATCGGATCTTCACCGGTCGGTTTTTGATAATTATATTCAAAGTAGTTAAGAGCTTCCTCTGTTCTTATGGTATATCTGTTTTCTTGAAATTGACTTAAACTCATTTGCGAAATATATTTGCGGAAATTTACATAAGAAGCTGTGTCAATATCGATTGAAAAAGTGGATGTGTTTTCATCAGCAGTCTTGATAATAGGATTCTCGATTAAAGCACCCTCAATACCCACAATACCGTTTGTATCTTGCATGGCTAAATAAGATGAATCTGAATTGTTACAACCGAATAAAAATGAAGTACTAAGAATTGCGTTGATTAAAATAAAGTTGATAAATAACCTTCTGTTTCTATTAGTTTTCTTTTTAAGTGACATTAAAATCATTCCTCCATATTATATTTATATTCAAATTTAATATTATAAGTGAAAATTAATTAAAAAAAATGAAGAAATACAACTTTAATCACATTATAACATAAATTATTTAAAAAGCAAGTAAGAAAAACAAACAACCTCTACAAAGCATATATTGTATTGAAGAACTGCTAATTTAGCGTATAAACAAACAATTTGATAATTAGGAGATTTATATGAACTTTTATACGAGACAAAATAATGTTAATCCTCAGACCGCAGCTATGGGGGCGTTTGACGATGACGATGATTTTGAAAATGATTTAGAAAACGATTCCGACGATAATGAGGAAAATTCATCGGATTTTGATTGGTTCGATAACAGAAGAAAACGTTTTCCTAAACCTCATTTCTGTCCCAGCCATGATTGCTGCCGTCCAAAGCATGATTGTTGCCGTCCAAAGCATGATTGTTGCTGTCCTAGGCATGATTGCTGTCGTCCTCATCACGATTGTTGTTCGTCTTGGGACGATTGTTGCTCTTGGCATGATTGTTGCCCACCTCATAAATGCGAATGTTTTTGCGAGCCCTTTATCGATAAATGCAAACCGGTTCGCAAGAAAAAGAGACGTCAAAACGGTGCAATAATACCGTTTGCTTCCGGAAATACTCCTGTAATTATAACAACATTAGCCAGTACAACAGAAACTACCGGTTTTGTTTCTGCAATCGGTTTTGGCGAAACACAAAACGGCAGTACAATCGGCACTGGTGGAGAGTTGTCCCTTTCAGCTGGGAATATGGCTTTTTCTGTACCGAGAAACGGAACCATAACCGCTATTAGTGCATTCTTTACAAATACTGCTGCAGTTACACTCGGTGCGTCTGTAGTTCAAGTATCAGCACAACTATACTTTGCCACACCAAACAGCAATGTATTTTTACCTCTTGGCGGAACAAGGGTTAATCTTACTCCGACATTAACGGGTACAGTTCCGGCAAACAGCGTATTTTCAGCAACTGTCAAAAATCTGAATGTAGATGTTGCTCGAGGAACCAGACTTGTGCTTGTATTCTTTGCAAGTGTAATTTCCGGACCTTCAATAAATGCAACATTAACAGGAACCGCAAGTGCAGGAGTAAATATTATTTAAAACAATGCTTTAACAAATTTGACAAAGAAAAAAGCCGTCTCTGTTAAACTGCACTTATGTAAAGTACAGTTTAACAGAGACGGCTTTGAAAATTATTTCAAAAACTTAATCAGGTCTACGATTTTTTCATTTGATTATATATTCTGTAAGTATTTCATTTTTTTGTTCCCTGTTTTTATCTAAGTATAAAACATAGCATTTTTCGGCATTATCAAGCTCGTCCATTTCGCATAAACCTTTTGAAAACTTAATAAGCAACAAAATGAGCTGCGATAGTTTTTCCTCACCCTCCAGCCTTTGCAATTCCAGCAATATTCGTTCTTTACGTCGTTTCTCTGCAAGTGCTTTTGTTTGTTTTAAAACAATACTAAGAAGGCTTGCTATTACAGTACCAAGAATTCCGGCAGAGGAAAGACTGACTATCAGCAGCTCATATATTGTTTCTATTCCCATAATTTATTCGAATATAAAATAAAAATATTCAGCAATAGAATGAATATAGTTTTTAAAACGTTTAATCGTCATCTTCAACTTCATTCCGCTGTGTGAATTGCTTATACAAGTTATTTGCGTAGACGCTTGAAGCCGCAGCTATAATACCTTGAGTGCAGCTTGCAAAAATTAAGCCAAAAAATTCCGAAACACATGTCGGGTAATCCTTAGATATAAGATAAGCGAAAACTAATAATATTCCAACACCACCCAGTATAAATGGAATAAGCCAATTTTTTGTAGAGCTTTTCTTGATAAAAGCTCCTATTGCATACAGAACAGGAATTAAAATACTTAGCTCTGGTGACATATATTCACTGTAGTTCATTTAATCTCATCCTTTCATAACTTACTATTACATTTTTGTACCAAGAGAAATTGAATTACCTTTACTGTCAATTATATTACCGACTCGTTTGATATATTCTGCAATCTCTGTACTTGATACACCAGCTTGCTTGCAAGCTTTTTCAAACGACTGAATTGTTGAGCAACGTTGATAAATATAATCAAGCATAAGAGTTTTTGCCTTAGTTACAGCTAGTTTTTGCGCTTGAGAGGAGCTCTTGTTGCTTTTTAAATAAATATTATAATACTTATCATAAACACTGTTATAATAACTTTTACTTTTTTCAACTGCAATATTTACTTCAGCTGCCATATCTGTAATATCAGTATATCCTGCGGCTTTTAAATTGATAATAAGTTCTTTTAAGTAATTGGTATCAATATTTTCAATATTTGAAAGAGTGTTAAGATATTTTTTTATGTAGCTCTTTTGTAAGGTTGTTGAAATTTTTCCATTTGTCGAATAAGATTCAATGATATTTTTAGCAAGTTCTTTTGTGGATGTTTTTGGGGAATATGTATTTTTTGTATCATCTGTATTGTCTGAACCGTTATTATTACTTCCCGAATTACCAGAACTGCTAGATTTTTCCAAATTGGTCTTTAATTCTGCAATTTGTGCAGCCAACTCGGTTTTCCATTTATAAAGATTCAGTTTTTTATCAGCTAACTCGGTGTCAAGCTCACTCTCGTAAACAAGTTTTTCTTTTTCAAGTGCGGTAAGAGCATTTGTGTTCTTTTGTGCAAGGTCGGAAAGCGAGTTATTTATTGATATGTTAGAATCTACCTTTGTTTGCACACTCTCTCCGGAGGAAGAAAGTCCACGTGAAGCTAAATACTGATACATATCCTTTTCATCCAACTTACCTTTTGTAACCGCAGCGTTTTTATCAACAATATATTGTTTATTCAACTGTTGTTTTGCGAGATTATAACCTGCAGTATTATTATCTTTTGCTTTTTTATATAGAGCTTCCAGCTCTGTGTTTACGTTTGAATAACCATCAAGCGCTTTTTTTGTTTCTTTGATTAAAGAATCATAATCCATATCTTGCATTCCTTCCTTTCTTTTTAGATACTAAAGCTAACTCGTGAATTTCAGCATCTGTATCGCTTCCTGTTGTTCTGAGGTAAATCTGCACTTTCGCTACACGGCGTACATTAGGACGAATCCGCAAACAACTTATTTTTTTACCGCTTGAATTGGTTATCCAAAAGCTCTCCAGAAAAATGTTATTAGGATTCAAGTCACTGTTAACGGTAAGGTCCAACATTGTACTTTCAATAGTTTCAACAGTAACCGAAAGTTCATTTATATCCTTACGCATATAGGGTTCACCTGCTGAAAAAAATGGGCTTTTCCAATAAGCTGTAACCCCCATATTGTCATCATCGTTCACACTTTCATCCAGCTTATAAATTGTGTCCGCGTATGAGAAATATAAAACACCCCTGCAATCACAGAAAATGTCGCATAAAATGTCATTATAAACATACCAGACACCCAGCTTATAATTATAAATAAAAGCTTTTTCCCTGTGATAGAATAAAAGCTCGCTGCCGGTCTGAAAATCAAAAATTCGTAAGTCAGAGAAATTATTTTCCTTAACAATATTAGCTACGGTAGTCGAAATTGGGGAAGAAAAACATATTGCATTTCTTTCGTTTTCAACAGTAGTGGAGCTCCAGCGGTTTAAACCGTCGTTGCAAAAGGTAATCGGATCATTGCCTACAATACAGCAGGAACCTTTTATCAAGTTTCCTTTTTCTCCGTTTAAGTTGTAAACCGGGAAGGAGGAATAATAATTTCCCAGAGTATCCTCCCTAAGCTCACAAAATGAATAAAAAGCTCTGTCTTTTGTAAAAATCAACTGTCTGTCGTACTGCGAAACTATATCGGTTATTTCGGTATTACCTATAACAGTAAAGTTGTTTTCTGGAAAATATTCAACACTTGGAACACCGTTCGCCAGTTCGGAGTGAAAGCGATAGTTAGGATAATCGGGATGTCCCCACAGGAATAGTCTGCCGTCTACGTTACCTCCGAAAAGCATTGCATAACAATTTTTGGTTATCCTTGTACGGTCGAGATTGTTTTTTATATAGCAAATCTCGATATTATTCAAGCCTTGCGGAGGAACAGAATTAAAGTGAACCGAGCCTGTAGTATAATTACAAGTAAAATCAATGAAAGGAACTCTGTTAATCATGATATAATTGATCTGGTTTATGTTTTGCTCTGCCAGAAGGTAATTACTGGAGGTTCCGTCCGCAGAATATTGCTGCCTTCTTTTATTGGAAAGCAGGTTTAAATCCTCATATGTTGTACCTGCACCTAAAGCATTACAGCCAATTGCAATTAAAGGCACATATCCTTCAACAGCAACGACCGACGAACCGTCAAAGCACGAGTACATACTTCCATTGAGAATATAAAGCTTTCCCGAAAATTCAAACATTACATTTTTTCCATAACCAATTGAACCAATTAAAGACGATACTCCGCTTGTTAAGTTAAAATTATAAAGACACCCGTTTGAAGCAAAAAGAAAATAATAAGTAACACCCAGATAACCAGACCACATACCTTCTATCAAATCACCCGTACTGTTAAAAACTTTACAAATACCGCCTCTTTTTTTAAGGGAAAAGTTCTCAGTAATCTTAAAGTTTGCCATATCAGGCGAATAGGATATATCATCATCAATTTTTTTTACTTGATTAAGACCCAGAAATTTATTAAGAGAAGTAACATTTGCCATTAATAAACCTCCGTAATTTCATGAAGTGTACCTTTTAATCCGGCTTGTATTTTGGTTTTCTCTGATTCATATTTGTTCCTAAAGAAAGCTGCTGCATTTATATCTTCGTTTTGAATTAATAAGCACGCAAGTCCGTAAGGAAGTACAACTGAGCATAAAACCGGAGATAAGCTTATTGAATCGGTTAGTGTGGTTATTGTGGATATCACTATGTCTGTTTTTTTGATTAAGGAATCAAGGTATGCATTTTCTGCAATCAAGAGGTTTAAAAGACTTAACGCCCGTTGTGTCAAATCCTCACAATCAACCGGAATTGTACTGTTTTTTGTACGCAAAGCGCAGAGGTCCATTGCTGTGTAATAAATATCATTACCTGTCAAAAAAATACCTCCTTTAAAGATTTATATGGCTGCTGCAAATTCATGCAGCAGCCATGGTTGTTTTATTTAATTATTTTTTACAAATCTTTTTTTAACTACTGCAAGCTTGATACCTGTATTCGCAAGTCCGCCGGTAATAGTTGTGGTAAGAGTAAAAGTTGCAATACCACTGTCTTTCCCAATCATGCCGCTTTCAATCATTATAAAATAGACCTGACTATCTGTAAAATTAATAACTGCGGGAGCTTTGGCTGACGGAAAATCACCTTTCGCAAAAGTGATTGTGTAATTTCCAGGTGCAGAAGCAGAAGCATCAGCTATTATATAGAAGTCATCGTTTGAATCGTTAAATATGAACGAGAAGGTTTCGGTATTAGTTAAGGATTCGGGGTTAGTAAAATTAACATTACTTCCAGAATTAGGTGTGGATAGAATGTTTTCTGTTAAAATTGTTGCCATATTTATCTCCTTTTTAATCTTTCTTAATAATATTTATATTGTATTGCCGCCGTCGATAACAGGACAGCAGACAAGCTCTGTGGGCTTTATAACCTTCGCACCAAAAACAAGTCTGCCTCTAACAGCCTTGTCAAAGGAATTTTCCATGCGGTCGATAACCTGTGTTTCAAGCACTTGTTCAGCGTATGCGATAGAAGAATAAGACCCTGCAAGCATATAAGTACTTGTGCCGGAGGTATAGAGTTGGTTGGATACAAAAATATCACATCCAAGCTCATCTGTAAAGCCGACAGCACCTGTTCCGTTAACACCGTTATTAATCTGGAACTTTATTCCTGCAAGCATCAGCTTTGTTTTCATAAATGGTGGAATAACGATCCATGTTCTGCCATCGGGTACATTAGCTTCCTCAAGCTTCTGTTTAATTTCTGCTATCGTCTGAAGAATATTAGCAGGAGTTACGGTAACTGCCGAATATGTGTAACCTGCATCTGCATAAAGACCAAAGACAAAAGAATCGACTTCATTTTTAAGTAAATAGGAAGCTCTTTTTGTTTGTGAATCACGAAGTCCTACCGAAGAGCGAAGCTCCTCAATATCCTTGACTTTAAACGAAAAAGCCTTGTCTTGATTTACATATAGAACCGTCGAGTAATCGTCTACATCCTCATAAGTAAGCGTTCCGGTGTAGTCATAAACAGTAGGATCTGCAAGACCGATAAAGGTTACCGAATCACCTTTATTTTTAATATCTCCTGTAAAAGACGTATTACATATCCTGTTTGCAAGCAGATTGTCCTCGTTGGTACGTAAAATTTCTGCGCTTATAATTTTTTCAATGCTGTTGTAAGTTGCCATAAAAAATATCCTTTCTTATTTTTATTTTTAAAGTTTCCATTTTGAGATAGATTTGAGTATATGCTTATAATTTTTCGAAACTTCCTTGGGGCTCATAACCTCAACCTGTTCTTTGGTATATACAGGCTCGGTCTCGCCGTCACCTGTTTTCGAGGTTGCTCGTAACGAGTTCTCGTCGTTCACTTTACTTGCGTATTCGCTATCCCTGCTCTCAGTTATCAGATATAATGCATATGCATGAACAAGAGAAACACCTCCTGCAACTTCCTCCCAAACCGAATCGGGAATATCCTGTGGCATGGCATCGGGAAAGGTTGTTTTAAAGCGTTCGATTTCTTTTTTAATGTTTTCACTTTTTTGCGATTCTTTTTTAGAATTACGATTTTCTTTTTTAAGCATTCTTGCTTCTTCAAGCTCACTTATTATTTCCTCAGGAAGACCCTCACGGCTTTTTCCTCCAGAAGCTTCGGCATCAGCCTGCAGTTTCAGGATAAAATCGTCGATTTTCATACCGCTTTCATCGGCGAGATCGTAAATTGCATCGAGAATTTGATCATTGGATAATGTTTTTTTTTCCATTTGTAATTTAGTCTAAATTTATTTAGACTTCGCTCCTTTCTAATTGTGCTTCAATAAGTTCTTTTTTACGTGGAATAAGGTTTTCGGGTAATCTTTCAAGGTATTGGGTAAGCGTTATCAGTCCCTTGGTAAGCAGGTTATCAAGTGTATTTAAGGATGCAATTTCAGACCAATAATTTGTTGCACCAACATCAACACGGCAATCAAAAAGTAAATCCTTGTACTTTTTTATTGAAAAAGTAACATAAGATTTTTGTTCTCCGTTTTTGATACATACAAGTCTTTTTTCGTCATAATACGCAAACATAAAGTCAAGCCAGATAAGTCCAATATCCTCGATGTATTGATAAAATGCACGTCTGATGTTTTCCAACGGCATATTCGATGCCTGTTGAAGTGCAATAATAGCAGAAGTATTGTTTGGTTGAACATTACCCAGTGCCGTATCTGTTGCACCCAGAAACTCCTTGGTATTTGCAATTGCAAGATTGATAACATCAAGCATTCCGGATTGCATCTGACCGGAATTCAATACCTTTGCGACATTTTCAACAGGACCGTTTACAGCAACCGCTTCACCAATCTTGTTAGACCATTCCTCAATAATCGTAGAATCGTAAACAACCTTCGAAAAAGCAGTATCCATCATGTGCTTCATAACCATTGCAAAACCTTTGTTGATAAAAATCTGATTCTCAATCAAGCCTGTTGCAACCGCTTGTCCGTGCCAGGTATTTTTAACAGATGTCCAGTTAAAAAATGCGATGGGGTAGAGATTAAGTTTTGTATCGATAGTATCGCATATTATGGTGTTTTTAACTGATTTTCGATAATGAATTTTACCGTTATCACCCCGCCATAATTTAATAAGAGATATGCACTTGGTGTTTTCAAGTTCCTTGCGTGCCATATCACCCGATTGTGTAATGGTATCGTCGTCAGGTGTTATTTTATCAATCTCATGCTCGGGTATTTTATTTTTTCTCGCCTGTACTTTTAAATCTGCAACCGTTTCCCTTAGTGCTATAAGAATATATGGTTGTGAATTAACATCCTTTGAATTGGGATTTCCAAAAAAAACATTAGTGTTGTCAACCAGTACACTAACAAAATCACCTGTAAAGAGCTGACCTGTTTTAATCGAAGGATCCCAATAGGTATAGCAAACAGCATCACCTGAAATTGCAGCATCAGTGAGCGAATCAGCAAGCAACTTATCAAACTTCATCTTTTCGCGTCTCATTTCAACAATATCGTTCATGATGTCACAAGTATCGTTGGCATCTTTTTCACTTAGTTCCGAACCGCTACCATACGGAGATGCAAAAGAATAACGCATTGCAACTGCACTCTGCAAAATTGTAGGGGTGTAATAGTTGATAATGCGTTTAAAGATATTAAAAACTGGTGTTGGCAATCCGGTTGAGCTTACACCCTCCCATTGATCACCTCTGAAAAACCGCTCGTTGGTGTTTACATTGTCATAGAGATTCAGGGAATAATTGTATTCCTTTCCTTTCTCGTATAACTGCCATTCTTCGGTGTAAAACTTTTCTTTTTTAAAACTCAATGCATTGACCATTCCTTTCTAATAACTAATTCTCGTAATAAACAGTAAGAGAAATTCTTCAAAAAAGTCCACATATCAAAGACTTTTCCTCGAATTTATCACTGTTTCTAATTCGAATTAGTTTAAATATTAATATTCAATAAAGCTTTCATACCCACTATTGTCACTTGCAGGGTTATCAAAGCTATATATACTGCCGGAAAAAGGTGCACTCTTTTTCTTAAAACTAGGCTCACGTGACATCAGTGCATACCTGAGTGCTTCCGGCGCGTGAGTAATTTCATGCGGAGTATCGGCAGCGTCCTCCTTTACAAACTCGTCAAAGCGTAATAAGGGTAAACAGCGAACAAGATTTTGACAGGAACGAAAAATAACCAATTTCGGTCTGCTGTCAAGCGAATTATAACCTTTAAGGCATTCACGCATTACTCGCCAGCCGGTAATGCGTGAGTTATTCGCTTTTTGAAGACACTTCAGACCATTTGAAGTCATTATTTCAAAACCGCTTTTACCACTGTCCTGTCGTCTGTTCCATAAATCAGGAGAAGCTATTGTATAACGAATAGGTTCGTTTCTTGGGGATAAAGCTAGAATTTTTTTTGTCGCCTCGGAGATTATCAGATTACTTTCGTATAGCTCACGGTATACAATAATTCTTCTGTCCTCGGTCAAAGCAAGCCACAAGCAACAAGTCATATCAAGCCCATAATCAACAGCACGGAACTTTATCCAGCTTTTTTCAAGCGGAAAAGGTTCGCAGGTATGTTTTTCGTAATCGAATTCGGGGAAAAAAGCACCTTCAAAGGAATTCCAATCACCATACAGCATCGCTTTACGCCTGATTTCGGGTAAAGCCATGAGTGTATTAACATACTCCGGATTACTCTTCATAAGAAAATGGTTGTCAAATACAAGGCTTTTTACAAAGTAATAATTATCTGGTTGTTCGTTATTACGATAATTACAGTCAATAAAAAGCCGTTTAACCCAATCATGTCCGACACCACCGGGATTACAGGTAAAGTACATTCGTGGTCGGAAGGATTGATTTTCCATATTTCCGGAAATTCTGTTACTCTCTGTAAGTGCGATAAATTGCTTTTCTGTAAAATGCGTTGCTTCCTCAAGTCCGATTACTTCATACGCCTGTCCTTGAAATTGCAAAACGTCATTTTCACTATCGCAATAACCAAGCTTAATGCGTGAGCCGTTTGGAAAACGGAATTCTTTTTCGGTAGAGACAAACTTTGCAATCCCTTTTAGTAATTTAAGAAGCGGAAACAAGTGATTTTCCCGCAGTTCTCCGAGAGTGCGGCGTAAAAGCAGGATCTGTATGCCGTTATAATTCAAAGCAAGCAAAACCAGCTTGGTTCGCATAGCCCAGCTTTTACCGCCACCTCTCGCTCCGCCATATGCGGTATATTTTGCATTAGATTCAAAAAATGTTTTTTGCTTCTCGTTTGGATTGATAATAAGCTCTCTCATTAGTTAGCCCATTTTTTCGTCTGTCCCTTGAACACTACAGGATCGCTTTCAATTTCGCTCTCCTCAGGCTTGTCCTTGTAACCGTGATTGTTTTTGAGGTCGAAAGCAAGTACGGTAGCTTGTAATTTTCCGTTAAAGGCAAGCTGTTTTTTAATTTTGGCTATTCTGTTTCTCGCTACCTTTAACATCCCTCCGTATTCTTTGTCATTCATAAAAGACAAAAGCTCCTCGCGAGTAATTCCTAAGAAATCCGCAAGCGACTCAATGTCTGCAATCTCTCCTTTGTCGGAAAGGTAACTACCAAAGTATTCGTCAAGCTTTGTTTTGCATTCCTCGAGCGACAAAAAAACCGTCCTTGCAGCCAAGGACGGCTTGTGACTTTTATTCGTTTTTATTGTGCTTATCTTGGTGCTCTCAGTCCTTTCGTTTAAAGATATAAAGCTTACTGGCGATATAGTTAAGAATAATAACGATAATAGAAGTAAATATTGTGCCAATATTTTCGCTGACACCCTTATCAATCAAAAGGTCTATTATCCATAAATCGATAAGTAACGTGCCTATTCTTGTAATAACAAAAAGGGACGCTTCCTTTGCCTTTGCGCTTTTTGTTACATTCTCACTTTTGAAAACATATGTACGGTTAGTAAAATAAGCAAAAATAATACCTGCTATATGCTTTAAAACTGTGGAGACGTTTACTAATTCTCCAATAAAAATCAAGTTGTTAAATAACCAGAAAACAATTAACGATACAAGTGTCGTAAGTACGCCAAAAATTAAATACAATCCTTGTTCTGTCTTGAAAATGAAATCCCAGATGTTTTTTATTAATGATACTATTTTTTTCATTTTTTTAGCCATTCCTTTCGGCGATGCGCGGAGTTTTGTGCAGGTTTGGCGTAGCCAAATTTACACCATACTNNAACTCTTTGTCTGAAAGTTTCTTTTAGACTTTGTCCTTTTTATCTATGCTACCATCATAACACGGTAAAAAACGAATTTCATCCGCTTTTTGTCGGTTTTTGAATATCATTTATTTTTTATTAAATCAGCTCAGCGATAATAGTATTTGAAATACGGTATCCGCTTTCAGTTAATGACAAATAACCATTGTTTATTTGTACAAAACCTAATTCTATAAACCTTTTTGACTTCAAAATCATCTTTTTATCTGCTTTTATTCCTTTGCTTGTTCTCAAACCGAGCATAATTAGTTCTTCTAATTTTTCTTCATTGCTGATAAATGGTTGATTGTTAAAATCGGTAGGGGAGTAGAAATTCTCATCAACAAGTGAAATGTATTTGTTAACATCCGCAATATTTGAAAAGCGTTTTCCGCCAAAATAAGAATGAGCAGCCGCTCCAAAACCGACATACTCTCCACAATCCCAGTAATGCAGGTTGTGTCGGGATTCGTATTCCTCATGTGCAAACGAGGAGATTTCATAGTGTTTATAACCGTACTTTTTCATCATATCACATATCAGAAAGTACATTTCCTCTTCGACATCCTCATCGGGTAGCTTCAAGTTGTCTTTGATACGATAAAAAGGTGTACCTACTTCAATTGAAAGTGAATATATCGAAATATGAGGTGTACTTGATGATATAGCGGTCAATATCGACTTTTCAAGGCTTTCCTTCGTCTGGTGCGGTATTGCGAAAATAATATCGGTGCTTCTTTTTTCAAAACCTGCATCAATTGATATCTTAACAGCTTCCAAATACTGCTCTTTATTATATAATCTTCCAAGTAACGCAAGTTCTTTATCGTCAGACGACTGCATTCCCATAGAAAGGCGGTTAAAGCCTGCTTTTCGCATTGCTTTTAAATCTTTCAAGGTAACACTCATCGGATTTGCTTCAACAGTTATCTCACAATTTGTATCAAGGTTAAATTTACTCTTTAGTTTTTCAAAAACAGCTAATAATCTATCCGTACCCAGAACCGGAGGAGTTCCGCCACCAAAATAAATACTGCTTATTGTTTTGCTTGTATTAAAAGCATTTATCTGTTTTATAAGAGCGTCGGTATAAGATTGTTTTATATCTTCCCCACAATCTGGGATAGAATAAAAAGCGCAATAATTACACTTTTTTAAACAAAAAGGAATGTGAATATAAAGCGATATATTACTACTCATCATCAAGCTTTAGGACTGCCATGAATGCTTCCTGTGGAACTTCTACAGTACCAAGTGTACGCATACGCTTTTTACCTTCTTTTTGCTTTTCAAGCAGCTTTTTCTTTCTCGTAATATCACCGCCGTAGCATTTTGCAAGAACATCCTTACGCATAGCTTTTACTGTCTCACGTGCAATGATTTTTCCTCCGATTGCAGCCTGAACGGGTATTTCGAACATCATTCGAGGAATATTGTCCTTTAATTTCTCAACAATTTTTCTCGCTCTGGCATAGCTTTTATCAGCATGTACAATAAAGGACAATGCATCGACCACATCATTATTAAGAAGAATATCAAGCTTAACAAGTTTTGATGGCTTATACCCGATATGCTCGTAATCAAGCGATGCATAACCCTTGCTTCTTGATTTTAAAGCATCAAAAAAGTCATAAACAATCTCGTTAAGCGGCAAATCATAATGCAACTCTGCTCTGTCTGAATCAATATATTTCATGTCAGCAAAAATACCACGTCTGTCCTGACATAGCTCCATTATCGGTCCAACATAATTTGATGGAGTTATAATCGAAGCCTTTACAATTGGCTCGCTTGCAACTTCAATTTCGTCGGGAGCAGGGTAGTTGCTCGGATTGTCTATATAAACGATACCTTTATTTTTAACGGTAAGCTCATAAATAACGCTTGGAGCTGTAGTAATAAGATCGAGGTTAAATTCTCGTTCCAGCCTTTCCTCAATAACCTCCATGTGTAANNTAAATACCCGAAAAAACCATTGGAACAGCCTTTTTAAATCCGGGTAATGCCTTATCGGTGGGCTTGACAGCACTGGTAACAGTATCGCCTACTTCGGTGTCTGCAATAGATTTAATACTCGCAGAAAAATAACCAACCTCACCCGCATAAAGCGTTTGACGCTGTTGTAAATTAAAGGTTGATAACGTTCCTGCTTCAACAACCTCGAACTCTGCTCCTGTGTGCATCATTTTAATTTTATCCCCGACCGAAAGGCTGCCTTCAAATACACGAATATAAACGACAACACCCTTATATGAATCGTAATAGCTATCGAATATCAACGCTTTTAATGGTTGATTCGAATCACCTTTAGGGTAGGGAACATCGCGAACAACCTTTTCCAGTACATCCTTGATATTTATTCCCATTTTTGCGGAAATGCAGGGAGCGTCATCTGACGGAATGCCAATAATATCTTCAATCTCTCGTTTTGCCATTTCAACGTCAGCACTTGCTAGGTCAATTTTATTTATTACTGGAATAATCTCAAGGTTGTTATCAACTGCCATATATGCGTTTGCAAGTGTTTGTGCTTGTATTCCTTGGGTAGCATCTACAACAAGCAAAGCACCCTCACAGGCTGTGAGTGAGCGAGAGACTTCATACCCGAAGTCAACGTGACCGGGTGTGTCGATAAGGTTTAAATCATAAATATTGNNATATTGCCATCGTCAGCTTTGTATTCAAAGCGTACCGCTCTGGCTTTTATTGTAATACCACGTTCTCGTTCCAAATCCATGCTGTCCAGCATTTGTTCCGAAATATCACGTGCCGATACAGCGTGTGTATATTCCAAAAGGCGGTCTGCTAGCGTACTCTTACCGTGATCGATATGAGCAATTATAGAGAAATTACGTATTTTTGTTATATCGTACATTTATTTACTCCAGAAATGAATGTTATTATTTTTTACCAAAAAAGGGCTGTAAAATCAGCCCTTTCCTAAATTTAGTTGTTTATTTTGCTTCTTTTTTAAAATATTTATTACCTTGAACCCAAAGTAATCCGGAAAGGAATACAGAAGAGAATAATCCTGCCAGAATACCTACAATAAGCGGAAGAGCAAAGTTTCTGATAGCATCGACACCGAGTATATAAACCATGCCAATTGTCAAAAGAGTAGTTATTGTGGTATTGACAGATCGTGCAAGTGTTTGATGAATACTCAAGTCAACCGTATCAGCAAAACTCTTTGAATTTCCAAACTTAGTCCGGTTTTCACGTACACGGTCAAACACTATAATCGTAGCATTGATGGAATAACCGAGTATTGTAAGCAAAGCAGCAATAATTGTTGAGTTTATAGGAATTTGTAATAATGAATATAAAGTAAACATTATAAACAAGTCATGAGATAAACATAAAACCGCTGCAAATCCTGAAACAACTTCAAATCTAATCCAGATGTAAACAAGCATCAGCAATACAGCAACGCTGACAGAAATAATTGCTGTTTTCTTTAAGCCCTGCCCGATTGTCGGTGAGATAGAATTATATGTTGAATCGGTAAAGTTTGCTTCCGGAAATGCAGTAGCAAGTTCAGAATTTAAAATTTGCTGTTGATCAATATTAAGATCTTTTGTTCCGGTACGTATAACTGCCATATTATTATCAGTAATTGATGGTCTGGTAGAAGAAACATAATCGGATCCTATATTATCTCTTATTATACCATTAATTTTATCACATACTTCATCATTAACCTCGCGACCGATGTTAAGCTGAAGCTCAGTACCACCGGAGAAATCAATGTCAAGATTAAATCCACTAATAATAAAAGATGCAACTCCTATTATTAAAAAAGTGCAAAGAAGAATATAAGTAATTTTCCTGTTATTTATAAAATGAAATTTCTTAAGCATTTTTCACACTCTCCTTTTTAACACCATAAAGTTTGATATCAGATAAACCTAAACCAATACCTAAATAAAGGAGTGCGCGAGTTACATATATAGCTGTTATCATTGAAATTGATACACCAATAAGAAGTGTAATTCCAAAACCTTTAATTGTACCTGCACCTAATAATATCAGAACCCCTGCAGCAATTAAGGTTGTTACATTGGAGTCAATAACTGCAGCAAGAGCACGATGTTGACCTGCTTTAACAGCTGCCTTTGCACTCTTGCCAAGGCGTAATTCTTCTTTAACACGTTCAAAGATGACTACATTTGCATCAACTGCCATCCCTATTGAAAGTATTATACCAGCGATACCGGGAAGTGTAAGGTTTGCTTTTGTTATAATAAGAGCTAACATAAACAGAGCCATATAAGCTGTTAATGAAATTGAAGCCATTAATCCAGGAACACGATAATATGCGATCATGAATATCATAACCAGTGCTAAACCTATTGCTCCTGCTTTTAATGACGTAACTAATGATTTTTCTCCCAGAGTAGCACCTACGGTACTTTGTTCAACGCTATTAAGTTTATATTCAAGAGCACCTGCATTGATTTGTCCTGCCAGTGCTTTTGCGGATTCCTCGGTAAAGCTGCCAGAAATGACTGCATTACCTTCGTTTAAACCTTTATCTGCATATTTAGCATCAACAGATGGTGCTGAGATTACCTGCTCGTCCATATAAATATATATAATATTTTGACCTGATGACGCTTTGCTTGCAGCAATCTTTGTGGCTTCCGCAAATTTAACCGAACCTGCATCAGTCAGTTGCAAATCAACATAGTATTTATTAAGACCTGAATCGTCAATTATATCATATTTCCAGCTCGCACTTTCAACATCGCTGCCTTCAAGTACAGTCTCTTTTTCATAATTCTTAAAGGTAAGAACAGCAGTAGCCATAAGAGTCTCTGCAGCTTTGGCAGGGTCGGATACACTGGGTATTTCAACCGTTACCATATCATCACCAACAAGATAGGCAAGAGCTTCTGTAAGTCCTTGGCTGTCAAGTCTTTGACGCATAACCTGAAGTACCGAGTCCATACCTCTCTTAAGTTCCTCACCTGTTTCTTCGGTTTGGGCCTGATAAGTAATGGACGAACCGCCCTCAAGGTCAAGTCCTAGTGTGATTGCTCCCTCTTCAAAAATTCCTTTTTGCGAAACGCTTCCCACTTTAAAGCCAAATACGGCTATTGATAGCAGTAGCGAAATAATTAGTAATACCAGAATAAAGCGGGAAACACTTACCGCACGTTGATAATTCATTTTCTTTATACCTCCGGTGTTTTACTGGCACTTTGTCAACGTTTCTATTATACATAAAAGTTATGTTTAAGTCAATAGTAAAATTTAAGCAAACCTTTATTAGCTTCTTATGATGTCAATTGCTTTCGGATGTACTTTTAAATAAATATCATCTGTAATTCCGCCATCCTCGCCGTCAAGTGACCATCCGATTCCTCTTTCGATTTTTATATGACATTCGTTTGTTCTGAAAAGTTCAATATATTTATTTTTTAAGTTAGCGTTAAGCAAATCCCTGATTAGTGCAGAAAATTCCAACAAATCTCTTGGCATTTTAACAAGCAAAAGCTCAAAAAGTCCGTCATCAAACTTGATATCCATACCTTTGAAGTTAAGTAATGCACCTGCATTCAAGGAATTGGAAAAAGAACAGAATAAATAATCTCCTGTTACAGAAAATTCTGGTGTATTTACCTCCATAGTGATTTTTCGTAAGGTAGACAGTGATTTCACGCTGCTTAAAAGGTAAGCTGAATGACCGATCTTATTTTTTAGATTCTGATTGGTGGTATAAGATGTCTCGGCAAAAGCACCGGCACAAGCGATATAAGAAAAATAGTTATCATTCATACTACCTATATCGTATTGGAATATATTACCGTTTAAAATGTTTTCTGCTGCTGTTATGCAATCAGAGGGTAGATCAAGCGATGTCGCAAAGTCATTTGTTGAACCAAGCGGAATATATCCAACAGGTATTTTTACTCCACTGAGTATCAAACCATTTAAAACCTCGTTTAGTGTACCATCACCGCCACATACTACAATAGTATTATATTTAATCACGTTTTCTGCTACGTAGGATATAGTAGCTGCTTTATTACAAGTAGGGTAAACGGTAACAGTTTTTCCACCCTGAGTAAGCGTAGAAACAATTTCGATAATATAATCCTTTGCTCTGCCTCTGCCTGAACGTGGGTTAACCACGAGTAGAAGCTTATCGTTCATCTTTCATCCCCCAATGTTATAAGTAATTTTTGCAAGAAATTCAGCAATCTCGGTTTTATAATATGCGTCTAAAAGATTAAATCCCCAAGTAATGAGTCCATGCTTTTCAAGTAAAATACCATTATAATCGTTGCAGTATGGAATAACACTCTCGGCTGCTTCTTCACTACCAGGAACCTCGTATTTAGCAATCGGAATATCTCCCAACTGATACATAGCCTCTGCAAGAATATCGCTCTTTAAAGGCTTCCCCATACAAGCAAATGTAGTTGCATAAAGCGGATGAGAATGAACAACAGCGTGTACATTTTTATTGTTGTTATAGACTGCAAGGTGCATCTTATATTCACTTGAAGGAATAGCAGAATTTAAAACCTGCCCGTCAAGCGTCATCTCTACAATCTGATCCTCGGTCATAAATCCCTTAGAAATGTTAGTAGGTGTAATATACACTATATTATCAGCAAGTACACTGATATTCCCATCATGTGCAACAATATAATTTTTGTCGTACATTCTTTTTCCGATTTCAATTATATCCTTCGCTGTCATATATATAATTCCTTTATTATCTAAATTCTTTTAGGTGAGAATACACCTTTTTCGGTTATAAAAGCCGTGATAAGTTCGGCAGGAGTAACATCAAAAGCTGGATTATATACCTTTGCGTCAGGGTGTGTCATACGATTTATAAAATGAAGCTCCATTACCTCGCTTGCATCCCGCTGTTCAATAATAATATCTTCTCCGCTTTTGCAGGAATAATCAATTGTTGAATAAGGTGCACAAACATAAAACGGAACCGAATACGCTTTTGCAATAAGTGCAACGCCCAAAGTACCTATTTTATTGGCAGTATCACCGTTTGCCGCAACTCGGTCGCAGCCTACCAGAACAGCGTCAACCATTCCTTTTTGCATAAGTGACGCTGACATATTATCGCATATAAGCGTTGTATCGATTCCGTTTTCACACAATTCATATGCAGTTAGCCTTGCTCCCTGTAAAAGCGGTCTTGTCTCGTCCGCGTAAACTTTAAAATTATAACCTTTTTCCTTTCCGATATAAATCGGTGCAAGTGCAGTTCCATAGCGTACAGCGGCAAGAGAACCTGCATTACAATGTGTTAGAATACTAGAACCATCTTTTAAAAGTGACAATCCGTTTTCACCGATTTTTCTGCACACCTCAATATCCTCGTTATATATATTCAGTGCCTCTGCTTTAAGAACAGCTTTCAGATTATTTACATTGCTTTGGCTGTAATTTTCAGCAATTGCAAGCATTCTTTTTAACGCCCATGATAAATTGACAGCTGTTGGACGAGATGAGTTAAGCAGCTCTGCGGTTTTATTTAATGAATATAAAAATCCCTGAACCTCTTTATCCTCAAACCTCACACAAGCAGCATAAAGCCCAATTGCAGCGGCAACCCCAATCGCAGGTGCGCCTCTCACAGCTAATCTTTTAATAGCAGAATAAGTATCCCTGGCTTCGTATATTGAGATGACAACTTTTTCATTCGGAAGCTTAGTCTGGTCTATACAGCAAAGCAGATCTTTTTCTTGATCCATCCAAACGGTATCTGTAAGCATTTTTATCCCTTTATTCTCTTTCTTGCATATGATTTTACTTTTTCTATGTCAATGGTCTTGAATTCGCCGTTCTCGTATAAGATTTTACCATCTGACATTGTCAAAACAACGTCCGAGCCGTTGGCAGAATATATAAGCGTATTTAAAATATCATGTACTGGAGTTAAATGTGGCTTANNACGTCCCTGCGACAAAGCACCTGATCTTGTTGCAGCAAAAAGTGTCTGTGCAGGAGTAATAACAATCGGGTCTCTCTTTATTCCCTTTGGTAAAATAGCAAATAATTCCATATCCCCAAACATATCAAGATTGTTATTTGAAGCAACGCTGTCTGTACCGAGAGCGACCTTAATTCCGCTTTCAAATAATCTTTTTACATCACAATATCCGCTTGCAAGCTTAAGGTTGCTTGTTGGACAGGTTGCCACGGTAACATTGTATTTTTTGATTATTTCAATATCATCATCTTCCAGATAAACACAGTGTGCAGCTGTAGTCGGTACTCTAAAAATACCGCCTTTTTCAAAGTATTCCGTGGGTGTAAGTCCGTATTTTTTCTTGCATTCAATGTTCTCCTGCTCTGTCTCCGAAAGGTGTATGTGCATGTTAAGACCATAATCAACTGCCATATCCGAAAAGTCCTTTACAAGTTCAGGTGTTGACGTATAAGGCGCATGAACGCTGATATCTATTTTTAATCTGTCCGATATATTTCCATACTGCTTAATCAACGCAGGATACTCTTTCTTTAAAGCATCTGAATTATAAACAGTAGCTGCAAGAGAAATATTACTCTTAACACCACTTTCAATAACAGCCTTTGCCATAGCTTCACCTTTAAAATACATATCTGTGGTTGAAATACAGCCAAAACTGAGCATTTCTGCAACAGAAAGCAGCATACTCATATAAATATCTTCTTCGGTAAGGGTAGCTTCAAAAGGAAAAATTTTATTATTAAGCCAATCGGAAAGAAATAAATTTTCAGCGTAACCTCTCATCAACACCATAGGAGAGTGAGCATGTGCATTATAAAATGCAGGAATCAGACATTTATTTATACCGTCATATTCCCGCTTATAACCGTTTTTGTATTCTTTTCCGACATAATCGATACAATTGTCAGTAACTCCAACAAACATCGCTTCCTGATGACAGAAGTTCTCATCTACCAGAGTAATACCTTTAAAAATAATACTGCTCATAATAAACCTCATAACAAATTTGCGTTCTTAAATTGTTTACATTGTATCATATCTGTAATTTTATTGCAATATAAAATTAGGTGTGCTATACTCAAAGCAATAGTTATTGTAGTTTTCTTGGAGGAAGATTCTATGAAAAAATGTATCAGTGTTCTTCTTACCTGCTTGTTTTTATTTTCTTGTATTATATATAATAATAAAAGCTCAGTTTCAGCTGTGGGTTACGCAACTCCCGAGCAACTGGACGGAACAGACAATCTTTTTTTATCCTATACCTTCAGTTCTACACCAGCTTCAGGTCATCGATCTAAAGAAGGTTATCTTCCGCTTGTTGGTTATTATAACACAGATGGTGAGTTAAAGGACATATTCTTTGATTCCTACCTTTTTTTGCCTTGTGTAACAACAACTCCTAGTGGAGGAAGAACCTACAGAGATAACGAACACCCTGCAAACTTTTCAGATTGGCAGCTTTTTGTTGATGATGTATTTTTAGACGGTTATAATATAAAAGCTTTAAATGAAGCAGTAGGGGAGACAAAAGTAAAGCTTGGCAGCGGATACACCGATTTTAAAGCAAATGTTTTTCTTACAGTAATGTATCCTGTAAAAACACAAACAAGCTTTGGAGATGTTGACGGTGATGGAAAAACCGAGAATTTTAACAACCTTGCTGATCGCCAGAAAGCAATAAAATGGATAATTGATGAGCAGTTGTCAAGATTCAACGAGGGTAATTTCCAGAATCTTAACCTTGTTGGTTTTTATTGGTTTGAGGAGGATTTTGCAAGAAACGATTCGCAGGAGAACAGTCTTTTAACTTACATGAACAATTATGTTCATTCGCTCGATTATAAAACTATATGGATTCCTTATTATAACGCAAACGGTTATAATAAATGGGCAAGTTATGGTTTTGATACAGCTTGTTATCAACCGAATTATATGTTTAATGAAAGTGCAACCTCAAGCAGAATAAATGCAACCTGCAACACTGCAAAAAACCTTGGAATGGGTGTCGAGATAGAGGCTTCGGGTTTGATGTTTTCCTCTATTACATATTACAATAGATATATGGAATATTTAAAAGTGTGTACCGAAGAAGGTGCAGCACAGGGTGTAAAAATGTATTATAATGATGCTGTGAACGGTGTTTTTTATAACGCATATATATCTGAAAATCCTGATTTAAGACGTATTTACGACATGACTTATAAATATGCTTCTCAAACACTTGACCCGAACGAAATTACATTCATAAAAGATGAAAAAAAATACGAGAACTACAATATAGTATCAGCAGGCAAAAATTATACAACCACAACACCTTACACCAACACATCACTTGGTTACGGTTCGGTAAGCGGAAAAGAACTGACAGACGGAAAATTTGGCTCATCTAATTATGATACAGAATGGATAGGCTTTAATAAGTCGTTTACTGATGGAGGTTATTTTTATATAAACCTTGATTTCGGTTCGGTTTTTCAGGACCTTTCGCTATTTTCACTTGAAATGAATGAACTTGTCGAAGCGGGTATTTCTTATCCCGAAAGTATAGAGATTCTAATTTCAGATTACGGAACTGATTATACAAGTCTGGGATACGCAGAAAATAAAAGTAATTTGATATCATATATGCTTGCTTCGGTTGAGCTTGATACACCTGTAAATGCCCGTTATGTTCAAATGAAAATAAAACCCGGTACACATGCCTTTGTTTTCGTATCGGAATTAACAATCGGAACTCCGAAAGATATAATAACTCCTTCTCTGACGGTCAAAACAGGTTCTTCACTGCTTTTGGATAATTATAAAAACTTATGCAACGGAATTACAAATCCTATTTCCGTATTACAGTTAAAAGCTATGATTAACCAACCGGTCATTATCAAAAATGCAAGTGGAATTATCGTTTCAGATAATACAATCGTTGGAACGGGATATCAAATTAATTATACATATAACGGAGTATTTATTAAAAACTATTTGGTTTGTATTAAAGGCGATATAAACGGTGACGGTAATGTTTCAACACTGGATTATCTACTTATAAAAAGAGCCTTTCTCGGTACTTATTCGTTAAACTCAATAAAAAATGCAGCAGCAGACATTAATAAAGATAATAAAATTAGTGCAAGCGACTATCTGCTTATCAAACGTCATTTTCTAGGTACATATAATATTTATTCTTAAAGGAAGGTAAAAAGGCGAAGATGAAGGAAGAAAGAATATTCGGGGAGCTTTTTAATAATCCCAACATTATTGATGAAAAAGAATTAGTGTCCGTAGCTGAAACCGACTCGCAGTTTATCGAAGAAAACGACGGGGATATGGTTTTTATAAATGTTCTTGATCCGTTGTTTTCAATCGGAGGTATTGTACATCCGAATAAAAATAATGGTGAGTATTATAGGCTTGATGCAACGAAAAAAGAAATATACTCGTCTGCAAATTCCAGCCTTGCACACTGTACAGCAGGTGCCCAGGTACGATTTTGTACCGATGCCGATTCGGTGAAAATCAAAATAAAATTACGATTCGCTTTGACAGGGATGAACCATTTTACAAACAGGGGAGTATACGGAATCGATGCTTATATCGGAACAGGTAATAACCGTCATTATGTCGGTGCTCAAATGCAGACCTTTGCCGATAGCAGCAGTTATAACGAAGGCGTTCTGAATTTACCCAAAGGTATTAATGAAGTACTGATTAATTTACCGCTTTATGGTGGAGTTTCAAAGCTGGTTGTCGGTTTTCCTGTTAATTCAAAAACTGTAAAGCCCTTAAACCGTACAATAGAAAAGCCCATAGCATTTTATGGCTCGTCAATAACACAGGGCGGTTGCGTATCCAGACCGGGAAATATGTATTCCAATATCCTTTGTCGTGCACTGGATGCTGATTGCATGAATTTAGGCTTTTCAGGCTCTGCAATGGGGGAACAATCAATTGCGGAATACATAGGCTCAAGAAAAATTTCAGCCTTTGTTATGGACTACGACTATAATTCACCGACTGCGGATTCCCTAATGGAAACACATTCGGCTTTCTTTAAAACAGTAAGGAAAGCACATCCCGAAATACCTGTTATTATGGTTACACATCCTTATTATGCTGCAGTAACCGAGGGTGATATAAAAAGGAAAAATATAATCATTGCAACTTATGAAGCAGCTTTGGCAGACGGTGACAGGAATGTATATTTTGTTGACAGTGAAGATTTTTTCCCGCTCGAAATGCGTGACCTTTATGCTGTTGACAATCTTCATCCTAACGACTTAGGTCAGTTTATGATGGCTAAAGCAATTTATCCTTTTTTAAGAAAAACACTATAACTAATACTAATTCTCTTAAGAAACAGTAAGAAAAATTCTTCAAAAAAGTCCTACATATAATTAATGCGGTATGCCGCATTAATAGAGTCTTTTCTTCGAATTTATCACTGTTTCTAATTTGAATTATTATAAAAAGCGGAATTGCTACTGCAACTCCACTTTTTTATGATGAATATTCTACAAGAGAACATTTCATATTTATAACCATACATTTTCGTGGCGTTTACGCCACAAGTGGGAATTGTGCCGTACCGGCAATAGCCGGATTACTGCACCTCTGCAGTAAAGGCATAAAACTGTGCTTGAAAATTTATTTTCAAACTTTGCTCTTACAGGTCGTCTGCATCTTGAACGGGAACTTCATTATCATCTCTCGGCACACCCGTGTAGCTTCCGTTAGGGTCTGTATCACTGAATAAAAGGTCATCGCCTATTGATTCCGGAGAAATATTAAGATACCGACTGCCACCTAATTCGGGTGGAGTAAAGCGATAAGGAAAATAGAATCTATCTACTCCGTTCAAGCCACTCATAAAATTATATCTTCTGCGTCTTTTACCCATAAACAAGCACTTCCTTTTAACCGAGCTTATCGGTCGATTTTATTATTTGTTATGTATTATAAAATATTCTAACAAAATTATCCTTCATTATAAAAAAATCGAGGACAACAACATCCCCGATTTTTCTTATTATGCCAATAGGCCTTAATCATTATTTAATCCCACCAGAGGATTAATTTTTTAAAATCATTTCTCTTTATTTCAGCCAGTTTCTTAAATATCGCCTCTTTGATTTATACGACCAACAAATTGGTCTGCCAAACAGATGGCTCGCTAAACAGATAGCGCACTTTCGAGATAAATACTTCCGACCGAAACAGTAAATAATATTATAAGATATTTAACCTATTAAATTATGACCTACGTCCGAATACCGAACGTATCGGTCGCTATTATTATTAATCTTTTTAACTAAAATATTCACATAAATCGATTGACAAAATATAACTGAATTTTGTATTATAAAATTTAGAAATTTAAAAAAAGGAAGTATAATTTTGAGAATAATCGGAATAGATTACGGCGATGCAAGAATCGGTATTGCAACTTCAGACAATGGCGAGACTCTTGCAACCGCACAGGGAACAATTAAGGTTACAGGAATTAATGATGCAGTTGAGAAAGTTTCTTTTCGCATAAAAGAATTGGGTGGGGAGCAAATCGTTATCGGCTTGCCAAGAAATATGGNNGCTTTCTTTCCGTGCTGAGCGTACGCAGCGTTTTGCGGATATGTTAAAAGAAAAAACAACGCTCCCTGTAATTTTTATTGATGAAAGACTCACAACTGTTCAGGCTTATCAATATCTTAATATTACCGATTATAAAAGCAGTAAGCGTAAAAATATAATTGACACTTTATCGGCACAAATTATTCTTCAATCTTATCTGGATTTTAATAAGGGAAAATAACACTTGACAAATTAGGTGGATGTATATTATAATAATCTCCACGTGCTACTGGGCACAAATATTAATGAATCATTTGTGGAGATACGCGAAAATGTCCTCTTAATTTGAACATTTACCTCGCTACCACTTGTGCCGTCAATTTATTTTTGATAAAAATACAGTTTTTAATTAATACAAAATGTCATTTCGGGGTGTGGCTCAGCTTGGTAGANNGCGCTTGGTTCGGGACCAAGAGGCCGAAGGTTCGAATCCTTTCACTCCGACCATAAAAATGTAGCAGGAGGTTTACCTCCTGCTACATTTTTTATGATTGGAATAAGTTCGGGAAGGATTCGAAGGCTCGCGAAGCGAGAAAATGGAATCCTCTCACGGCGAATTAGGTGTTCCATAATTTTATTTAAAAATTTCAACATTAAAATCAGCACGCAAAGCAAAGCCGCAGCGGGCGAATCCTCTCACGGCGAAGTTTATGATAAAATATTTAATTACACACTTTTAATAAATATATTGATTTATAAAAATTTTATGATATTATATATTTATTATATTAATTTTTAGGTGAATTATGAATAGTTTGAATTTTGACTTTATTGAAAAATATTGGAAGAAAAATATCTCATTTGTGTATATTGCATTTATTTATTTTGCTTCGATATTATTATATATAATTAATTTAAATGAGAAAAATATAAACTGGATTATTTTAATAGCCATCACTATTATTTTTTTCTTACCTGTATTTATGATTTTTTTTAAAAGGCGTCTGCCAAAAGCTAGCAAAAATAATACTGGTATTATTTTTGCTATTGATTTTTCAAATCAAAATCAATTTGATTTAGTTAACGAAAAGTTTATAAAAAAATTTATTGAAATGATTAATGACCTTTGCGAATTAAATCCAGAAGTACTTATTTTAAATGATTTTTTATCATCAAAATGGTCAGCTATTACTTTGATTAAGAATGAAAAGAAAGCACAACAATTATTATATAAAACTAATAGTAGAATTTTAATTACTGGTTCTTGTACTTCGGGAGGAGATAAAGAAGAATACTCATGTTATATAAATTTAAACGCTGCAATTGAACATATAAGCATAAATACTAATCTTAGTAAAATATTAAAAATTAATATGTCATCGATTTTTCAACCATTATATAATATAAAAATATTAAAGAATATTGAAACAGATGAATTTAAATTAAATGCTTATCAATTATCACTTGCTATAGAATATATAATTGCAACAACAATGTTTATATGTGAATATATTGAATTGGCAGATAAATTATATAGTAATTTAAATGCTAAAGTCAGTGGTGATTTAAGCAATATACCTGTAATAAAATATGTAAAAAGGAATATGAGAGAATGTTTAACTTGTACTAGACTTTATTTAGCTCAAAGAGAATGTAATAAATTTTATAATAATTTTGAAACTAAATATTTAATAAATGCAAAGAGAATATTAGATAACTCAAAAACTTATTTAGATACTTTAACTGAAGCAAAAAATATATATGCAATTTTTCATTTTTGGGTAAACAGAGACATAAAAAAATCATTAGAATATATTGATATTAAATCAATTTCAAATGTTATTAATATAAAATTTAGCATAATATTCTTGAAGCTATATTCAAATGATAAATTAAACGATTTTATACGTGTTTTTAGTGTTTATAAAAAAATGGAAGAATTAGATTGCGAAACATTAAATAATATAGAAAGTTTTATTAGTAAAATTTTAGAATTAGAACCCGAAAAGAAGCAATTAAATTTTTTACTTTTTCTTATATATGATTATCAGAATAATCGACCTTTGGCAGAAAAATGTGCAAGGATGTTCGCTAATAATTATAAAAATATAGTTTTAGATGAGAAGTTTAAAATCACATATGAAAAATACATACATATTTATAATAAAGAATTTAATCTTATTAATACAAATTTTATAGATTCAAAAAAAGAAAATGATATAATTAAAATTTAATATATAACCAACAACAAAACCGCCCCATATGGAGCGGTTTTATTATATTTACGCAATATTATTACTTAGAAAGTCTAGCCTTAAGTGCATCAAGTTGGCTGTGAAGCTCTGCAGGGATTGTATCGCCAATCTTTGCATAAAACTCTTCGATATTCTTAATGTCGTCAAGCCAGTAGGAATTCTCAACGTTAAGAATGCTCTTGAGGTCGTCAAGACCGAATTTGTGTCCTTTTTCAATCTCATAATCAAGTTCAGAAAGATTGATGTCCTCAACCTTCGGAACATAACCGATAGCAGTTTCAACAGCGTCAACCTTGCCTTCGCACCTATTGATAATCCACTCAAGAACACGGAAGTTGTCACCGAAGCCAGGCCACATGAATGCACCATTCTCATTAAGTCTGAACCAGTTAACGTGGAATATCATGGGAAGGTTGGTAACTGTCTTTTCCATATTAAGCCAATGTGTGAAATAATCGCCCATATTATATCCGCAGAAGGGAAGCATTGCCATCGGATCACGTCTTACAACGCCAACCGCACCGGCTGCCGCTGCTGTGGTCTCTGAAGCCATTATAGAACCAACAAAGGTTCCGTGCTTCCAGTCAAACGACTGATAAACAAGCGGAGCAGTTTTTGCACGTCTGCCGCCAAATACGATAGCAGAAAGCGGAACGCCGTTAAGGCTGTCAAACTCCGATGAAATGCAGGGGCAGTTGATAGCAGGAGCTGTGAAACGAGAGTTAGGATGTGCGCCCTTTTCGCCGGAAGCGGAATCCCACTTATCGCCCTTCCAGTTGATAGCATTCTTGGGAGGATTCTTATCAAGACCTTCCCACCAAACTGTATTGTCGTCAAGGTTAAGCGCAACGTTTGTGAATATTGTATTCCTCATTGTAGAAGCAAGAGCGTTGGGGTTGGACTTTACATTTGTTCCCGGAGCAACGCCAAAGAAGCCGTTCTCGGGGTTCATAGCCCAAAGTCTGCCGTCCGGACCTTTTCTGATCCAAGCGATATCGTCGCCTACGCACCAAACTTTATAACCCTGTCTTGTATAATATTCCGGAGGAATAAGCATAGCAAGATTTGTCTTACCGCAAGCAGACGGGAAAGCTGCAGCAACATATTTGATTTCTCCCTGAGGATTCTCAAGACCGAGAATGAGCATATGCTCAGCCATCCAACCTTCGTTCTTTCCTAAATAAGAAGCGATACGTAGTGCAAAACACTTTTTGCCGAGAAGAACGTTTCCGCCGTAGCCTGAGTTAACAGACCAGATTGTGTTATCCTCAGGGAAGTGAACGATATATCTGTTATTCTCATCCATATCAGCTCTTGCGTGGAGTCCTTTTACAAAATCACCATCAGCACCGAGAGTTTCAAGAACCTTGGAACCAACACGTGCCATAATGATCATATTAAGAACAACATATATTGAATCGGTAAGCTCAACACCGATTTTTGAGAATTCGCTTCCTACAACACCCATAGAATAGGGAATAACATACATGGTCCTGCCAGCATACGAATTCTTGAACAATTTTGTCATCATATCATAGCATTCTTGAGGAGCCATCCAGTTGTTTGTTGGGCCTGCGTCTTCTTTTTTTGTTGTACAGATAAAGGTACGATGCTCAACACGAGCAACATCGTTGATAGCTGTTCTGTGGTAATAACCACCGGGAAGCTTTTCTTGATTAAGCTTGAAGATTTCGCCAGTAGCACATGCTTCAGCTCTCAGACTTTCAGCTTGCTCTTCACTGCCATCGATAAGCACGATATTAGTGGGATTAACAAGCTCTGCCATTTCTTTGATCCAGGCATTGAGTTTTTTGTTTTGTGTCATTTTTTTCCTCCGATTTTTATGTTAAATTTTTATAAATTTCGTTTGAAATAAGAGCAAATTGAGATATATTTAAATCTTCGCCTCTAACTTTTAAATTTAGCCCAATTTGAACTATAATACCACATAATTCGTCCTTTGTAAAGGTAGAATTGAAAACTGAATGTAAAGAATTTACAAGAGTTTTCCTTCTTTGAGAAAAAGCGGCTTTAATAACCTTAAAAAACATTTCCTCATTAAGCAGTTTTACAGGTGGCTCTTTATATAATTCCAGCCGAATAACTGCCGAATCAACCTTCGGTGGCGGTGAAAAAGAACCTGCACTTACGTTAAATAACTTTTTTATTGAAGAAAAGTAGTTTACAGAAGCGGTTATCGCGCCATAATTATCACTGCCACTTTTTGCACATAATCTTTCTGCAACTTCCTTTTGTACCATTATTGTAATGCTTTCAAAGCCATACTTACCTTCAAGAAGCTTCATCAGAATTGGGGTAGTAATATAATATGGAAGATTGGCACATACACAAATAGGCATAGCCTGGAATTCATCCTTGATTAACTCGACTATGTCGATCTGCATTATATCTTTATTTATTATTTTAAGGTTCTGTATGTCTGCTGTTTTTTCTTGTAAAATAGGTATAAGTTCTCTGTCAATCTCAATAGAAATAACCTTTTTTGCTATTTGGGCAAGTTCTTTTGTAAGAACTCCAAAACCAGGTCCGATTTCGATAACTCCGCATTCGCATGTAATTCCGCTTTCCGCTGCAATACGTTTTGGTATCGCTTGATTAGTCAGGAAATTCTGTCCGTACTGCTTTTTCTTTTGGAAATTAGTATCACTCATTATTTATCTATAACGGTAATAAAACGTGCAATACCGTCGAGTGCAATTTGTCCGTGTGGTATATTGGGATTGAAATAAATTGAATCGCCTTCGTTTAATTCAATAACTTTATTATTGATTAATATTCCTATTTTACCTTCTAGCACATAATTAAATTCTTGTCCATGGTGTGTAATAAGCTTGGGGTGTTCGTCCCCGGGCGAAATAGTAACAATCATAGGTTCTTTATCTCGTCCGATGTAGTTATAAGCAAGCGATTCAAAGGCATAACCCTTATATCTCTCAACACCCGCACCTTGACCTTTGCGTGTAACCGAATATTCTGTCATTCTCGGAGCTTCTCCTGTGAGTAGTTCTGTTGCATCTACACCCAAAACAGCAGCTACCGAATAAATCATGCTCACGGGAATATCTTTCTCACCGTTTTCGTATTGATTATATTCTTCGGTTGACATATCTATTGCTTTTGCAACCTGTTCGGGCAACATATCCAGTGTTTCACGAAGGTAGAAAATTCTTTTTGCTACCTGAATTATTTGCTCATTAACACCCATGTAAATACACACCTTTTTTATAAAAAACTTATATGAAACTCAAATAATACAGAAATCAATTTATTGATTTCTGTATTGCTTCCCAAAGACCCGAGAGATAAACAGCACCTAAAGCGCGGTCATAAAGTCCGTAGCCCGGCTTTCCTGTCTCGCCCCAAATCATTCGGCCGTGATCGGGACGTACATAACCGTCAAAGTCTGTATCGTAAAGAGCTTTCATAACCTCGTACATATCAAGTGAGCCATATTTGCTTGGATGAGCTGTCTCGTTGAAATCGTGTTCACCTACAAGCTTAATGTTTCTAGCGTGAACAAAATGAATTCTGCCCATTGAACTATATTTGCGAAGTAGTTTAGGGATGTCATTCATATTGGAAGCGCCAAGCGATCCCGTGCAAAGCGTAAGTCCGTTGTATGGTGAATCATTTAACGAAAGGAAACGGTCAAGATTCTTTTCGTTTGTAATTATTCTAGGAAGTCCGAAAATATCCCACGGTGGATCGTCCGGATGAATCGCCATCTTGACATCGTACTCTATACAAACAGGAATTATTTTGTCAAGGAAATACTTGAGATTAGCAAATAAAACCTCGCTGTCAACCGCCTTATATTCGTCAAGAAGTGCAACCAGCCCTTCCTTTGTATAACTTGCATCCCAACCGGGCAACGACAGGTTGCCCGGTTTTGGATTCATATTTAATACTTGTTCCTGACGATAAATCAGGGAAGTAGAGCCGTCCTTATTCTCGTATGCAAGCTCGGATCGGAGCCAATCGAAAACCGGCATAAAGTTATAACAAATAACCTTAACACCTGCTTTTCCCAAGCGGCGGATATTCTCTTTATATACCTCGATATATCCATCTCTGGTGCTTTTACCCAACTTTATATCTTCGTGAACAGGTACGCTTTCAACAACCTCAAAGGTCAATGAATGCTTGTTTGCATCTTCTTTTATTTTACCAATACTCCCGTTATTCCATACCTTGCCCGGAGCAACATCGTATACCGCCGAAACTATACCGTCCATTGTCGGAATTTGTGAAATATATTTCAGCGATATCGGATCATTTTCGCCATACCAGCGAAAGGTCATTTTCATATATTTATACTCCTGTTTTTTAATTGTTATTAATAATTATACTTCATACTGAAAACGCAGTTTTCAGTATTTTTATTGATCTATAGCATCAAACTGCTCAATTGAAGCGTCAATCGTCGTCTGTATAGCTGCAGCATTTGCTTCTATTGTTGAAACTATGGAGTTACTCTTTGAGCCAATAATTCCAGTATAAAGATATAGTGCTTTTTCATAGTTATAAACAGAAGCAAGGTCAAATATTCTATTTTCAAATATAATGTCAAGCATTTCTTCACTTTGTTGGTCACTCATTTTTTGAGCTTTTATTGTAATATCATAATAAGCAGGTTTAACGTATTTTTTTCCGTAATAACCTAATAATTCAAGTGTATAACCTATATCTTCAAGTTCACTTTCAGGAACTGATCTTGGTATAGAAACGACCTGCGAATAATAAACAGTACATGTTGTGTAATACTCATCTTGTGTTTCATCATATTTAGGCATCGGAAGCAGTCCATAATCAAAATCAACATTGGAGTCTAGTATATTTTGTACATATTGAAGTTTATTATATGTAAATAGTCCTCGTCCAGATAAAAATACGGTTCTCGTTGCTTCATAATATCCATCTATTGGTGCACCTGATAATTCTATAACAAGGGAAGTATTAGTGTCCATCATTATATCAAATATTTTTGTAAATTTATTATAAGTAGCTTCGTTCTCTATGTTAAGAAGTGGATAATCGTTTTCATCCTTTGTAATCATTTTTTGATTAAAGGAAACCATACTTGCTATTCCATCGTATGTTTGAGTTACTAAACCAAAAGTACCGTTTTCCCATGTAACATTGGAAAGTCCTTGGTTTGCTACACTGACATCTTTTCCCATTTCATATAGTTTATCGATTGTCCATTTGTTGTTTTTTACAAGCTCATACGGATCTTCAAGATTATATTGTTCAATTAAATCCTTATTAAAAAAACAGCACCAAGTTGAGTTTTTATCACTTACCATAAGGTCGCCTGCCAAATAAAATTGATATCCAGCTGTTGAAAGATCATTAACTACACTCTTGTCCCACCAGTCGTTTTCCAAGTTAAGACTGGGTACTTTATTAAGATCCCAAAAACTGTTTCCCATACCAATCGGTGCAATATCATAAAGATTGTCTGATACTAATTGATATGTGTTAACCCCGGATAAAACCAATTCTTTTATTGTTTCTGCAGGTGTTTCGTCAAATTCAACTTGCAGATCAATGCCATATGTTTCTTTTAAAATATTGGTCCTCAAAACAACCGCATCGTTAATCGCACTGCCGTTTGATTCAGAGGCAGCAAATTCACAATCATAATAATTATTCCCACTTGCTTCATCCCCCGTAAGAAGTTTAATTACTTTTCCTCCAAGATTGCGTTTCGGAAGATTAAAATCTGCATCTTGATCCACAGATACGGCAACACTAGAGGTATCATCCTTACCATTGTCACAGGAGGTTATAAATGGAACTACTAAAAAAACAATTAATAAAATACAGAATAATTTTTTCTTCATAATAACAGACCTTTCCAAATATTTAATTCATAATATTTTACCATATTAAAAAAGCATAGTCAATAAAAATTACCAGTTGCTGTAAATATTTTACTTATTTTTTTCAGAACTATCTGATAATTCTATGTTTTTCAATATAACTTCTTTTCCTCGCCAGGAAAAAGGGTAGGTGCGAAATCTTTTTTCAGACATTGACTCAATTAAACATTTAGAAAAATTATTTAAACAGTCTGTTTTAAAAAATTCTATTTCAGTTGATTTTGTGTTTTTATTTAAAGGACAAGCATTCTGGCATATATCGCAACCCCATACTGTTTTATTATCTTTAAGGAGTTGAAGTTCATCATCACTTTTTATTTTTTTCTGAGAAATATGCGATAGGCAGCGTTCGCGGTTTATTCCTTTTTCGGTTATCGCACCTGTAGGGCAGGAATTTACACATAAATTACATCCAGTACAAGGACTTATTTCAAATACAAATTCGGGCAGGGCAAGGGTGGTTAATAACGAACCGATAAAAACAAAACTGCCATATTCCTTGTTAATAAGCAAAAAATTTTTTCCTATTACACCCAAACCCGCTCTTGCGGCTGCTAGTTTTTCATTTATCGGCGAATGGTCTGCAAACCCGAAAAAACGCTCTCTTTTACATATATTCTCTAAAATCGGAAGAATTCGCTCGTATAGATTATTGAAGTATATATGATAATCCTTTGCTCTTGCATATATCGAAACACCGAGGTTGTCGATAATAATATCCTCGTAATAATAAGAAACTAGAAAAACTATGCAGCTTTTAATTTCAACACCTTCAGGTAAAATGTGAGGATTGATTATTGTCATATCTTTAGCTGATATATACCCGACCTGTGTTATTTGTTCATTATTAAAAACCTTTAAAATTTCATTAAACATTAATATTATAATTCCTTTCGTAAGTTTGAAAAATTTCATTTTCAAACTTACTCAAATAAAAAACCGCAAAACTAAAAAGCTTTGCGGCATATCTTTTATTTAGTCAGAAACGTAAGGAATAAGAGCGATATGTCTTGCACGTTTTACAGCCTCTGTAAGCTGTCTTTGGTGCTTAGCACAAGTTCCTGTAACCCTGCGGGGCAGAATCTTTGCTCTCTCGGATAGACTTTTTCTAAGTCTGGGAATATCTTTGTAATCTATTGATGAAACCTTTTCGGTACAAAAAGCACAAACTTTTTTCTTTTTACGTGGGCGAAAAGATTTTTGATCTCTATCTCCTCTATCGCCTCTGTCTCTAGTATCCTTATCCAAATTTATAACCTCCTTTTAAGTATAACAGTTTTTTAGAATGGAAGCTCATCATCGGCTGACAAATCCTCAAACGAAGACTCGCCGGAAGAGCTGTAATTTGGCAGATCGTGTGGAGTGTTATCTCTGGGAGAGTTTTCGTTTGACTTCTTCTCCACAAAGGTAACCTCATCTGCTACTACCTCTGTTGTGTATCTCTTTACATTGTTATTATCGACCCAATTACGGGTTTGCAGTGATCCGCACACAAGAATCGATTTACCCTTGTTAAAATAACGGGTAACAAATTCTGCAGTCTGTCTCCAGCATACTATATCTATGAAGTCAGCCTGTGGAGTTTCTCCCTGTTTGGTAAACTTTCTGCTTACTGCAATACGGAAGGATGTAACAGGTACACCGTTTGCAGTTTGTTTAAGCTCAGGGTCGGCGACAAGATTGCCTACCAATATGACCTTGTTGAAGCTTGCCATAAAGACCTCCTGTAATTAGATCAGATTACTGCTCGCACTTAACAATCAGTGAACGCAGAATTCCGTCTGTAATGTGGTAAATTCTATCAAGCTCTGCCGGGAAATCGAAAGCTGAAGTAAATTTTACATACACATAATAACCATCTGTATAATCATTAATAGGGTAAGCTAGCCTTCTTGTGCCCCATTCGTTAACTATCTCTGTTTTACCGTTTGTTGATATAAGAGTAGTAAACTTTTCGACAAGTGCCTTTTTTGCTTCCTCGCCGATACTATTATTGACTATGAAGATTGTTTCGTACAGATTTTTCTGTTCCATGAAATGCACCTCCTTCTGGACTTATAACCCGTTACAGTGTAACGAGATGACCTGCTCAGATTTTTGAGCAGATAAGGAGAAAACTTAAAAGTCTTTTAAACTAACAAATTTTCAAATTCGTATAATTCTATCACAAATATTATTGATTGTCAATAATTGTTTTTGCAAATTATTTTATTGCTGGTTTGTTTGCTTAAGAAGCTTTCTTATACGTGGAGTACAATCTAAAAGCGGCGAAATAGTATCATCCCTTGCAAGCGTATTTACTATTTTTGCAATAAACTTTGAAAGGTCGGTCTCGACAAACCAAGGACGTCTTTTTATCTCCTCTGGAATATACGAAAGGTTTGTGGAATAAAGCTTCTTTAATTTACCTTCCTCATACGCCTTATCAAACTTATCTGCTCCTTCTGTAAAGAAAGCAAAAGTAGCTGCGACATATACATCAGATACGTTTTGTTTTGAAATTTCATTTATAATATCTATAACAGATTCACCCGAAGCGATCATATCATCAACAATCAATACACGCTTTCCATCAAGTGGACCTCCGATATATTCATGCTGTACAATAGGGTTTTTCCCGTTTACAATCTTTGTGTGATCTCTTCTTTTATAAAACATACCGACATCGAGTCCAAGCACGTTTGCATAATAAATAGCTCTGTCCATCGCACCTGTATCCGGACTGATAACCGTCATATTCTCTTTGAATATATCATCACCCTCGTTATTGATAAAATTCTTCAGAACCGAATAAGTTGGGTAAATATTCTCAAACGAAGTATTGGGAATCGCATTGTGAATAGTAGGGTCATGCACATCAAAAGAAATAATTGCGTTTACACCAAGATTTTCAAGTTCCTCAAGTGCAACCGCACAGTCAAGTGATTCTCTGCCCTTACGTTTGTGTTGTCTTGATGAATAAAGCAGCGGCATTATCAAAGTTATTCTGTTTGCTTTTCCACCGATAGCAGAAAGAACACGCTTTACATCCTGAAAATGCTCATCAGGTCCCATTCTGTTTTCGCTGCCGAACATTTTATAGGTACAGCTGTAATTTCCAACATCCACAAGAATAAAAATATCCTTGCCCCTTACGGTATCAAGAATCTTAATCTTGCCCTCACCGTTAGAAAAACGAACCTCCTCAATCGGAATGATGTATTTAACATCAGTGTTTTCCTCACCTCTGAGCTGTTTAATTCTGGTTTCTAGCATATCGCCAAGCTGCTTGCAGCTGCGTAGAACAATTAATCCCAATTTTCCGTGATTAGTAAAACCCACCATTAAAAACCACAACATCCTTTCGTTTCTGATTTCCTCAGATTTAACATAACTTTATCTATATTTTAACCTATTTTAAGCATATTGTATATAGTATTATTATACAAAATACGACACTTTTTTTTAAAATTTTAACGAAAATCATCTAAATGTAGAAAATATGTAAAATATAGTCTGCTTTTGGTTGACAAAGAATAAATTTTATGATATTCTATTATAAGAACAATAGTTCGAAAGGGTGTGTAATAATTTGGCAGCAAACGACAATAAAAACAGCAAAATCGATAAAAATGAGGCTAAAGCAGACAGCAAGAAAGTAGCGCTTGAGACTGCCTTGGCTCAAATTGAAAAACAGTGTGGAAAAGGCTCGATAATGCGTTTGGGCGAGAATGCCAGAATGGAAGTTATCGGAGTACCGACAGGCTCACTATCACTTGATCTTGCTCTTGGTATCGGCGGCGTTCCGAGAGGAAGAATAATAGAGATTTACGGACCGGAATCTTCGGGAAAAACCACTCTCGCATTACATATTATTGCCGAGGTTCAAAAAGGCGGTGGAGAAGCTGCTTTTATAGATGCAGAACACGCACTTGATCCTGTGTATGCAAAGGCACTGGGCGTAAATATAGATTCACTTTTAGTTTCCCAGCCGGATGACGGCGAACAGGCACTTGAGATAACCGAAGCATTGGTGCGTTCTGGTGCAATCGAGGTTGTTGTTGTTGACTCAGTAGCAGCACTTGTACCAAAAGCTGAAATAGAAGGTGAAATGGGAGAAAGTCACATGGGTCTCCAAGCACGCCTCATGTCACAAGCATTGCGAAAATTAACCGGCATTATCAGCAAAACCAAAACAGTTGTCGTATTTATTAATCAAACACGCATGAAGATTGGGGTCTTCTTTGGCAACCCAGAAACGACAACGGGTGGCAATGCTCTCAAATTTTATTCATCTGTTCGTATTGAGGTACGTCGCGCAGCACAAATAAAACAGGGAGACAAAATAATCGGCAACAGAGTAAAAGCAAAAGTGGTAAAAAATAAAGTAGCNNATATTATGTATAATGAGGGTATCTCTACATCTGGAGATTTGCTTGATACCGGTGTACTGCATAGAGTAGTACAAAAATCTGGAAATAGTTATACGTTCAATGAAGAAAAACTTGGTGTAGGGCGTGAAAAAGCAAAGCAATACTTGCGTGAAAATCCCAAACTCATGAAACAGATTAACGATAAAATTTGGGAAGCAGTAGAACGCGGTGAAGCGCCAGAAGAAGAAAAGGGTATGGAGGGAGAAAAAGAAAACGTAGAAGAATAGTAACTTTATCTCCATAACTCTTAAATTATTTTGATATGCCAACAGAGTGGGGAGACTACCATGAGCCAGATGAGTCTGGATACAACCCCGATGATTTGTATTATAA
>DMMZ01000033.1 GCA_003452915.1 Clostridiales bacterium | reverse complement strand
GCCAGGCTTAATGTTTTCATTGATTATATACAGCATCTGTGCAATACCGGCATCATCCAAATTGTATTTTGTATGATAATACCTTTGTTTTTCCAGAGGAGTGTCAAATACACGCAGAACAATTTCTTTTGTGCCAAGGATATCGTTAAGACAATTTATACGCTCGCCCGACCAGCTGTATTTGTGGATTTTTGTATTCTCATGGTCAAAATTCTGCGGATATGCAGAACCTGACGCAATCCATTCGCCGCCGTTCGGCCTTTTGGGGTAGATATGTGTGTTGTCGTAAATTTTTGAGCCGGTTCCAAAAAAACACTTTGCCAATGTAAACATTAAGAAATAATACTCAAGCTTTGACTTCTGTTTTTCCGTGAAGTTTTTGTAAAAATCAAGATTCTTTAGTTTTTCAAGGCTTGTCCGAATCGGGTTCCATAAAATATTAAAATTTTCATTAATCAACTTTTCTTGCGGAAGAATGCTGTTTTCGTTTTCATCGGGAGAATAAATAATAAAATCGGTATAAACCCTATTTCCAACTTTTTTCATAAGTTCTTCGCGGACAAGCGTGTCAATAATTGATTCGATATATGCTGCAGGTATCCCGATTGCTTTTGCGAGTTCTGTTTCTGTTATCGGCTCGTTATATGCAAGAATTAATAGATTCTGAATAATTGCATTATTGTCTGTGATGCTTGATGGCTCACCGTTAAGCCCTCGCGTTCCGCTAATTCCAATATATAAAACCTGCGGTTCATAGCTTTGCTTTGAATAAGTATCCATATTGTTAAATCCTTTCTTAATTTGATCTCTTCCGCTCGATAGTCTGCTTTTTACGGTTCCTGACGGAATATTGAGTTCGTTTGCAATCTTTTCAACACTTTCACCGTTCATATAATGGCGGACTATTACCTCGCGGTAAAGTTTTGATAAAAATGCTATCTGACAGCGAAGTTCTTCTGCGTCACTTGTGTCATATATTGAATTAAAATCATCTTTTTCGTACGCCATTTCGGGTAAAGTATCAAAACAAACAGTCGGCAATTTATACTTTTTCCGTAATGAGTCATAAAATCTGCGGTTTAAAATGCTTATTAGAAAAGCCTTATAGTCGGTTATTAATTTTCCAACCGATAAATATTTCAACGCCGAAATAAGTGTGTCTTGTGTTAGATCGCGTGCATCATCGAGGTTTCTACATTTGTTTAAAGCTATTGAAAGCACAAAATCTATATATTTTTCAAGTTCTTTGTTATGCATTTCAGTAACTCCTTATACTAATTATTTTTAGAGACAATGATAAATTCGAGGGAAAGTCCCTACTTTATGGACTTTTTTGATGAATTTTTCTTACTGTTTCTTAAAAGAAGCAAATTATTGAAAGCTTTCATTCTTAAAGTCGTAGATTTTATTTTATGGTTCGGTGTAATTTTGAAAATAATTTTAATTATAAAAAATATTTTGGTAAATATATCTTACTTACTACCAACTAACTTTAATCTCGTACACTAAAAAAGTACCCACGGATGGGTACTTTTTTTAATACAAAGATAATTTTCTTAACATATCATTTTTTATATCGCCCAGTTGCCGTTCTTGAAAATAGGAGTTGCCTTGCCGTCCTTATAACCGGTTATGGACATATCGGGTGAGCCAATCATAAAATCGACATGTACCATAGATTCGTTTATTCCAAGCTTGTGACATTCTTCTTTGGTAAGTTTTTCGTAACCGTCGATAGTGTTTGTAAAACCTGCTCCAAGCGCAACATGGCAGGAAGCATTTTCGTCAAATAATGTATTGTAGAAAAGTATTCCCGAGTTCGAGATCGGAGAATCGTTTGGTACAAGCGCAAGCTCGCCTAATATTCCTGAACTCTCGTCGGCAGTAATAATTTTTTCAAGTGTGTCCTTGCCACTTTCTGCATCCCATGAAACAGCTTTTCCATCTTTAAAATCGATATAGAAGTTTTCAATAAGTTGTCCCTGATAGGAAAGTGGTTTGGTAGATACCAATCTACCCTCGCATTTGCCCTTCATTGGCGAAGTAAAAATTTCTTCGGTAGGCATATTGGGGTTGAAATAAACACCACTTAGCGTTTTCTCTCCACCGCCGAGCCATTTACCCTCGGGAATCAACCAGCATTTAAAGTCGGTACCATTTGAACTCTTGTATTCAAGATAATCAAATTTTTTATTGTTTAAGTAAGCACATTTTTTAGCAAATTCTTTATTATGCTCATTCCAAGCCTCTACGGGATCATTATCTTCTGTTATATGCACACTGTTCAAGATCGCATCCCATAACTTTGAAACGGCAACGCTTGTCCTGTCGTTAGGAAAAACCTTTTTTGCCCATTCTTTTGATGGAACAGCAAAAAGTGACCATTGATATTTATTATCGCTCTCATCACGGTATTTTTTAAGAACCTTATAACGATTTTGTCTTACTTTCTGCATTTTCTCCTTGTTTACACCCTTTAAACCATCGGGATCCTCAGAAAGTATGTGAATAACGGCAGGAAGCTCCTTGCAGAATTCTTTTTCACGTTCCTCTACCCAAGCAACAACAGTGGATAAATTCTTTAAGCTCTGGTGGCGATAATGCAGCTTTGTAAGCGGTTGCGACAACCATTCGACACGCACCTTGCTTGCGCCTGCCTTGTAAGCCTCGTCAACTACCATCAAAGTAAATTCACTTTGATCCACCTCGGAATATACAATAACGGGTTGACCTTTTTGAACAGCCGCGCCTGTTACAACCGCAAGACGAGCGTATTTTTTTAATGTCGTTTTTTTCATTATTTAAACTCTCCCTGTTGAATTTTAAATTAAAAATCTTGTTAGCATGTTAAAATAATACCAGACGCAAATATGCAGCCTCAACTAACAAATTAAAGGCTGCAGTATTTTTTAATTTTAATTTTTTTCGGAAGTATCTTCGCCTGCTTTGGAAAGTACGGAATGAACAGCACGCTTTTGAATTTGAATTTTTGTTCTGTCAGCACTGCTCTCAATAAGCATCATGTCGTCTTTTACCTTTACAACAACTCCGACAATTCCACCACTTGTTACAATTACATCGCCGGTTCCAATCGAATTGAGCATATTCTGCATTTCTTTCTGCTGCTTTTTTTGCGGACGCAGCATGAAGAAGTAAAAAGCTACTATTAAAAGTAAAAATGGAGAAAATGATAATAATGTTGAAGCCCAGTTAGCTTCTGGTGGTGTGTCCCCTGCAGCTGCCAATAAAGTATTAAAGTAATTCATATAAAAACCTTTCTGAATATCTGATTTTATTAATATTTGATTCTTTTAACAGAGGTTACACGTTTAGTTGCAGGGTTTATTTCAAAAACCGCTCCACATAATGCAAGTTCACCTTCTGCCGCTTCAAAACGATCATGTACACGAGTGACAAAGTTTTTAATCACCGGCTCAGGCTTTGTTCCGAGTATTGATTCAATCGGAGCACACATACCGAGATCGGTTATAAATCCGCTTCCCTTGGGAAGTATACATTCGTCTGCTGTCTGTACGTGCGTATGCGTTCCGAATATAACATTTATTCGTCCGTCAAAATATCTTGCAAATGCAGCTTTTTCGCTGGTTGCTTCTGCATGAATATCACAAACGCAAATGTCGTATTTACCGTTTTGTTCATTTAACAAACGATCGACTGCGGTAAAGGGGTTGTCCACAGGATCCATAAATACCTGCCCGAGTACATTAATTACCATTATACGTAACCCTTGGCTGGCACGCATTATTATAAAACCCTTGCCTGGTGCTGACGGAGGTAGATTTAAGGGACGTAGGGCGGCGTTGTGGTCGTCTAAATAATCAAAAATCTCATGTCGTCTTAAGGTGTGGTTTCCACCTGTCAAAACATCTGCACCTGCATTAAAAAGAGCATCTGCACTTTTTTGGTCTAGCCCGTTACCGGGAGCGGAGTTTTCTGCATTAACTATAACAAGGTCTCCATTCTCGACACATTTGATTCTATTTATCAGCTTTACAGCGTATTCTGTACCTGCACTACCAACCACATCGCCTAGTGCGATTATTTTCATCGGGTAACCACTTTCTATAAGAGTTGAAACAACTTTTTGTTTCAACTGTTTTATTTAGCATACTCAAATTGTCTTGTCTCACGAATCAGATTGATTTTAATCTGTCCCGGATACTCAAGTTCCGCTTCTATTTTCTTTGCGATATCGCGAGCAATAAATACCATCTTCTCGTCGTTTACTTCCTCAGGCTTAACCATTATACGGATTTCCCTGCCCGCCTGTATAGCAAACGATTTTTCAATACCGGAGAAGGAATTTGCTATCTCTTCAAGCTTTTGTAAACGCTTGATATAGGTCTCAAGATTTTCACGTCTTGCGCCAGGTCTTGCTGCTGAAATTGCATCTGCAGCCTGAACAATCATAGCGATGAGCGTGCTCGGTTCAACATCACCGTGATGCGCTTCGATTGCATGAACAACCTCGCGATTTTCTTTATA
>DMMZ01000006.1 GCA_003452915.1 Clostridiales bacterium | reverse complement strand
TGATGAAGCAAAAAATGAACAAGCAGAAATAGAAGGTAAGATTGCACATCTTGAAGAAACCCTTAAAAATGCAATAGTGCTTGATGACAATGATCTTGGAACGGATAAGGTAAATATAGGAAATAAAGTTACCATACACATCATTGATACCGACGAGGAAGTTGAGTATAAAATTGTTAGCACAACCGAAGCAGACCCTCTTACCTTCTGCATTTCGGATGAAAGCCCTCTCGGAAAAGCTCTTTTAGGACAAAAAATCGGTGACAGTATAAGTGTTGAAACACCGTCAGGTGTCGAGAAATTTACTATATCATCTATTTCAAAATAATTATATTAAGACAAAATAAAGGAATGACACCCATAATGAGTGATGAAATAATAAACGAGCAGGATATCGAATTAAATTTAAGTGAAATTTTAAGGATAAGACGGCAAAAACTTTTTGATTTGCAGCAATCAGGAAAAAATCCGTTTTCTATCGTTAAGTATGATGTAACCGACCATGTCGGAGTAATAAAAGAAAAGTTTGAGGAATACGAAAATAAGGATGTCTCAGTCGCAGGCAGAATAATGAGCAGNNTCAGGTTTATATACGTATAGACGATATTGGGGAAGAAGCTTTTTTAGATTATCGCAAGTGGGATATTGGCGATATAATAGGTCTTAAGGGCTTTGTATTCAAAACTCGCAGAGGTGAGACTTCCATTCATGCAAAAGTGCTTGTTCTACTTTCAAAGTCATTGCTTCCCCTTCCCGAAAAATGGCATGGTTTGAAGGATCAGGACCTCCGTTACCGTCAGAGATATGTTGATTTAATAGTTAATCCGCAGGTAAAGGACGCTTTTTTAAAGCGTTCGCAAATAATATCCGAGATAAGAAATTACCTTAACAATTTGTCCTTTTTAGAGGTAGAAACACCTATTCTCCACAACATGGCAGGTGGTGCAAACGCACGTCCGTTTATAACCCATCATAATACCCTGGACATAAGCATGGTTTTGAGAATTGCACTTGAGCTTCATTTGAAAAGGCTTATTGTAGGCGGTTTTGAGCGTGTATATGAGTTGGGCAGAGTTTTTAGAAATGAGGGTATGGACACCCGTCACAACCCAGAATTTACAATGTTGGAGCTTTATCAAGCGTATACAGATTACATCGGAATGATGAACTTGACCGAGGACCTTATCCGCACTGTTGCAAAAAAGGTACTTGGCAAAACTATTATCACCTATGGTGATGTTGAGATTGATTTTGAAAAGCCTTTTGCAAGGCTCTCGATGGCAGATGCAGTTAAGAATGCTTGTGGAGTTGATTTCTATACTGTAACAAGCGAAGAAGATGCAAAATCACTTGCAAAACAACATCATATACAATTTGAGTCTCATCACAAGAAGGGTGATATTCTCAACCTGTTCTTTGAAAAATATGTTGAAGAAAATCTTATTCAGCCTACTTTTATTATGAATCATCCTGTTGAAATAAGCCCGCTAGCAAAGAGAATGCCGAGCAATCCCGATTACACAGAACGCTTTGAGTTGTTTATTGTAGGAAGAGAAATCGCAAACGCTTTTTCCGAGCTTAACGACCCGATTGACCAAAGAGGACGTTTTGAAGCGCAGGCTGCAAAGAAAGCTAAAGGAGACGCTGAAGCAAACGACGTGGATGAGGATTTCCTGAACGCACTTGAATACGGTATGCCTCCGACCGGCGGTCTCGGTATCGGAGTTGATCGCCTTATAATGTTGCTTACTGATTCGGCTTCAATAAGAGACGTGTTGCTTTTCCCCACCATGAAGCCTGAAATAAAATAGTTTACACCGCAAAATAGGTAATTTAAAAACCATTTCACCGGCGAGGGATGGTATAGCTTTTTATTAGGTAATTGCATTCGGTAAATACCGTCGGAGAAAAGTAATTTTACGTATGGAGAAAACACAAAAACTCACCTTTAAAGAATGGTGTGAGCATATCTGGTATTACAATAAATGGATGATAATTTTCGGAAGTGCTATTATTTTATTTATTTCCATTGGTATATATCAGCTTACACAAAAACACGAACCAGATGTAAGTATTCTTTTTGTCGGAAAAGCGACAGTTTCTGTAAATGGCACTTACGAAATTAAAGAAAAATTAGAAGGAATGATCGAGGATTATAATAAAGACGAAAGAAAAACTATAGCTTATATGGAGCTTACCGCTCTTACAAGCGAAACAAGCGGAATTATTATCGATGCTGATGCTAATACAGAGGTAATGAAGCGCTTTCAAGCTGAAATAAGAACCGGTGAGAGCGTAATTTATATAGTTGAAAAATATTATTACGACATTCTTTTAGAAGCCGGTGTTTTAGCAAAGCTTTCTGATGTTTTATATGAGAAGGATATTCCCGAGAATGCGATAGACGAATACGGTGTTTATTTAAAAGACTTAGATATTTATTCAACTCCGGAATTCAATCAATTTCCCGATACAGTAATAATCTGCATTCGCCATTCACCGGATAAGGACAGTATCTCTTACGGTAGATCTGTTGAAGTTTATGAAGGTAACAAACTTTGCTTCAACAAAATAATAACCTATAGTGAATAAAGCTATAATTAAAAAATCATTGTAAAAAAAACAATAATATGATAAAATTTATTTTTGGAAGTATAAAAAATCGGAGGACATTTTTAAATGAGCGTTTATAACAGAAAAAAGCAAAGAAAAAGCTTAATTACTACAATAATAGCTTGTCTTATCTTTGTTGCAGCTACAGGTTTTATAGTATTCACATCATATATGAATACCAACAAACTTTTTAAGGATCAGGATTTTGCAAAGGCATTAGCAGATGCTTTGGATGTAAAACCTCGTCAGATAACCGAAGAAATGCTGGAAAAATACGACAGCCTTTATTATTACTGTGAAATAGGAATAAATGATGCAGATAAAACAAACATGTATTCTTATGCACAGCCTGTTGTTGTCATTGGTGAGCAAAGCTTTACCGATTACATGATAACCAAATCAGAAGAAGCAGCCGATAGCTCCAACGAAACCGACGAAACCTCTGAGGAAGCTGTTCCGGAAAATAAAATAATTGTTCCTTATATATTGACAGAAGCGGAAGACCTTGCTGTTTTCAAGAACCTTAGAGTTCTCTCGGTTATGGACTCAGACCATGTAAACCAGATGTATCAAGATGCAAATATAACTTCATATTACTCTCAATATTCTGAAACTATACAGCAAATTGATTTTTATTCCGTATTAAACCAGATTAAGTTATCTGATCTTACTGATCTATCGCAGCTTTCCGGTTTAACAAAGCTGGAGTATCTCTCGGCCCAATATTCGGGACTTAAAAATCTTGACGGTATAGAAAACTTCGAAAGCCTTAAGAATCTTGATATTTCCGCTTCGCAGGTAAAAAGTTTAACGGGAATTGAAAAAGCAACAACGCTTGAATCTCTTTTAATGGGCGGACTTAGAATAACCGATCTTAACCCGTTATCTTCATTGACCTCACTTACCTCGCTTAATCTTATGAGCAATGAGCTTACTGATATTTCGGCTATTTCAACACTTGAAAATCTTGACACTCTTTTATTGTCTGGCAATAAATTAACCAATTTGAATTCGTTATCAGAGCTTAAAAACCTTACTGATTTAAGCGCAGCCATGAACGATATCACCGACATAAGCGGTATCACAAATTGTGTTAAGATGAAAAATCTTGACTTATCCGATAACGAGTTTACAAATCTCGACGCACTAGAAAAAATGACCTCGTTGGAGAACCTTATAATTAAAACTTCTCAAGATACTACCAATGATACCCCTGCTGAAACCTCGGATGACGTTTCAGATGACATTTCGAATGACATATCTGCAACTGTATCTGATAATTCGGATGAAGCTTCTGTTGATACATCCTCGGACATTTCCTCGGACATTTCCGTAGATACCACCTCAGAAGAGAGTGACGATGAATCCGAAGAAGAAGATGATGATGATAAAGACGTTAATGAGTACGGATTGCTTGTTGATATAAGCGGTCTTGAAGGCTGTACAGCACTTAAGACACTTGATTTAACATATAATAAGATAGAAGATTTAAGTTCGCTTAAGAACTGCTCCAAGCTTACATCTGCAAAGTTAAGTTACAATTCTATCGTTAATATAAGCGGTTTAGAGGGTTGTACTGAGCTTACTTCACTTGACTTAAGCTACAACAAGATAGAGAATCTGAACTCACTCAAAAACTGCACAAAGCTTACAACAGCAAACTTAAGCCACAATTCTATAGTTGATATAAGCGGACTTGCAACTTGTGTTGAACTAACAGACCTTACAATGAATTACAATAAAATTGTTGACATTACAGCAGTGCATTCTCTTACCAAGCTTACAAAGCTTGTACTTGACAACAATGAGATTGTTGATATGTTAGCTGTAAAAGGACTTGACAATTTAACCAACCTCGATCTTTCCTACAACAAAATAACCAGTGTTGAGGGAATGAAGGATGCGTTTAAAGAAGATTTCGCAGGAACTATTGTTTTAACCGGAAATGCTATTATCAACTGGCAGCCGCTCAGAGATAGGGTTTATGAAGGTGCAACTATAACCGGAATGCCCGCTGTGGCTGATGACGATACATCAGATGACACTTCAGATGAAGTATCTGATGACGTATCCGAAACCGAGTCAGTTGAAAGCACTGTTTCTGAATAAGGAGTGTAGATTTATATGCCGGATATGCTTGTAAGGCTTTATGCTTTAAAGGATAACACACAGGTCTACAAAGAACTTGAGGAGCAGGGCATAAGAATTATACGCCCGATGACACCTAACAAGGATAAGGTTCACGCATGGATTGTTGAACATTTTTCCGAAGGTTGGGCAAATGAGATAGATACCGCTTTTACAAGACACCCGGTTTCCTGCTTTATTGCATATGATGTTAATGAAAATAAGATTCTCGGCTTTGGCGGTTATGACTGCACATACAAGGCTTTCTTTGGACCGACAGGAGTTGATGTTACATATCGCGGAAAGGGTATTGGAAAAGTTTTATGCCTTCGCTGTATGGAAGCTCTTCGTGATGAAGGGTATGGATACGCTATTATCGGTTCTATAGGACCAAAGGCTTTTTATGAAAATGTATGTGCTGCAACCATTATCGAGGGCAGTGACCCCGGAATATACAGCAGTTTAATTTAGCGTAATAAATGCTAGAAATAGTGATACATCGACGCGTATCTCCATAAACTTTTTATTACTATTTGTACTCAGCAGGGCGTGGAGATTAATATAATAAGGAAAAAGAGCGTTTTGCCAACGAGAAAACGCTCTTCCTATTACCTATTTTTAATTATAAATTATTATCGTTGGAGAAATGGAAATTTATATGTCAAAGAAACTCAGAGCAGGTATAATCGGCGCAACAGGAATGGTTGGTCAGCGTTTTATTACTCTGTTAGATAATCACCCTTATTTTGAGATCAGCGTTTTGGCTGCAAGCGCTTCTTCAAGCGGAAAATTATACAAAGATGCGGTAGCAGGCCGCTGGAAGATGAAGGAAGAAATTCCTGAATATGTTGCAAATATGGTTGTTCTTAACGCAGCCGATATTGAGGAAGTAAAGAAAAATGCAGATTTCGTTTTCTGTGCTGTTGATATGTCAAAGGACGAGATCAAAAAGTTAGAGGAAGCATACGCAAAGGCAGAGCTTCCTGTTGTATCAAATAATTCCGCTAACCGTTGGGTCGAGGATGTTCCGATGGTTATTCCAGAGATTAATGACGGTCATTTTGCTGTTATAGATTCACAAAGGAAGCGTCTGGGCACAAAAAAAGGCTTTATAGCAGCAAAGCCCAACTGTTCGATACAAAGCTATGTACCCGCTTTAAATCCGCTTATGGAATATGGCATAAAAGCTGTTTGTGCAACAACCTTCCAGGCGATTTCCGGCGCAGGAAAAACTTTTAAAACCTTCCCTGAGATTGTTGACAATGTAATACCGTATATAGGCGGCGAGGAAGAAAAAAGCGAGAAAGAACCACTTAAAATCTGGGGAAGCGTTGAAAACGGTAAAATTGTTTCTGCCGTCTCCCCTGCTATTTCTGCACAGTGCGTTCGTGTTCCTGTATCAGACGGTCATCTTGCAGCAGTATCGGTAAGCTTCGAGAGAAAGCCTACAAAGGAACAAATTCTAAAAGCCTGGGAAGATTATAAGGGCGAGCCGCAAAAATTAGGACTTCCCCACGCTCCCGAGCAGTTTATAACCTATTACGATGAGCCAAACCGCCCTCAAACAGGACTTGACCGCGATATTTATGGCGGAATGGGCGTTACGGTAGGCAGACTTAGGGAGGATAATATCTTCGATTATAAGTTTATTTGCCTTTCTCACAACACACTCCGTGGTGCAGCAGGCGGTGCAGTATTGACAGCCGAATTACTTTATAAAAAAGGCTATCTAGATTAATTATTTAAAAAACGGTATATTCCAATGCTTTGGATATACCGTTTTGTATTTTATATGAAATTTATCCTTCTTTAATTCTCTCTTCGTTTATAGCTGTTTGCATACTCTGCAAAACATCCTCATAGTTTATTCCCTTATCAGGTAGTCGGATTATACCTACACGAAGCGAAAGCGGAATTTCGTTATCACCAACTGTTTCAAGTTTTCCATTATCATTTATTATCTTATCTGATAGTTCTTTCGCATGATTAACATCGTAAAAACCGGTTATAACCGCAAATTCATCATGTCCGATTCTAAACAACAGCATTTCATCAGATAAATATTTTTCTATCCTTTTTGCAGTCTTAGCAAGAATAATATCACCTATTGAAAAACCATAATTATCGTTTATTGACATAAAATGAATTATATCGAAGCATAGAATATAACTTCCGCTCAGAGATTTTAGCATATCGTAAAGCTCGGAAATGTCAACTTTTTTCATTTCTGATCCTCCTTTTAAATTTAGATTCAACTTTGATAAAGATTTGGCAGAGAGTGATTTTTACGGTATGTAGATGGAGATTCACCACGCAGCTTTTTAAATGCTCTTATAAATACTTCATGTGAATTATATTGATATTTTATAGCAATATCTAAAATACTCATTTTTGTTGTAACTAAATCATGGCAGGCTAAACTGTGCCGTCGTCTTTGAATATAATCTTTTATTGAATATCCGAAGGCATAACTAAACAGTTTGTGTAGGTTTGATAAAGATGATGAGCAGACTTTTGCAACAACATCAAGCGAAAAGTTGTTACAAATGTTGTTCTCAATATAATCCAAGGCCGTTGCAAGAACATAAAAATTTCTCATTCCTAATTACACACCACCGAGTAATAAATACATGTATTATAATTATAGTATATCATATGTTTTAATTTCTTCTTGACTTTTTATATTTAATTATATTTTATTTGCTATAATTTTATATAAAATATTGTAAAAAGATTTTCTTAATGATACAATGTATAAGAAGTTAAAATTATTAAGGGCGGATATTATGATTGAATTTTTCCTAAGGATGATTGATAATGAAACATATTGTATTACTCATTGCATTGGAAAAGGTGACACTGCCATAATTCCCGCAAATAAAAATATAACCGTATTATTCGATGACCTGTTCAAAAGACGAGCTGACCTTATTCGTGTTGATATTCCTGATACGGTAATTGAAATTGGCGGCTTTGTTTTTGACGGCTGTAAAAATTTAAAAGAAATCGTTCTGCCACCTCATCTGGAGAATATGTGGCAGTATGCCATGACCCGCTGCGGCATAGAGAAGATTGATATTCCTGGCAGTATTGTATCAATTATTCCCTTTACATTCTATAAATGCGAAAACCTTACAACCGTTAAATTAAACGAAGGTACAAAATTTATTAAGGCATGGTCATTTAAGGATTGTATTAACTTACGGGATGTTTATCTGCCTGAAAGTATTGAAAAAGTAAGCGACCTTGCTTTTGAAGGCTGCAGTGATGTTATTTTACATTATAAAGACAAATAATAAAAAAGCTAATTACATGTACGCGTATCCGATGATAAAATGCAAAGGTACTTTATAAAATTTTTATCGGTAAATTTAAGCGTGCCAACAAGGGTTGTCATTCAGTTGTTTCAAATTCGTGCACCTAAACATTAGGTACCTAAAGTGATAAAATTCTTTTTTCAAATTTGTATGTATCATCATATATCGAACGATTATTTTGTACCGGAGTGCAAGAAATAAGTAGATTAATGATAAAAAATTAATATCCGGATATTACAGATATGCATTTTGTATTTTTTATAAATCATCCTAAAAATATTTTACAATACAGAAAAGATAATAAATAAACCTCAACGCTTTTTTGCACTAATAAATTGTATTTTTGCAAAAAAACTTTGTTTAATTTTTCACGAATAAATTCGATGGTTTTTAACAATTCTGCTGTATAATATATACTGACTTGATTATTAATCTAATCATAAAAAAGTATATAAAAAATGATATGGGGTATAAAATGCGCAAAACAAAAATCGTATGCACCCTCGGTCCTGCTTCAAGCAGCGAAGTGACAATAGCAGAAATGATGAAAGCAGGGATGAATGTTGCTCGACTCAACTTCTCACACGGGACACATGAAGCTCACATGGAACAAATAATTAAAATAAAGAAGCTTAGGAATCAGCTTGGCTTGCCGATCGCTATTTTACTTGATACAAAAGGTCCTGAAATAAGATTAGGTGATTTTGAGAACAACAAAATTGAACTTACCGAAGGTCAGAGCTTTACTCTTACAAGCAGACAGCTTATCGGTAATGAAAACCTTGGTTCTGTAACCTTTGAAAACCTCCCGAAGCAGGTAACCAGCGGAAGTGAAATATTAATCGATGATGGTAAAATAAAGCTTTCGGTTACCGATGTGGATGAAACGGAAGTATAT
>DMMZ01000007.1 GCA_003452915.1 Clostridiales bacterium | reverse complement strand
TTGAAGTATCTTTTGATATTGATGCAAACGGTATTGTTAATGTTACCGCAAAAGATAAGGGCACAGGCAAGGAACAGCACATTACAATTCAATCAACAACCCATATGAACAAGTCTGATATTGAAAAAGCTGTGAGAGATGCAGAAATGCACGCAGAGGAAGATAAAAAGTTAAAAGAAGCAGCTGAGGCTAAGAATAATGCAGAGAGCTTGATTTTCCAATCCGAAAAGACTCTTACCGAAGCTGGCAGTAAAATTAGCGATTCCGAGAAAAAGCCTGTGCAGGATGCTGTTGCAAAGCTAAAGGAAACTTTAAAGACCGGAACTGTTGATCAGATTAAAGCGGATACCGAGGAGCTTCAAAAAGCGATTTACGAAGTTTCAGCCATACTTTACAAACAACAGGGCGGTCCTAACCCCGGCGAGGGCGGCGATGCTGGCAAAACTCCCAATGATGATGGAGTATATAACGCTGACTTTACCGATAAATCGGATGTATAAATAATCAATGTTTAAAACTAATAGGCAATGCGGTACAAAACCGCATTGCCTAAACTGAAGAATATACTTATTTTAAAATTTATGCAAAAAAGTCATTTTCCAACGACAAATGACTTACTTTATTATATATTTATTGAAATAGCAAAGCTAGCGTCGTTGGAGAAATGGATCAGATTATGGCCGATAAGAAACGGGATTATTATGAGGTTTTGGAAATCCCAAAGACCGCAAGTGAAAATGATATAAAAAAGGCTTTTAGAACTCTTGCAAAAAAATTACACCCCGATGCAAATCCGAATGATAAGACCGCAGAAGCAAAGTTCAAGGAAGTAAATGAAGCCTATTCGGTTTTATCCGATGCAGATAAAAAGGCTCGTTACGACCAATTCGGTCACGCTGGAGTTGATCCCAGTTATGGTGCAGGCGGATCCGGCTTTGGCGGCTTCGAAAGCGGTTTTGATATGGGAGATATCTTTGGTGATATTTTCGGAGGAGTTTTTGGCGGTTCTTCAAGAAGAAGCAGATACTCTAATTCGCCTGCAAAGGGTGAGGATGTCGCATACAGAGTTACTCTTACTTTCGAAGAGGCTGCTTTTGGCTGCAATAAAGATGTTTCTTACAACCGTGTAGAACGTTGCACTACCTGCAGTGGAAGCGGTGCCGCAAAGGGCTCCAGTCCAGAAACCTGTCCGACCTGCCGAGGAAGCGGTCAGGTAACAACTCAACAGCGTACTCCTTTTGGAGTTATGCAATCAAGTCGCGTGTGTGAGAATTGCAGAGGAAAAGGCAAGATAGTCAGCCAGCCTTGTTCGGATTGTCACGGTACAGGTTATAATAAAAAGTTGAAAAAGCTTGAGGTTGCAATACCGGCAGGTATTGATGACGGACAAAGAATTGCTCTTTCCGGGCAAGGTAACGCAGGCGAAAACAACGGACCTAACGGTGATCTTATTGTTGTAATATCAGTTCGCCCGCATCACATATTTGAGCGTGACGGTTATAATTTACATTGTGAAGTGCCGATAACCTTTGTCGAAGCTACACTCGGAGCAAAAATTATAATTCCAACGCTTGACGGAAAAGGTGAACTTACTATTCCTGAGGGTACACAAAGCGGAACTGTATTCGCTGTTAAGAGTAAAGGTATTCAAAACATAAACGGTAAAGGCAAGGGTGATTTGTTCGTAACTGTCGAAATAGAGGTTCCCAAGAATTTAAACAAAAAACAAAAAGAAGCACTTGAAGCCTTTGGCAATAGCTGCGACGACAAGAATTATACTAAGAAGCAGTCTTTCTTTTCAAAATTCAAAAAATAAATTTTTAACGGACATTTTTCTGTCAAATGACAGTATGTCCGTTTTTTTTGTTGATTTTTTCATCCTCTTATGCTATATTATTATATTAAGAGTAATGTTTGAAAGCTGGAAGTTCAAGGAGATAAAAAAATGAAGGTCGAAATTCTTTCTTACACCCCAAATGGAGACAAGCTAATAGCAGCAGCTGCAAAGCTTTGTTACTCCACCGCTGAGATTGATACGGTTATGGATGGACTAACTCCTGAAAAAACAGAGAACTTTCTTGATATGTTAGTTTCACTTGGACACGAGAGCCCGTTTGAACATATGTCTATAACCTTTGGAATAGAGGGTGTTTCAAGAGCTGTATTAGCTCAGATAACCCGACACAGAATTGCATCCTTCAGCGTACAAAGTCAACGCTATGTCAATAAAGAAGAATTCACATACATAATTCCCCCTGCTATATTAAATAACCCCGAGGCTCTTGATGAATTTACAAAAGCTATGGAAGAGGACAGAACCCACTATATAAAACTGGCACAAATACTTACCGCCGACCACAAAGCCAAGTTTATTTCAGAAGGCATGGATGAAAAAACTGCTGATAAAGCAGCACAGAAAGCTGCGTTTGAGAACGCAAGAAGTGTTTTGCCGAACGCATGTGACACAAAAATTATTATGACAATGAATGTCCGTTCCTTATATAACTTTTTTGCCCTGCGTTGCTGCAACCGCGCACAATGGGAAATCCGTACTCTTGCTATAGAAATGTTAAAATTGTGCAGAGGTATTTATCCAAAGCTTTTTGCAAAAGCTGGTCCACCCTGTATTGCAGGACCCTGTCATGAAGGAAATATGACCTGCGGAAAAATTAAGGAAGTAAGAGAGAGCTTTTCTTCTCTGAATATAATATAAAATGAAAAAAACCTTTATTGCAATTGACGGACTTGATGCTTCGGGTAAAAAAACACAGACCGACCTTTTAATCGAATTTTTAACAAAAAAAGGTGCTGATTTCCGTCATCTCTCCTTCCCTACCTATGATATAAATTATTCTTCACTAGTAAATCTATATCTTTCCGGCTCGTTTGGCGAAAATCCAGAGGATGTGAACGCATATGCAGCCTCAAGCTTTTTTGCTATGGACAGATACAGCTCATATATGTTAGACTGGAAAAAAGATTATGACGAGGGTAAGATAATAATCGCCAATCGTTATACAACCGCAAACGCTGTTCATCAGCTTTCCAAGCTACCTGAAAGTGAATACGAGACCTTTTTGGAATGGCTCTATGATTACGAATTCGTTAAACTTGGACTTCCAAAGCCTGATGTTGTACTTTATCTTTCGCTACCGCCCGAGCTTTCCATGCGTTTGATAGAAAAACGCTGTGAAGAAACTAGTGTGGTAAAGGATATTCACGAAAAAAATATCTCGCATATAGAAAAGAGTTATAAGGCTGTGCTATTCTCGTCAAAGAAATTAGGCTGGCATAGAATTGACGTTAATAAAGGAAATGAATTTCGTCCTGTTAACGAAATTCATAACGAGATAATAAATTATCTTAAGGATGTTTTATAAAGATGCTGTATAAAAAAGGTGGTTCTGAATTTAATAACTTTAAAGCACTTTTTACCGAATGCTTCGGTGAAGGTGATGTTCTTGCAGAGGAGATACTTGGTTATGCAAGGGATTTCGGAGAGATACATTATCTGATTGAAGATGGTAAAATAGTTACAATGCTTTGCCTTGCAGGTCTTGAGACTGGTTTAAAATATCTTTTTGCGGTTGCTACAAGCCCCGAATATAGAAAAAGAGGGCTTTTTGCAAAAAATCTTTCTCTATCAGTTACCGAAAACGAGAGAATAGTCTGTATACCCGAGAATAAAACACTATTTCCTTTATACGATAAGGTAGGATTTATTAAACACGGTTATGTATTGCAAGCAAATATTGTAGGTGACGGTTCATTATTACAAAAAACAACCGACATTGATTTAGATAAATTATACGAGATTTATAAAAACAGCTCGTTTTTCCCCAAGAAGCCTAAAGAATTATTCTTTTCAACAATAAGGTGTCATCTTTTATATGGCGGAACTATTATCAATGACAAAAACTTTTACGCATTGATATCTAAAAGTAGCGGTAAAAGTATAATAAACGAGCTTTGTGTTATAACAATAGATGAACAAAGGATTCCCGAGCTTATCAAAGGATGTACAGTTGGAGAAACAACTATAAACTTACCAATAAAATTCATATCTCTTTTAAAAGAGAACGGTATAAAATACAGAAATAGAAAAATCTTCGCTCTAAAATCAGAAAAGTTCGAAAATAACCAATTTTATATAAATATATTATACAATTAACCATTTTTGCATGAAGGAGTATTTTTATGACTATATATTTACTGCTTGCAGACGGCTTTGAAGAGAGCGAGGCTATTGTCCCTGCTGACCTTCTATTACGAGCAGGAGCTAACGTCAAGTTAGTTTCGATTACAGAAAACATTTTTGTCAAAGGTACACATAATATAACAATTCATGCGGATATGCTTATTGATGATGTTTCAAAGGACGAGATGGATTGTCTTATTCTGCCCGGCGGTTCCGTAGGAACACAAAAACTGGATGATAGCGTTAAGGTAAAGGCATTGATAAGCGCCGCTGTTGCAAAAGGTGTTTATATCGGGGCAATATGTGCAGCTCCTTCAATTCTCGGTAAAATGCATCTGCTCGACGGTAGACGTGCAGCCTGTTACCCGACCTTTAAAGAACATCTTTCGCATAGTGTTATAACAGGAAAAAAGGTTGAACATGACGATATTTTTATTACCGCTGAGGGTATGGGCGTCTCATTTGAGTTCGGATATAAGCTTGTTGAGCTGCTTTATGGTAATGACACCGCAGAGAATATTAAAAATCAAATCAGGTCACAGGTCTGAATATTTACGGAGGGAAAAGCATATGGTCGAAGAAAAAAGCATATGGTATAAATCACCTGCTTTAACAACACCGTTGTTAGTGATCTTTGTACTCGTTATGCTTAATCTAAGTCGTTATGTACTGCAAAAACAGAATAATACCGAGAGCAATATATTTCTTGTTATAACAGTTATTCAAATTGTTGTCTTGGTGCTTCCGTGTATTTTGTATTATCTTGTAAAAGGCAGAAGACTTTCGTCCCCGTTGTTTATTTCTTTTATAAGACCCTCTCATATTATTTTTATAATATTTACTTTATTATTGTTTATTAGCGGAACTGTTCTCATAAAATATATATATTATGTTGGCGGTGGTCACATAACAACCCTTTCGGGGTATTTTGATTCGGTAACTGCCGATAAAAACGACATCAACATACTGGGTGTAATTATATCTCTGATAATCGTGCCTGCATTCTGCGAGGAAATGTTTTTCAGAGGTGTTGTTCTCAGCGAATACAGGAGTATGGGCAGTGTGAACGCAGTATTAATCTCCTCACTTTGCTTTTCAATGCTTCATTTTTCTTTACAGAATTTTCCGATTTACTTTTTCGCAGGAATTATACTTGGATTCGTAACCGTAATTACCCGTTCAATTATTGCATCAATAATAATTCATTTAGCTAGCAACGCACTGTCTATTTTCGGTAGTGATTTGTTTTTGCGAATAACAATACAGAAGAGCGGAGCATTCTTTGTGGGCTTTGTAATAATAATTATTTTTGGGCTTTCTCTGCTTTTTGTAATTTCAAAGCTTGAGCAAATATATTTTACATATTCAGAGAAACCACCTATAACAACACTCCCGCCAAGAAGTTTTCCTAATATACCAAAAGTTTTTATGTCCCCATCATTTTTAGCTTTGATAGCCGTTTTTATAATTATTACCGTCTTGACTTAGGAGGTGTACTGCATTGCATAACAACAATAATAACAACGAAAAGAATAAAAGTGCCAAAGATGAAAGCGACGAAATTATTGAGATTCTCAATAACTACCGTAAGAAAAACGGAGAACCGACTAAAAAGGAAGAAGAGCTGGTAACAAAACCTGTCGACAAGACAATAAAAACAATAATAAATAAGCCGGATGAACAAACAATAGAAAATGAAATTGTTCATTCTGAAGTTCCGCAACCTATTATATATCATTTCGCAGAAAACGAGCAAGGTGAAAAGGTAGTCGAAAACCTCAATCCTCATCTTTCGGATAATGTAAATATTGAGGATTTAAAGAATGTAGTGAATAAAAGCGAGCGTTTTCAAAAGGAAAAAAAGCCCGGAAAAAAGTTTTTTATCACGCTCGGAAACACTTCGTTTCTTTTTAAGGCATTATTCTATATCTTTTTTGTGCTTGTAATTTCCGCATACTTATCATATTATGTTATTGCAATCGGTAATGATGTTTTTGCTCTTGTAAAAGAAAAACCAAATGTTATTATTAGCATAGAAGAAGGCGCAACCATAGATCAGGTCACAGATGAATTGGTAAAACAGGATCTGATCGAATTCGGATGGATTTTTAAGCTTTATTTAAAATACCGCTCGGATGAAGAATATAAATTTATAGCAGGAGATCACACAATAGATGAAACCCTGAACTACACACAGCTTATTGATAAGCTCACAAAAAAGTATAAAGAGCGTGTTTCTGTGCGTATTGTTATTCCTGAGGGTCTTACTGTTGATCAGATAATCGATTTGTTCCTCGAAAAAGGAATAGGTACACGTGAGGGCTTTGTAGATGCAATAAATAATTATGAGTATGATTGGGAGTTTGTAAAAGAACTTGAAGTGCTCGGTTATCCGGACAGAAAATATCGTCTTGAGGGTTATCTGTTCCCCGATACCTATGATTTTTATATCGATACCAATGAAGTTATGGTTATAAACAGGCTTCTTAACAACTTTGACGATAAGTTCTGGAACGATTATAAAACAGATTATCTTGATAAATGCAACGAATATGGTATGACTTTTGATGATATTATTACACTGGCATCAATGGTAGAGGCAGAAGGTAATAACGCCCTTGATTTCGAATATATCTCTTATGTGTTTCATAATCGTTTGGATAATGCCGGAGAACACCCAGAATTTGCAGTGTTGGAATCCGATGCAACTATACAATATGTTCTTCCTGAAAGAAGAGAAGATTTAACTCAAAGCGATTTAGATTTGGATAATCCGTATAACACTTATAAATATAAGGGACTTCCGCCCGGGGCAATATGCAACCCCGGACTAGATGCAATTTCTGCTGCATTATACCCTTCCAAGCCAGTGGACAGCAATGATCATGAAATAAACGCATTCTTTTTTGTATCAAATAAGGCAGGAAAGACCTATTATGCAATGACTAATAATGGTCATGAAAAAAATAAGGATCAGGTTGATGTCGACAATGCTGCTATTGAAGCAGGAACCTATAACGGATAAGAAGTGAAACGGAGCTTATGTACTACTTTGAAAATACCGGAAATACTCTCGCCCGCTGGGAATCTTGAAAAACTTATATATGCAATAAATTACGGTGCAAACGCTGTTTTCTGCGCGCTTGATCGATTTAGTATGCGTACAGCAGCGGATAACTTTACTCCTGAGGAGTTGCAAAAGGGCATTGAATTTGCACATTCTCATGGAGCAAAGCTGTATCTGACGCTAAACACCATGCCTAAGGACTCTGAGCTTGCACTTCTGCCCGATTATCTTGCAATAACAAAAGAATTGAAGCCGGATGCGTATATAATTTCTGACCCAGGTGTTATAGAATATGTGAAAAAATATATTCCCGATGCAACAATTCACCTTTCCACACAAGCAAATACCATAAATACCGCTGCCTGCAATTTTTGGTATAAAAACGGTGTTAAGCGAATAGTACTGGCAAGAGAATTATCACTTGAAGAAATAAAGGAGATTCGCCGAAAAACACCGCCCGACCTTGAACTGGAATGTTTTGTTCACGGGGCAATGTGTGTTTCCTATTCAGGACGCTGTTTACTTTCTAATTATTATGTAAACCGAAATGCTAATAATGGTGCTTGTGCACAACCCTGCCGCTGGAAGTATTATTTACACGAAGAAAAACGCACTGCCGATGTTATTGAAGCAGAGCAAACCCCCGAAGGAACCTATGTTTTTTCGTCAAAAGACATCTGCATGATAGAGCATATTCCCGAGCTTGTGGATTCCGGAATTGATAGCTTTAAGATTGAAGGCAGAGTAAAAAGCGCTTATTATACAGCAGTAATAACCAATGCTTACAAAATGGCATTAACGGATTATGTAAACAATTTCTTTGCTTATATTTTCAATGCTGCATACAAAGAAGAGGTTGAAAGCGTTAGCCATAGGGAATATAATACTGGGTATTTCTTCACCTCTCCGAGTGAAAACGCCAATATAGTTAATAATAACGAATATATAAAGGACAAGGCTTTTTTATGCACGGTAAGCGAGTTTGACAGCGATAAACACTTAGCAAAATGTATTCAGCGTAACAAACTTTCGGTCGGAGATGCCGCAAACATTCTTTCACCCGGCAGTACAGGCAGAGATATTATAATCGGCAGGATGTATGATGCCGATATGAACCCGATAGAATCCGCTCCTCATGCCAAAATGGAGTTTTTTATAGAAATTGATAAAGCCTTTAGCGGTGAAATAATCAGGAGTAGATAATTTGATAGAACTTATAAACAGCAGAATAATAATAATCTCCGGTCATTACGGAACGGGAAAAACCAATATAGCTGTCAATCTTGCGGAATCAATCGCTAAATCAGATAAAAAGGTGTGTATTGTGGATTTTGATATCGTAAACCCCTATTTCCGCAGTGCAGATAATGTGAAAGAATTGAAAGCGCTTGGTGTAAGGACAATAATCCCCGAGTTCGCGAATACAAATATTGAGATTCCTTCACTACCGAAAGAGTATTATTCAATATTTTCCACTGACGAGTATGCAATTGTGGATGTTGGCGGTGATGCCGACGGTGCGGTAGCTGTTTCGGTTGATAATGAAAAATACAAAAAGTGCGGTTATACAATGTATTATGTTTATAACTGCTACCGCCCAGCGATTGCAAGACCAGAAGATGCTTACACTATGCTAAAGCGTATTGAGCAAACCTCACATCTAACCTTTTCGGGCATTGTAAATAACTCGAATCTCGGTGCAGAAACTACAGAGGAGTTGGTGCGGAATTCTTTTTCGCTTGCAGACAAGCTCTCGGAATTGAGCCAAATTCCAATTGTCGCTACCACTGCTTTAAGCGGTTTTGATATAGAAAATATTACACATATAGAAAACAAGACTAAGCAATTATTTTAGAAAAAACAAATTAATATACAAAAAGGATAATTCGAAAATGAACAAAGTAACCTTCAAAATCGATTTATGTAAGGGCTGCGGTCTTTGTGTAACAGCTTGCCCAAAAAAAATCGTTCTGCTTGATGAAAAGCAGATAAACGAAAAGGGTTATCACCCCGCTTTCGTTATCGATATGGATAAGTGCATTGGTTGCGCGTTCTGTGCCACAATGTGCCCCGATGTCGTAATAACAGTTATTAAGGGGGAAAAATAGCATGTCAAACAAATTACTTATGAAGGGTAACGAGGCTATTGCAGAAGCGGCAATCCGCTCAGGCTGCAAGCTTTTCTTTGGTTACCCTATTACTCCGCAAACAGAGCTTTCCGAATATCTTGCAAAGAATATGCCCAAGATAGGAGGTCTTTCGTTGCAGGCAGAGAGCGAAGTTGCGGCTATAAATATGGTTCTCGGTGCAGCGGCTGCCGGTGCAAGAGTTATAACCTCTTCTTCCAGCCCGGGTATCAGTCTGAAGGGCGAAGGTATTTCCTACATAGTAGGCTCAGACCTGCCATGTGTTATCGTTAATATTCAAAGAGGCGGACCCGGCTTAGGAGGAATTCAACCTGCACAGAGCGATTATAATCAAGCCACAAAGGCTCTCGGTCACGGAGACATGCACATAATAGTGCTTGCCCCTGCATCTGTTCAAGAGATGGCTACCTTAACTGGTGAAGCATTTGACCTTGCTGATATTTACCGTATGCCGGTAATGATTCTTGCTGACGGTGCGCTCGGACAGATGATGGAGCCGGTTGATTTCGAAGCTAAAGCTGTTAGAGAGCTTCCCGAAAAAGGCTGGGCTTGTACAGGACATGACGGAAAAAGAAAACAAAATGTAGTAAATTCATTGTATATAGATCCGGCTGTTCTTGAAAAGACGGTTGTTGACCGCTTTAAAAAATACGAAGAAGTTGAGCAAAATGAAGTTAAATACGAAGAATATTTGACCGACGATGCTGAAATTATTGTAGTTTCCTATGGAATTACCGCGCGTATTGCAAAGACAGCAGTTAAAAACGCACGTGCAAATGGAATGAAAGTAGGTCTTTTCAGACCAATAACTCTTTATCCGTTCCCTAGCAAGCAGCTTGATGCTTTGGCAGACAAAGTGGATGTAAAGACCTTTCTGTCTGTTGAAATGAATATGGGACAGATGGTTAACGATATAAAGGTTGCAATAAACTGCAAGAAAAATGTGTATCACTTCGGAAGAACAGGCGGAGTTATCCCCACCCCCGATGAGATACTTACCAATATTGAGAAATATATCGGAGGTGTAAAATAATGGTAGTATTCAAAAAACCTCACGCATTGTCCGACACGCCCTTTCATTACTGCCCGGGTTGTACACATGGCATTGTTCACCGTCTTGTTGCCGAGGCTCTTGACGATCTTGGACTTGAAAATGACACAATCGGTATTGCACCCGTTGGCTGTTCGGTTTTTGCTTATAATTATTTTAATTGTGATATGATACAGGCTCCACACGGAAGAGCGCCTGCTGTTGCAACCGGTGTAAAGCGTGCAGATCCTTCAAAGACTGTATTCACCTATCAAGGTGACGGTGACCTTGCCGCTATCGGAACCGCTGAAACAATTCATGTCGGTGCAAGAGGTGAAAATATAACAATAATATTCATAAACAACTGTATATACGGAATGACAGGCGGACAAATGGCTCCGACTACACTTATCGGACAAGTAACCACAACCTCTCCTTACGGCAGAACCAAGAACATACAAGGCTCACCTATAAAGGTTTGCGAAATGCTCTCGACCCTTGATGGTGTTGCTTATGCCGAGAGAGTTGCTGTTGACAACGTAAAAGGAGTACTTTCCGCTAAAAAGGCTATCAAAAAGGCTTTCGAAACTCAAACAAAAGGACTTGGGCTTTCTATAGTCGAGGTGCTTTCCACCTGCCCGACCAACTGGGGTCTTTCACCAGTCAAGTCGCTTGAATGGCTGGGTGAAAACATGATGCCTTATTATCCACTCGGCGTATATAAGGATTTTTACAAAAAAGGAAAACAAGTTTGAAAATAAATTTTCAAACACGGTTTTGTGCCTTTGACTTTAATGGAAAGTCAATCCGACAATTGTCGGAACGGTACAATTCCCTCTTGTGGCGTAAACGCCACGGAAAGGTATGGTCACAAAAATGAGTGGAATTTTATTGGCCGGATTCGGTGGACAAGGTATACTCTTTGCTGGAAAGCAGCTTGTGCTTGCAGGCATGAAAGCAGGCAAGCAGGTAAGCTGGCTCCCCTCCTACGGTCCTGAAATGAGAGGTGGAACTGCAAACTGCTCGGTAAATATTGACGATGAGCCGATCGGTTCACCGCTTGTTACCAAGCCGGAGATGCTTATAGCTATGAACCTGCCTTCTTTTCAGAAATTTGAAGATAAAGTTGTTGATGGCGGAATAATAATTCTGGACAGCTCACTTATTCCCGTAAAAACCAAGCGTATTGATGTTATTGTAAGCTATATACCTGCTTCCCGTCTTGCGGAGGAAAACGACCTCAAGGGTTTGGCGAACGTTATTATGCTCGGTCAGCTACTTAAAATAAGTAAAATATTTGATTTTGCGTTTTTTGGCGAATGCCTGATAGCAGCAGCACCAAAATCCAAACCACAACTCGGAGATCTTAATGTTAAAGCACTTAAAATCGGATTCGAATATGAAGGATAAATCTAACAATTTATTTGTTAGCGGAATTATTGTTGCGGCTGGCAGCGGTACTCGTATGGGCACCGTCGCAAAACCACTGATTAAGTTAGGCAAAAAAACGGTATTTGAATATGTTTTAGAGGCTTTTTTAGCTTCTTCTGTTGATGAAATTGTCGTTGTATGCACCGATAAAGCAGCATTAATGCCACTAATTTCATTTGATGCCAAAAAGCCGATTAGCTTTGCCGAGGGTGGAAAAACACGTGCTTTATCGGTCTATAACGGCGTTTCGCAGACAAGAAAAGGTGAAGGGCTGGTCTGCATTCATGACTGTGCTCGTCCTTTTGTCACTACCGAGATAATTGACAGTGTTATTGAAGCCGCAGCGGTAAGCGGTGTAGCAACCGCATCCCACCCTGTTACGGATACGATTAAATATATAAATACCGAAGCAAAAACCATATATACTCCTGAACGAAAATTTCTGTTTTCGGTACAGACACCACAGGTGTTTATCAAAAATATTTATATGATATCGTTTGCTCTTGCCCAAAAGCAATGCTTTACCTCGACAGATGAAACAAGCATGGCCGAAAATGCAGGATTTTCCGTAACTTATGTAGAAACCTCAAAAAACAACATCAAGCTCACTACACCCGATGATATAAAGACAGCAAAAGCAATGTTGTACTTGCAAGAAAGAAATGAAAAATTTGAAAGATAAATCTTTCNNATCTTTCAAACTACGGTTTTGTGTTTTTCACTCAGAGTGAGTGAAATTTTGGCTACGCCAAAAACACACAATTCCCGCTATAGACAAAGGATTGGTGATAATTTTGAATACCTTTCGAATCGGACATGGATATGACGTACACCGCCTTGTTACGGACAGAAAGTTAATTTTGGGTGGAGTTGAAATTCCACACGAAACCGGACTTGACGGTCATTCGGATGCCGATGTTTTGTTGCATGCAATTTGTGATTCTTTGCTTGGAGCAGCTTCCCTACGAGACGTAGGATATCATTTTCCTGATAATGACGGCAGTTTTAAGGGTGTTTCGTCATTGATTTTACTTGGAAAAGTTAAAGTATTATTGAATGAAAAAGGCTATAAAGTTGGAAATATAGATTCAACAATTATAGCTCAAAAACCAAAACTTGCACCCTTTATTCCCGAAATGATACAAAATATCGCATCCGTAATAGGTGTTTCAAAAGATAATATAAGTGTTAAGGCAACTACTGAAGAAGGTCTTGGCTTTACCGGAGCAAAAGAAGGTATTGCCGCACATTCGATTGCTTTAATTTATTCAGAATAAATTTTCACAGAGGTATTTATGTCTTTATATAAGATTAAAGGAAATATCATTACTCCAATGCGAGTTATTAATAACGGCGAGGCCTGCTTTGAAGCCGATAACAAAAGCGGCAGCCGTATAATTTATGTCGGTGTACAAAAAAACGACGATAGTTTTTACAACGTAATTGACTGCTCGGGCAAGTTTGTTGCACCGGGCTTTATAGATATACACGTACACGGCGGTGGAGGTCATGATTTTATGGACGGTACCGTCGATGCCTTTTTGGGAGCGGCAAGGCTGCACGCTTCACACGGAACTGCAACTCTGCTTCCGACCACTCTTACCTGCCCCGACGAGGAGCTTTTTGAAGTGTTCGAAGTGTTCGAAAAAGCAAAAAACACAGAAAACGACGGTTCTTTTCTTGCAGGGTTACACCTCGAAGGCCCTTATTTTTCAAAAGAACAAAAAGGCGCACAGGATGAAAATTACCTAAAACTTCCTAAAAAAGAGCATTATACAAAGATCCTCGAAGCTGGAAAGAACAAGATTTTGCGCTGGTCGGTCGCACCCGAACTTGTAGGTGCTTTGGAGTTGGGAACAGAGCTTAAAAAACTTGGTATAACAGCTTCGATAGGACATTCCGATGCACTTTATGAACAAGCTATCGAAGCCTATGAGAGCGGCTATACCCTGCTTACACACTTTTACAGCGGAATGAGTACTCTTGTTCGCAAGGACGGCTTCCGCTATCCAGGACTTATTGAGAGCGGATATATGCTTGAGGACTTTGATGTAGAGGTTATCGCTGACGGCTGTCATCTGCCACCCTCTATGTTAAAGTATGTTTATAGAACCAAAGGTGCAGGCAAGGTTGCTCTTATAACCGACGCAATGAGAGGTGCAGGACAGACAGAAGGTGAGACAATACTCGGCTCATTAAAAAACGGTTTTACCGTTTACATAGAGGACGGAGTTGCTAAGCTTGCTGACCGCAAAGCTTTTGGCGGAAGCGTAGCCACAACAGACAGATTGGTTCGCAATATGGTAAAATTAGCTTCAGTCGATATCTGCGACGCTGTCCGAATGATGACTATGACACCTGCCAAACTTGTAAATTTAAAGACAAAAGGTGTGCTTTCCGCAGGATTCGACGCGGATTTCACGATTTTTGACGATAATATTAATGTAGAAATGACCATTTCAAACGGAAAAGTAATATTCGAAAGGGATAATAATGGATATAATTAAATCTGGAAAAAGTGACAAGCTGACTTACAAGGTATACCAAACAAGAACGGAAATGGGTGTAGCCGCCGCAAAAGAAGCTGCAGAAGCAATTAACGCACTTATTGAAAAAAAAGGCGATATAAATATGATTTTTGCCGCTGCTCCTTCTCAGAATGAGTTTCTTGCAGCTTTAATCAATGACAAAAGCATCGATTTTTCAAAGATAAACGCCTTTCATATGGACGAATATATTGGATTGCCATCTGATGCACCTCAGGGCTTCGGTAATTTTCTGAGAAGAGCCATCTTTGATAAAGTACCTTTTAATTCGGTAAATACTATCGATTCCTCTGCTCAAGATGCCGAAACCGAATGTGAGCGTTATACAGAACTACTTAAAAAACATCCCTGCGATATTGTCTGCATGGGTATCGGAGAGAACGGACATATAGCGTTTAACGATCCTCATGTTGCAGATTTTAATGATGAAAAAGTGGTTAAGGTTGTCTCGCTTGACGAGGTTTGCCGGATGCAGCAGGTAAACGACGGCTGTTTTAAAAAACTTGAGGATGTTCCGAAATATGCCTTGACGCTTACAATTCCAACACTAATTGCACCCGAATACATTTTTTGCATGGTTCCTGCAAAGACTAAGGCAAATGCGGTAAAAGCAACGCTTGAAGGACCGATCAGTGAAAAATGCCCTGCAACCGTACTTCGTAACCATAGCAATGCGGTTCTTTACCTTGATTCCGACAGTGCTTCTTTGATATAATAGCCGACATAAACAGTGTTAAATTTTATACGTTATTTAGTCGGCATTAGAAAAATGCTCCGCATTTTCACAGTGTCAATAAAATTTATAAATGACAATTAATATTGAGAAAGGGAAATAAAAAGTTTGAAAAATAAATTTTTAAACACGGTTTTGTGCCTTTGACTTTAATGGAAAGTCAATCCGGCTGTTGCCGGAACGGCACAATTCCCGCTGGTGGCGTAAACGCCACGGAAAGGCATGATCATAAATATGATTTTCGAGCGTATTGAATTAAAGAAGGGTGTTTTTGTTTCGGTAGTAAAAACCGATAAATTCAAGACAAACCTTCTCACAGTGAACCTGCTCACTCCCCTCTCGGCTGACACCGCTTCCTTGAATTCACTTTTAACCGACGTTCTTAAGCGTGGTACGGTTAATTATCCGACCATGCAGAGTTTAAACAAAAAACAGGACGAACTGTATTCTCTCGGTTTGGGCTCATATGTACAAAAGCGTGGAGAGGTTCAATCTGTTTCTTTTGAGCTGAGCGCTATCGACGACGCTTATACCTTTGATAAAATAAACCTATTGGAACAAGCAATAGAATTATTGAGTGAGATGATTTTTTCACCACTTACTGAGAACGGTGTATTCTTAGCTGATTATGTTACACAAGAAAAGAAAAATCTTATAGATAACATAAAAGCGCAGATAAATAACAAAACCAGTTATGCTATAAAACGCTGTCACGAGATTATGTGTGAGGGTGAGCCTTTCGCAGTAAACGCAACCGGTGAAATTTCGCAAGTTGAAAAAATAACGCCCGAGCAGCTTTACGCTCAGTATAAAAAGGTGCTTGATACTGCGTCAGTCGAGGTGCTTTATGTCGGCGACAAAGAAGCATCTGATATTGCCGCCTTAATCACCAAGCATCTGCCTTTTGCAGATAGAAAACCTCTTGCTATCGAAACAATTGTAAAAACAAGTGTAGAAAAAGTTAAGAACCAGATAGAAAAAATGCAAATCAGTCAATGTAAACTCTCAATCGGCTTGCGTATCGGAACCAGTCTTAAAAGTAAAGATTATATAAAATTTGCTCTTTTCAACGAGATTTTCGGTGGATCGACAACCAGCAAGTTGTTTATAAATGTACGTGAAAAAAAGAGTCTTTGCTATTACTGCAGTCCTGTTGTTGAAGGTGTAAAAGGTGTTATGGTTATCGCAAGCGGTGTGGACGCAAAGAATAAGGATGTCGCTTACGAAGCGATCCTCGAACAGCTTGAGGATGTCAAAAATGGTGTAATCAGTGATAACGAGTTTAACGATGCAAAGCGTTCGCTTGAAAACGCTTACAGGGAGATTACCGACAGCCCTGCTTCGATATGTACATGGTATCTGTCCCGAATAATTGCAGGCCGTACCGATTCTCCTGAAGATGCCGCAGAATGTCTGGATGTTATTACAAAACAGGATGTAGTATCCATGGCAAAGCGTCTTGTGCTTGACACTATCTATTCATTGGAGGCATAATTATGAGCTTTACAATAAAAGAAAATGCTTATTTAAACGAGAGATATTATTACAAAAAACACAAAAGTGGTCTGCCGATTTACGTGTTCCCGAAAAAGCATTCAACTGCTTTTGCTGTTTTTGGAACTAAATACGGCTCTACCGATGCTACCTTTAAAACAGATGAGGATGCAGAATTTTTTACAATACCTGACGGTGTGGCTCACTTTTTGGAGCATAAACTTTTTGAGGACGAAAACGGTGACGATGCTTTTGTACGTTACGCAAAATTCGGTGGAAGCGCAAATGCTTTTACTTCATTTGTCCGTACAGCGTATCTTTTTTCCTGCACGAATAATTTTGACGAGAATCTTGAGGTTCTCTTAGACTTCGTTACACATCCCTTTTTTACCGAACAGACTGTAAAAAAAGAACAGGGTATTATTGGCGAAGAGATAAAAATGTACGAGGATAACCCGGGCTGGAGAGTTTTCTTTAATATGCTTGGTGCAATGTACGTAAACAACACTGTTCGCAACGATATAGCAGGAACTATTGAATCCATTTCACAAATAACCCCCGAGATTCTTTACAAATGCTATAACACCTTTTATAACCTGAACAACATGGCACTTTGCGTTTGTGGTGATGTTACCCCCGAACAGGTCGAAATTATCTGCGATAAAGCGTTAAAAGAAGCGGAAAGCATTAAAATAGAGCGAAAATATCCCGAAGAACCTTTGCATATAAACAAGGAACGTGTTACGCTTGAGTTAGAGATTGCACAGCCAATATTTAACATAGGAATCAAGGATGTCCCTGTATCAAATCCTGACGATTTTCTTAAAAAGGAAGCTGTAAACGAAATTATTCTTCAGCTTATGTTTGGAAAATCAAGTAATTTCTATAACCATCATTACGAAAGCGGTCTTATAAACAATAAATTTGCAGCTTCCTTTGAGCAGGCGGTTAATTATGCTTATGTTGAAGTTTCCGGTAGCTGTGAGAACCCGGATGCTGTTAAGGACGCGGTCTGCGAGGAAATTACCCTGCGTAAAATTAAATTCTTTACCGAGGAAGAATTTGAGCGTGCTAAAAGAGTTGTTTATGCCAATAATCTACACAATTTTAATTCTACCGAGGATATTGCAACCAGTTTTCTTTCTTATATTTTTACAGGTACTGATATTCTCGATTACCCTGTTATCATTTCTGATGTCACATATGAGGACGCAAAAAATACCCTTTTATCCTCATATGACATAAATAAGTGTGCTTTAAGCATTGTTTTCCCAAAGAATAAATAACATTAACAGGAGGTAAAAATGATATGAACATCAATCACGTTACTTTTCCCGGTTTAGGGCTTGATTTCAATCTCAATGAAATTGCATTTTCAATTGGCAGTTTACAAGTAAGATGGTATGGAATAATTTTATGTACCGGAATAATAGCGGCTTTTCTATATTTTATGAGACGAGCTTCAAAAACAGAAGGCATCGATCCTGATCATGTATACAACATTACACTTTTAGCTGTAATTGTTGCTATAATCGGTGCAAGATTTACATATGTTATAACCAATCTTGATTTGTACGATACTTTTTGGGAAATGCTTGACATCAGAGAAGGTGGAATAGCCATATATGGTGCAATCATATTCGGCGGTTCGGCGGTAATTTTTTATTGTAAGATAAAAAAGTTAAAAACATATACAATTTTAGATTCAATAGCTCCGGCTGTAATGCTAGGACAAATAATCGGCAGATGGGGAAATTTCGTAAATGCCGAGGCTTACGGCTATTCCGAGGGTGTTGATAAACTTCCGTGGAGAATGGGACTTGATAGAGTTTTTATAGACGACAAATTAAGAAGCGATATTCAGTTTGTACATCCTACCTTTCTTTACGAATCACTTTGGAACCTGATTGGTTTTATACTTATTAATATCGCTTATAAAAAGAAGAAGTTTGACGGACAGATTTTCTTTTATTATGTTGCATGGTATGGCTTAGGCAGAGGTTTTATCGAAATGCTACGTACTGACAGCCTGTATATTGCAGGGCTAAAGTTATCTGTAGTTATTGGTTTTATTACTTTCATAGTTGCAATAATCATGCTATTTGTACTTTTAAAGAAATCAAGTAGAGAACTTGAAAACGCAATGAGCTATGAGAGTAAATATGCAGCACTCAGAGTTCAATCTGATGCTGTAAAGGATACTGACGAATTGGCAGTGCCTTTTGATGTTAATGAGGATCAGGACTACACCGAGGACGAAGAAACATTGTTCGAACAGGATGAACTTGACAATGATTCCGAAGGTGATGAAGATAACGAAGCAACAGACGAAAATACAGATGACGCAAACATCGAGGAGTAAATTCTTAATATGGCTATAATTCTTGACGGTAAAATAATCTCACAGAAGGTAAAAGACGAGATCGCTGTGGAAGTAAATCAGTTAGTTTCGGACGGAAACCGTCCACCCTGCCTTGCGGTTGTCTTAGTAGGTGATGACGAGGGTTCAAAAGTTTATGTCCGCAATAAAAAGCGTGCATGTGAGGCTATCGGATTTACTTCTCTTGAGTTCATACTTCCTACCGAAACTTTACAGGATGAACTTGATAAATTAATTGATTTTCTTAATGATGATGATAATGTTGACGGAATTCTTGTTCAATTGCCGCTTCCTAAGCATCTTAATGAAATGAGTATTATCAACCGAATTTCCACAAAAAAGGATGTTGATGCGTTCCATCCTGAGAATGTAGGTAGAATCATGCTTGGCAATCCGCTTTTTCTCCCTTGCACCCCGGCAGGTGTTATGCGTATGCTTAAGGATTATAATATTTCTGTAAGTGGCAAGGAATGTGTTGTTGTCGGCAGAAGCAACATAGTAGGAAAGCCGATGTCACTGCTTTTGTTGGCAGCAAACGGTACGGTAACAACTTGTCATTCGCGTACCCTCGATCTTGCTGAGGTTACACGCAGAGCCGATATTCTTGTCGTAGCGATAGGTATTCCCAGAAAAATTACTGGAGACATGATAAAAGAAGGTGCAGTTGTTATCGATGTGGGTATGAACCGCTCTGACGGCGTTCTCTGCGGCGATGTTGACTTTACCGATTGCTTGAGCAAAGCATCCTACATAACCCCCGTTCCCGGCGGTGTCGGTCTAATGACCATCGCAATGCTTATGCAGAACACGCTAACAGCGTATAAACTGCATATGGGTATTAAATAAAAATACTTAAAAAATATCCCTGTAAGATTAAAAATCTTACAGGGTGTTGCTTATATTAAAAATTTACGCATCCCATTCTTCTGTCCACTTGCCATACTTTCTGAAAATCCACTTTGTAAAACAATTAACTGTAAGAAGAAGAAGAAAATCCCATAATCTAGTATTAATTGATGGTAAATATTATATCATAAGGAATTATAATAACTATTAGAAAATATAATAATATGAAAGCAAATGTTTCTAATAAATTATCACGATCACATAAGCTTATTCTGACGCCGCATTTTTTACAGTAATGCTTACTGGTAAAAAATACTTCCTTAAAGCCTGCATTTATTTTATGTCTGCATTCATCGGTATTCATCATTTCACCTTTTTAAATTATTAATAATATGATAATCTGTAAATATATATTTGTCAATAAACAAAGCTCAACCTAATCTAACCTTTAGGTGAGCTTTGTTGTTTTAATTTGTTATAATAAATTTACACCCAGCTGTTTGTCCAACCGCTCTCGTCATCGGGTGGTGTGGTATATGGGACTGTATAATTAACGTTAATATTATAAGTGCCCATAAAATGTCTTTTTACCATAAGATACTTAATCGCTTTAATTTTTCCGTCAAGGTCATCGTCCCCAGCGGCAAGCAGATTTGCGCTTCCGGTTATTGTAAAACTGCCTAGGTAATGCATTTTGATTTTCTGATAATCCGCGGATTTAATTATTCCGTCACCGTCAACATCTCCAAGTATAATCGCTGTGTAAGAATTTCCGTTCAGCGACACCGTAAAGCCTGTGCCGATAAAGGTACTGCTTCCTGATTTAACCGCCGTTCCATCCAATCTTTTAATGTCAATTATTGTTTTCGGAATAACCAAAGCCAAATCATCAAAAGTGGTTTTCTCCGGAATACCATAAAGATATGAGCCTTTTACCGTAGGCTTAAAAGTCATTTCTTCAGCATCGGCAGGCAGAACACAAAAAACACCTGTAAAAAGAAACATTATTGTAACCATTATAATTACCGCTTTTTTCATGCTCAGACCTCCTGCACTTTTAAATTTTATACGTTAACCCAATCGCCGGGGGTTTTTAACGCCACATTTCCTGCTTCGATTATACCCATTATCGAAACCGTTTCGTCATGCTTAGCTTTTATATCACCAGTCATGAAGAAGTTACATAAAGCACTCATAAAGCCAGGGAAATAATCACTCATCTGAGGAATAACTTGTGTTCTTCCGTCAGAATAATTGACTGTCATACCAAANNCCTGACCAGCCATAATGGCTCATAACCGCACGACGACCACCCTCGAACTCTATAACCAAAGACTCATATTTACCGCTGCCAATAGACATCAAACGTTTAACAGCACTGCCCATGAGAATAACAATCGGTTCTATCTGATGAATTGCGTAAGTATCGAAGTTTCCCGGACCTCTGGAATTTATAAATACGATATCGTTCTTATCTACTTTACCGAGTTCTGTTGCAAAACGAAGTGCAGAGCTTGAGAAGAAAGGTGTACCGCTCTCCTCAGCGATTTTCACAAGATTTGCAGCAATTTCTTTAGAAAGCGCAAAGGTCTTGTCAACATAAACACGTTTTCCGCTCCGTAATGGTTTTTGACAGAGATCCCAATGACGTTCTGGATAATCAGGTGAAAGGACAACCATGCAATCGCTTTTTTCCACAACCTCTTCGATTGTATTAAGTCTTGTAACTCCAAATTTCTCACACCATTGATCGGTTGTAAGTCCTTTTGGATTATCTATTTCAGCATAAGCATATGCAACCTCAAATTCGTCACCTGCTATATCCTTTATAAATTTAGGATAGTTGTTTGCATGCCATTCATCGAGGAAATAATCTATAAAACCGATTTTCTTTACTTTTATCTCTGGATTGACCGATATTAAAAAATCTGCTGCTTTCTTAATATCTGCAAAAGGATTCGCACCGCATTCTCTCTCGATGGTCAAAAAGCCCTTATAACCGATATCCTCAAGTGCTTTAATATATTTATCGAATGGAACCTTACCTTCGCCAAGCGGAACCTCAAGGAAGTAATCACTCATTCTGAGGTCTTCAATGCCGCCCTCAGCAAAGAAATCATAAATTCTCTTCGGATCGGTTTTCTTTATCATAATACCGTCCTTAGCATGGGTATGAACTATATAATCCTTAAGAGTATAGACAGCTTGTACAGGGTCATCGTCTGCGACCATAACAAGGTTAGCAGGATCAAGGTTTACACCGATTCCCTTGCTGCCTACATCATCAAGAAAACTTTTAAGTATTGTTGCCTTTTCAGGACCTGTCTCGATAGCAAAGGTAACACCGATCGAAGCTGCAAAATCGCCAATCTCTTTACAGGCTGCCTTCATCGTTTGGTAAACTTCGCTGTTCTTGTCTTCGGGAACAACCCCGATATGTGTTGTAACAACATTTGAACCCAGTTTAACGGCAAGCTCGGCTGCAGCTTTGCTTGCAGGAATCTTTGTTATGTTTTCTTCAGCTTTCTGAAAACCATGACCTCCAAAATCTCCGCAAACAGCAGAAACGATAAGTCCGCGATCTTTAAGAAGTCCGTTTACTCTTGCAACCTTTTCATCTGTAAACGAAGTATATACATTTTCACCATTTACAACATAAAGCTGAATGCCTTGCGCACCAACCTCAACAGCTCTGTCAAGCGCTTGTTCAAACGGAACCAAAAAAGAGTCTGTTATAACTCCTATTTTAAATCTCTTACTCATAAATAATCCTTTCCTTGCTCTTTCATTAGCACATTGTATTATCATTCTATTATTTTATTATAATATATTTTTTTTAATAATCAATAGTTTTTTAACTAATTACCATTTTCTTTCATGTATTTTTTTATTTTTTCAAGCGCACCCTTTTCCAATCTTGAAACATATGAACGTGAGATTCCAAGCAGAACCGCTACCTCACGCTGTGCAAAAGTACGTCCGCTTGCACAAAGTCCATAACGTAAAAGAATTATAGAACGCTCTCTTTTTGAAAGCGAATTTTCTATTGCTTTATAAATAAGTGTACTTTTAATCTTTACGTCAAGTATCTCAACAATATCATCGTCACAGGATATAATATCCATATATGTTAGAGGATTACCGTCTTTGTCTATATCAACAGGTTCGTTTATTGAAGTTTCGTTGGAATGTTTTTTTTGCGCGCGGAAATACATGAGTATTTCATTTTGAAGACATTTTCCTGCGTATGTAGCAAATCTCGCACCGTTTGTCACATCAAAAGAATCGATCGCTTTTATTAGTCCGATTGTACCTATAGAAATCAAGTCTTCTTGTTCTTTATGTGTGGTGTAATACTTTTTTACAATATGTGCAACAAGCCGCAGGTTATGTTCTATAAGCTTGTTACGGGCATTAAAGTCACCCTGTTTGCACAGATGAAAAAGCCGCTGCTCCTCATCTTTGGGTAACGGCGGCGGAAATGCGTAAGTGTTTGATGTCTTCAAGAACATGTAAATAAAGCGCGAAAGGAAGGTAACAATAATAGAAAGCATAAAAAAACACCTCGTTATATTCTATGCTTTTAGTTATTAAAAAATCACGAAAATATTTTTATATTGGTTATAATTATATAAATTTATAGATTATATATTATTATAAGCATTCCATTTCTTACCGAAACAGAGCTTTCTATTCCAATAAATTCATTGCTGACACCCAGTGGCATATCGCTTGTTAAAGTATAATTTATAAGCGGATATTTCAAGCCTGTAAGGTATACTCCTGTTGCTTTGCTACCATTACAAAAAACAGATATAATGCCCTTTTTGTCTTTTGAAAATTCTATTTCGCTATTTTTTATTGCAGTTATAGCATTTCCCTCGCCAACTAAAAAGCCTCTTCCGCCATACTCCGCAATATAAGCAAGGGTCTGAATGTTAGCAAATGTGTGATCAAGTCTTCCACCGATTCCGCCATAAATAACAAAATTTTTATAGCCTTTATCCAGTCCGATTTTCACAGCAAAAAGAGTATCGGTGTCGTTCTTTTCTTTTGGCAGCCTGATAACATTTTCGCCCTGCGGAATAAACTCGAGCGAATCAAAATCACCGATTATAAGATCAGAGGAATAACCTATTTTTTGTAAGTTTAGATAGCCGCCATCCGCTGCGATAACAAGATCGCCCTGTTTTGGTTTAAATCTCTGTAATTCTATATTTTCTATATTCATAGCACCGAATATATAACAAATAGGCTTTGCATCAATTATATTAAAAATAAGTTATCCCTCCTAATAAAATGCTTTTTATTTGTTGTCGGAAATATTATATAAATTATACCAACATTGAGAAAATGCGGAGCATTTTTTTTAATGCCGACTATTAACGCTAAAATTATAACTTTCGTTGTTGTCGGCAATATTATATCACAAACATAGCAAAAAGTCGACCATATGGTCGACTTTTTGCTGAAAAGAAACACATATTTTTTACCGCAAATGTTTTTGGGAGGGTTACATTTGCTCAATGATGTTGATTATTTTATTTAAGCCTTCTTTTGCTGCGTGTATATTATGTAATTGTACTTTTCTTATGCTCTCGTAATTTGTCTTATTTTTTTCCAATTCTGTCTTTAGAAGACGTTCAGATTCGGCATTTTTTTTACATTGTGATAAAATAACTTCTTCCTTTTCGTTAATAGTTTTTAAAAGTCTTTCTCTTTCTGATTCTAGGAAATCACACCTTGACTTCAATCCGACCATTTCGGCAACAAGCAATTCGTTTTTACTTTCCAGCTCGGATAACTCTTCTATTCTTAATTTTAATATATTATTTTCGGCAGCAATGCTACTTTTTTCTTCATTAATATCAACAGTTAATATTTTTATTTGTTTGTTAAGAACATCAACTTTTTCTGCAAGTGTTTCTTTTTCGCGAAGAGCCATAGTCAGCGAGTTAGATTGCTCAGACAGCTTTTTTTCATAATTAAATATCGAACTTTTCAAGTTTTGTTCCAATGCAGCGATGTGTTCAATTATTTCTTTTTTATCAAACCCAAAAACACTTGTTTTAAATCTTTTCTCTTCGGATTCGGTTATAATTTCTCTTAACTGCTCCATAATTAATTCTCCTTATTAGCATCTTTTATATTTAACATATCTCCGACATCAAGATTATACCTTATCGCTACACCACTATTAATTTCAAGAGTTTTCACTGCCGATTTAACATAACGGGAAACCTTGTTTGGAACAAGATTATATTCAATATGCTCGATAATATTCTCATCGGACAAAAATATTACATCAATAGGATATTTCATCAAAAAAGTATGTACCTGCTTACATGGCTTTAATAAAAGTCCATTATTTTCTTTCAGGACTTTTATCGGTAAAAGACCTAAAAATCTGCTTATAAAGGTATCTGCAACCTTTACTATCCCAACCATTTTTATGTTATCTATCCAAACAGATATGCTTTTTTTCATTTTTTACTCTCTCAACCTTTAAATTGTACTATTAGTTGGACTATAATGGGTCCTAACAAAATTATAAAAATAACAGGAAATATAAACACAACCATCGGCAGCATCATCTTTATCGGCGATTTCATTCCTTTTTCCTGTGCCGCCTGCCGTCTTGCCGTTCTTAATTGTTCCGATTGGATTTTCAACATATTTTTTATTGGTATACCAAGTTTATCTGCTTGTATAATCGCTGTGGAAAACGTTTTTAATTCCGGTACAATACTGCATTCACCAAAATCCTTGAGAGCGTCTCTTCTTGCTTTTCCCATCTGTATCTCTCGATATAAAATCAATAACTCGTCGATAAGCGCACCCTCCATTTTTTCGGATATTTTCAGTAACGCTGCGTCGAAACCCAGACCTGCCTCAATACTTACACAAAGTAAATCAATTACCTCAGGAAGCTGATATTTAATTTTATTTTGTCTTGCTTTAACTCTTGCGACCAAAAAATACCGAGGTATCAGTGCCCATAAAATTACACCGAATAAGAGGAATAGCAGTCTGAGACCAATATCGATTTTTATTACGAAAGCGGTAAAGAAGGGTACAAGTAATACAGGCGAAAGTATTACGTTTTTTATAAAAAGATATTCATCTGCCGCCATTCTGAAGCCTGCATATTGCAAATCTTTTTCAAGCACCGTACTTTTTGTTTTTTTATTTTTCCCTTTTTGTCTTTTTGATAGGAATTCGTTTATTTTATTGATTTTTGGTGCAATAAAACGCTTGTAAATAGATAAATCAAGCTCGTCAAAAACTTCTTTTTTCTTATTCACAACCATATCCAGCCGTTTAGTCTTGATATCAATTTGTTTTCCAAGCGGTGAGAATAATATCGAGAACAAGCAAAACATCAGTAACGAAACCGACATAACCAACAACGACATTTTTACCGCTCCTTTTTTAATATTTTATAGCCAATATCTTCTTTATCATCATAAAGCCAAGGCATTCCATGACTACTCCAATACCAAGCAATACTTTTCCGATACTTGATTCGACAAATGAAATCATATAATCAGGGTTCAATAAAAATATCATCAATCCTAGTGCGATTGGTAAAAAGCCTATTATCAGTCCGGATGCTCTCCCAGATGCGGTCATTACCTTTATATCACCTTTAAGCTTTACCCTCGCTTTTATTGTTTCTGAAATGCTGGATAAAATCTCAGATAAATTTCCGCCTACCTGGCGTTGAATATTTATTGCAGTCACCGTCAACATAAGATCGTCGCTTCTGATTCTATCCGCCATAGAATTTAACGATTTGTCTAACGGACTGCCGTATTTCATCTCGGTGCATACTCGCCCGAATTCTTTTGATATCGGTTCGCTCATCTCTGTGGTAATGTTTTCGAAAGCTTGTCCAAGCGTTAAACCCGAACGCAGACAGTTACACATTGTGACAAGCGCATCACCCAATTGATTTTCGAAAGCGGCAATTCGCTTCTTTTTTTGCTTTTTTATATACATAGGCGGTAAAATTATACCCACAATCGCAAATAAAACAGAAATTCCTGCGTTACCTGTCACTAATGCAATTAAGCCTGACGGAACAAAGCTTAAGAAAAGCCAGATAATTGCATATTCTTCTACCCTGATTAATACACCGGCAGTCTGAAGCTCGGTAGCTATAGTTTGACTTAACTTAATCTTCTTACCAAAGATTCTTTTGCGTTTTTTTAATTTCGGTTGCAAGGTCTCTTTCTGTGTTTCCTTTTTAAAAAAGCTCATTATACGTTTTTGTGCGACAAGCTTATCTCTAAAAATTCGTTTAAATAATACTATTGAAAGCAAAAATGAAAGAATAAAGCATAATATACTTATAAGAATTATAAAAGCGGTGCTATCGGAACCATTCATTGCTGATTGCAACCCCGTTTCCTATGATTTTATCAAGGCATTTCGGTTTAATTCCGGTAGGTCGAAATTCTCCTTTAAATCTACCGAAGTTGTCCCTGTCGCCTTTTGTTTCATAAACGAAAATATCCTGCATACTCACAATATCGCCTTCCATGCCGGTTAGCTCTGTTATGTTTGTAATTTTACGGCTGCCATCCTGCAATCTTGATTGTTGAACAATCAGATTCACGGCCGAACAAATTTGCTCTCTGATAGCTTTTAACGGCAGTTCCATACCTGCCATCATTACCATTGTTTCTAATCTGGAAATTGTATCTCTTGGAGTGTTTGCGTGTGTTGTCGTAAGCGAACCGTCGTGTCCTGTATTCATCGCTTGAAGCATATCTAGTGCTTCACCAGAGCGAACTTCACCAACTATGATTCTATCAGGTCTCATTCGCAAAGCGTTCTTAACCAAAGCCCTGATATTGATCTGACCGCTTCCCTCTAGGTTTGACGGACGGCTCTCAAGGGTTATTAAGTGTTCCTGATGAAGCTGTAATTCTGCGGCATCTTCTATAGTGACAATTCGTTCGTCATGCGGAATAAATGCAGATAAAACATTTAACAATGTGGTCTTACCGCTTCCTGTACCACCTGCAACAATAATATTTAACTTTCCTTTTACACAGGCCTCTAAAAACGAGAGCATTTTGGGACATGCTGAGCCCCAATCGATAAGTTGAGTATATGTTATCGGTTTTTTTGAGAATTTACGTATGGTTAATATAGGTCCTACAAGTGAAATAGGAGGAATAATTGCGTTTACTCTTGAACCGTCCTTTAACCTTGCATCGACCATCGGACTGGCTTCGTCGATATGTCTGCCGACAAGTGATACTATTCTGTCTATAACATTAAGTACGTGTTCGTCGTTTCTGAATCGTAATGCGGTGAGAAAAATTTTTCCTTTTTTTTCTATAAAAATTTTATTCGGACCGTTAACCATTATTTCCGAGACATCAGGGTCTTTTAAAAGTTCTTCAATCGGTCCATAACCCATAATATCGTTATAAACATCTTCAAGAATTTTATTTTTGTCAGATTTACTTATTTCATTTCCTTGATCATCAACTGATTGATTAATTATCTTTCTTATCAGGTCATCGGGGATTTCTTTTTGCTCTTGTTTGTTTATCTCATTTATAACAGAGCTATGTATTTTGTTCTTTATTTCAAAAAATTCGTCGACTATAATTGCTTTTTCATTTATATGCTCACCAGCGGTAATTTTATTTTTTTCTATTCTTTCAAGCAGTCCCACATTTATCCCCCTTATTAAAGAGCTGATGTATAATCCTTTATAATCTTTGCAAGTGTCGACTTTGGCATACCTACTACAAACGGAACTCCTTTGTTCATACTTGTCAGCACTGTTTTTGTGTCGTCGGGCAGATAAATTTTCGGACTCAGACCGAGTATATTCTCAAAATCTTTCTTTGAAATTATTCCGTCAGATGCACGGTTAAGTACAAGTTCAACCTTATCTTTTTGTCTGAGTGCATCCAGTATTCCTAAACAAATTTTTGCGTTTCTCAATGCAACTATATCTACGCTTGCAACCAAATTAACAATATCGCTGCTCTCTATAATGGCAATTGTTGTATCGTTAAATCCAGGGGGCAGATCTATTATTATGTATTCGTAATAAGGACGAATGGTATTTATAATAAGTTCGATAATCTTTTCATTTACATATTCACTTAGTTCCGGGCTTTTCGGAGCAGCAAGAACATCAAGTCCGCTGCTGTGGAGCGAGAGCATACTTTTTACAACATCAATGTTCATGTCTCCCTTTTCTCTTGACAGCTCATATATAGTATCCTTTGGGTCTATATCCAATAATACAGTAACATCACCGAACTGCAAATCAGCGTCGATAATAACTGTTTTTTTACCGTTCAAAGCAAGCTGTACCGCGGTATTTACTGCTATTGTTGTTTTGCCTGTGCCGCCTTTTCCTCCGAAAAAGGAGATTACCTTGGACCTTGAACTTTTTATAAAAGAATTATCGGAAACACGTTTTTTTTCTAATGTATAAGCTTTAAAAATTGCTTCCTTTAGCTCTTTGTCTGATGTTTTTAACAGTAAAACGTGTTTTATACCGTATTGCATGGCTTTGGTAAGTAAATTGATATCAACTTCCTCGGAAAGCATAATAACGCTGGCACCTTGTATCTGTGCATAAACCTGTTCAGCGATTTCAAAAATCTGTCCTTCTTTTTGGTCGTATATCATTATTACAACATCTGGACTATACCCTAAAATCTTTAGGTTGGTCATATTGTCGTATTCCAAAAAGCCCGATATTGCAATGTTATCGTCGCTTAACATATTTTTTATATTTATTTTTAAGTCGATGTCGTTAGAAATAATAACAACCTTAAGCTTTTCCATATATTATATTCTTTCCTTTCATAGGAGCACCGATAGAATCAGATTTATATCCTTTTAATTATTTGCGATCGGAGAGGTGATAATTTCCTTATCTCCGTAACCCCTCAGTACAATTTTAACAAGTCCGTTTACAATGCTATGATTAAGCATAACACAATCTTTTGAAAGTACCTCTAGCGTTATGTTTGAATATTCAGTAATTTGATTCGGTACAGAAGCAAATTGCGATGAATTTCCGACAGCGATAATTAAAATGTCTTGCAATAAATAAGATGTAGTCGAAACACCATCTATAGACTTTGTTATTATTATATCAACCTTATCGCCAACCCTTAAATAACCCGCTATGCCCGAAACCTCATCAACTGATATTGTAAATGCTCTGTAGCCTTTCTGGACACGATCCGCAAGCTCATAGTTTTGCTCGTCGCCTATTACAAGAACCTTTTCGGTTAAAAACTGTTCGCCTTTTTTAAGAGGATATTTCGCTACTTTACCAATTAAGTAAAATGAATCCTTGACAGCGGTTTCGGGTATTGTATTCTCAGGGAACAGTACCGTTGTAAGCATTTCTGCGGTTAAAGTTGTATTTTCGGAAATATCTGATGCTGCAACAACCACCGATACTAAATTCGGCTGTATAATTTTTGATTGACCGTTCTGTAATTCCGTAGCAAAAAGGAAAACAGCTATTCCGGTTATTATAGCAACAACTGTGGCTAATAAATAAATCTTTTTCATAACTCTTTTCCTAACCTGTTAATCTATATGTATATGTACCGCAATCTTTTTCGGTTATTTTTTCCGTATAAGAAATATTTATGTCTAAAAACGACCCCTGTATTTCATCGTCTTTATTTGATGGTTCGAGTATAAAAGGTGCAAAACCGACAATCTCAACAGTATTGGTGTTAACGAATCGGTATATAAGAACAAATACAACTCTCGGACAATCCTCTACATAATGAGCTACTTTACAGCCGTCGTATCCTACATAATGATTACAAAGTGATAATCTGTAGTTTACTCCGTCTCTCACAACGCTTGTTTTGTCACCGGTAGCGATCGGAAGTATTTCACCGACATAATTTTCGAATTCATAACCATATTTCATCCATTTTTCCAAAACAACTGCATTTCCGTTGGAGTCATCAAGAACGATAAAGCCATAAAAACCGTTAACCCCGTCACCGCCACCGACTTTTAAAATAACATGTTGAGTATTTCCTGTAGCCATTGCGGTATCGTAAGCATCTTCTGTAATTCCGATCGGAACTGCTCCTTTTATCGAGCCCACAGGTTTAGATGAAACAGTTGCAGATTTTGTTATTTTTATATTGTCAACTCCGATTATTTTCGCAAGCTTGGTAACACTTGTTTTTTTAACACTTACAGAAACGGATTTGTATTTTCCATCTTCAAGACCACAAAATATTACATCTTCGGTTTTTAAATCATATACACCGTTTTTTAATGCAAATTCATTTGCAGCAGCTAAAATCATTGTCTTACTTGATTGGTCATTCTGTTCGACAGGTAAATATTCACCAATTGACAAAGCAATCGCATCAGCTGCATTTTGCGCATAAGACGCATCTACATAAGCTGCACCGATGTCAAGAGCCAAGGCTGTTGCTGTTAAAATTATAGTCATAACAAGTGCTGTAATAATTGCACTTATTCCTGTTTCATCCTTAATAAATTTTCCCATATTAAAGACCATACCTTTCATAAAAGCGTTGCCATAAACTTCATTTTCAACCTACTTTCATTGTGACGCTTGAGGTTAGATTAAAAAAACCACCTCCAAAAATTGTATCAGCCACAATTGTTAAGGTCTTAACTTCGCTTGTTACAATGACGGTTACGTCTCCCAAACTTGGATTTGCCATATTTGAATAAGATACATTTGTGTTTAAATTACTTTGAATATTTTCGGAAGCAACATTTTGTACCTTTAATGCTGTTTCATATTGTGCTGTGCTGTATGTGGAACAGGTAGCAGCATATCTAGCACCTTCTCTGGCACAGTTATTAGTAGCGAGCTGTGCGGAAAATATCCAGCCAAAATCTATTATTCCACATAATATCAATAGTAAAATTGGAGCTATAATTGCAAATTCGACGACTGCTTGACCATCTTCATCCTTCAAAAATTCCCTCAACTCTGCCACCCTTTCATTTTTTAATTTTAGGGGGTGTGCAGCACCCCCTATTAGTCTACTTCGTTTTTTATACGGAAGTAGCTTCCGATGTCAATTCATCTGCTATGTTGGTAAACATATCCTTTATCTTTGGTCCGAGGATAACAAGTCCTGCAACAACTACAATTGCTATGAGACCGATTATAAGTCCGTACTCAACCATACCCTGTCCGTTTTCGTCCTTAAGGAAATTTTTAATGTTTTTCATTTTTATCCTCCTAAATTTTTTAAAATAATGGGAACATTAATGTACTGATAAGTCCTAAAGCTAGGTACGGTCCCATTGCCGTCTTTGTCTTTAGATTTCCACGATGTCGAATTATAATATATAAGCCGTATACTGCGATAGTTATTGCCATGATAATCATAGCTTGTAAAAAACCGTATATCCCGAGATAAAAACCCGTTACAACTGCGAGCTTTATATCACCTGCGCCAACGTTGACTTTTAATAATGACGGTATCGTAAAAATGACACACGCTGCGGCAAAACCTAAAAAACTCTGTTGCATTTCCTGTTTCGAAAAATTCAATGCAAGAAAAACTACTTTACTGAGAATGAGTGTAAGTAACAGTTGATTTGGGATTTTCCTAATAATAAAGTCGACTGCACCAATACATAAACATATTAAGAAAACAGTTATATACTCCGTTATTTGCAGAGCACCTCTACCTAATGATTGAATAATAGCAAATCCGATCACGCCCGATATACACCAAACAATAGGTGCATATATGCTTCTGATAAGCAAGTGGTCAAGAGGTCCGTTAACTCTTACCGATACAAGATATTTACAAAGAATCATACTTAACCATCCTGCTACTGCTCCGCAGCATATCATTAATACGAACAACCTTTCTTCACCTCCTTTGTCCAATTTTAGAATAATAAAAGACCGTATCCCAAATAATGGAATACGGTCAATAATAATATCGTAATTAACAATGACGACAATTAAACTTCCTCTTTATATAGAGGAAAGTAAATTTCTTGATGTCATACGATTTAATTAAAAAACCCGTACTTCGTTCGGTGGCCAGGCTACCATGGATAAATACTTTTATCTTTAGGTCCTTTAGCTTTGCGTCCCTACCTTTAGATAGGTTTGCCATTATCGGGAAGTTTTTATTATTAAATTGTTTTATTTTAAACCGACCTGGAAACTTTCAAGCCAGGTAAGCAGCTTAAGCGTATTGTTATAAATTTCCAAAGCAACTTTTTCTTCTATAAAACGATCAGAAAACTTTTTATAAGAAAAAGGATAATCGCTCATGTAGTAAAACATTAGGTCAACCATCAATTCTTCGTAATCATCTTTTTCTTTTTCAAAACGTTTACCTGCTTCGGTCTCTATAAATGTAATGCTCTCAATTAATTTATTTGCAAGAAAAGGTACATTGTGACTTTTATTTGATTCTTTGCCTGTGTGACAAACGAACATTCCCTTTAATAAACGTTCTGCAGATTGCTGACATAAAACGGGAACATATGAATATCTCTTTGCGTCAAGTAAAATTTTCGCTGTATCGATATCATACCGAGAAAGAGTCAACCAATGCTCGTATTTTTCATAACTTGTCATAATGAACCTCTTGTAGTCTCTTCACAAGTTCACCGCTGTCTGCCATTTCTTTAAGAGCTCTTGTTACTGTTATATCATACTTATCGTCTTGCGAAAACAATTCATTAGCAGCTTCTGTGAAGGACATAGGCTCGTTATAAGTTCTTTTAGATGTCATAGCATCAAAGCTGTCAGCTACCGAAATAATTCTTGCTTCGAGCGAAATTTCATCTCCGCTCAGTCCGCATGGATATCCGGAACCATCCAATCTCTCATGATGTGCATATGCAATCTCAGTAATGTCGTTTGAAAACCTGCCAGAAAGCAATTTTTTTGAATATGTTGGGTGCTTGAAAATCTCCTTGTATTCTTCTTTTGTAAGATCTTTATCTTTTTTAAGAATTTCATCGGGAATAAAGCATTTACCGACATCGTGGAAAAGACTAGCCAGCACTAAATTATCGATAATAGTCTCTGTACAATTGAGTTTTTGAGAAATGAATAAACAAAAGTCTCTTACTCTTTTGCTGTGATTTTTTGTATATTCGTCCTTCTCAGTGATTTTATCAAGTAAATATTCAAGATCGCCGTATAAATTATCCAAATACTTAAAAACAGGGCCTGTTGCAATATATAGAACTTTCAGATCGGTATCACTTTTTAAAAGTACTTTTCCTTTTAAATCTTTTGTATAAAAGCAATCATTTGCATTTAATGATATTTCTTCATGATTTGCTTCCAATGTAAGACTGCCTTTTAATATATAAAAGAATTCAACCGTACTTTTCCCATCAGTCGGAGTTATCCAAATGAAAGAACCTTTATCAATAGACTGAAGCATAATTTCCAGGCCCTCATGCTCAAGCAAGAGAAAAAGATCGCTTTTACTATCTTCGTTTAAAAAATCAACCTTTTCTCTTTTTATAAAAATTCCGTCCATAGATAATTTACCCCATATAGTTACCTTGCTCTATAGATATCTCTCCACCGTTTTCAAGTATTTCTCCCACAATACCAATTTTTTCATCGATTTCATTGTCATAAAATATCTGAGGTTGTATATCAATGGGATATTTACTTGTTATTTTTATTATTTTCCTATGAGCATCTAATAATATCTCATTACTTTTAATGAAAAAAGCAAGGTCAATATCGCTATCTATAGTATTTGTTCCTTTATAATAGGAACCGAATAAATATACCTTGGAAATAGATACACATTCATTAACCTTAAAAATTACCGAGTTAATAATATCTTCTATTTCATATGGTAACGAAACCCTGTTCATTTATCTTTTAATTACTATAAGTGGGTCTATGTATACAATAACTCCATTAATTTCGTATGCTTTATATTCACAAACTACTTCAATACCAAGAATTGCGGCTATTTTTATTGTGTTCTGTGCAAGTCTGTTTGTTTTTTCTACGAGTTTATCAAGATCAGGATTCGTATCAGCAATAGCTTTTTCAACTAATTTCTCGATTTTTGCGTTTGTTCTGTCAACCAATTCTTGAACTATCATAAGGCGAAGTTGGTATGTAAAGGATGCTCCACTTGCGGAAATTGCAACAGTTTCTGATGTATAGTTATTATTTGCAGTTGCATTATTTGCTGATACAGCAACGGTAGCAATAGAAAGCATAATAAACAATACAAGCATAATGGAAATAATTTTTTTCATAATTTTCCCCTTTCAAATTTTACGTAACTTATTTTTATAATAAAAAGCGACTGATATATAATCAGTCGCCAAAATAAAACAAATACTACAAAAAGGCATGTTTTCGGTTTGTATATTTATTTAACTTTTTTGGCAACTGGCAACCTTAGATATAATCCTTAGGCCCTATAGCTTCGTGTCCTTATCTTTCGATAAGTTTACCTATACATGGGAGCTTTTAGCTCATTATTATAATAACACGCTATTATTAGCATGTCAATAGTTTTTTGGAAAAAAATATACTATTTAAACAATCATTTATGAATTACTTATTATATTTTATTTAATTTATCTCTTTATTTGCATTTAAATATTTATTTCATTATAAATCGTAAATAATTTCTTGAAAGACTTCTACAACCTGCGGATCAAATTGCGATCCGGAATTTTTATTAATCTCAGTTATTGCGTACTCAAGAGACATTGCTTTACGGTAAATACGATCGTTTGTCATAGCGTCAAAAGAATCTGCCACCGCCAATATTCTCGAAAGAAGAGGAATTTCCTCACCGTTCAAACCACGAGGATAACCTTTTCCGTCCCAACGTTCATGATGAGTAAGAATATATTCTGAAATCGGTTCAATTTCGGAAGCTGATTTTGCTATTCTATAACCAATTTCAGGATGAGATTTCATTATGATCCATTCATCATCGTTAAATTTACCCGGTTTCTTGAGTATTCTGTCATCAATAGCAACCTTGCCTATATCATGCAACATTGCAAACAATTCGAGTTCGCTCATATTTTTTTGATTGAGTTTAAGTTGGTCGCCAATCTTTTTACAAATCCTCGACAGCCTCTTCGCGTGCTCCTCGGTTTCTTCACTCTTCTCGTACATTGTTGCCATTATTGATGAGATAATTTCATTATGTATACTTTTTCTGTTTAGAAGTTTTTTGTTTCGCATATAATCGTCCGCTGATTTCATTATATCATTTATATCTTCATAAGCTGATACTTTTGTAGCATAACCAATCGAGATATTCATTTCAAAAAGTTTGTTCTTTTTATTTTTATTATACTCAGCGCACGCTTTGATAATAGCATTCACAAATTTATCTGCTTTTTCATTATCGGTATTTGGTAATATAAATCCGAACTCATCTCCGCCTAATCTTGCTAAGACATCTCCTGAACGACAGCAACTCTGAAGAAGATTTGCTGTTTCTTTAATCAGTTTATCACCTCTGGAATATCCGAAAGCATCATTAATTAATCTGACACCGTTTATATCGGTAATTACCATTGTCAGAGGAAGGTTTTTGTTTTTGTCTAACTTTTTTATAGCCTCTTCGTAATACTTCCGATTAAAAAGTCCTGTCAGATAATCATGATCAAGCATAAACATAATTTGCTTTTCTCTTAATTTTTGTTCATGATTATCTATTACAATTCCTTCAAGAGCTATCAATTCATCTTTATCATTAAAAATGCCCTGCCCGATCTCTAATACCCATTTTCGTTCGTTTGATTTAGTAATTATTTCGTATTCGAAATTATACGTCTTTTTTGTAGGTAATAATTCTATGGCTTGCCAGATGCTTTCTCTGTACTCAGTAACTATAATGTCATTGTATGCCAATTCTTTGTTGTTTATAAAACTCTCTGGTTTGAACCCGGTCAGAGATAAACATCCCTCTGAAACAAATTGCATTGTCCAGTCTTTATCGTGTTTGCATCGGTATGCCATTCCCGGAAGATTAGCCAAAATAACATCCTTGCTTCGCTTACTCTCCGACAATGCATATTCTTTTTGTACTCTATCATCTATATTTTCAACTAAACACATATGATAAGTAACTTCATCATTATTTTCAAAGTGAAGCGGAGCAATAGTAACATTTACCCATACAGCGGTTCCGTCTGGTTTTATATATCTTTTATTTAATGAATACACGCCATTATTATTTTTTTTAAGGTTGTTAAATTTTTCCAAACTGATCTGTAAATCATCAGGATGTGTTATTGTCATCCATTTCATTCCGTTTAATTCTTCTTTGGATCTGCCCGTAATTTTCTCAAAAGTTATATTAATATCCGAATAATAATCGAAATTTTGTAATACGGCAACACCTATAGGTGCCTGGTCAAATACTGTCCATAACATAGTCTCGTTTTTCTTAAGTTGTGCGGTTATATCCTCTAATTTTCTTTTTTCTATTTTTATGGTTGTACTTTTTATATATAAAATATGAAAAGCTAATATTATTAATATAGTTGCAATAAAAAATATTGTTGTATGAATAACCCTAATAAATATTTTATAATTCCAGATTTTAATAGGATATACAACTTTCAACGATGCTATAACTTCATTGTTTTTAGTATCATGTATGGGTATAAGTACATTTATCCAGTCGCCGTTCTTATTGGTATATTTTTTGGTTAAGACTGTTTTATTAAAGTCATTTTCTAACAAATCGTCTTCATTTAAAGAGGTGTATATGTCTTCCCCAGAAAATGATTTTTCGGAATAATTATGTTCGGAATTGACTAAAGGATATGTTTTCGCATTTTTAAGATCAATAAGATAAAAACACTTTATATCATTATTTATATTTAATAAAGAAGATAGATTGTTTTTAAGTTCAAGGTATTCATTATTATTAAAAATATCAAAATTATTTGAATCATAAATAAGATTCATAATAATCGATTTCGGAATCCCTGCTTCAACAACCTCCGCTTGTTTAGTAACAAACATATTAGTGTCCTCTATTGAGTCTTTGTATAAATATAAAATGACTATTGCTGCAATAATTAATAAAAATAAATATGAAAAAATAACGCTTTTTTTATAAAAAGCGGATTTATTTTCGTTTTTTATTTCTGAACTCATTCTCATAGTATCTGTTCTTTCTTTGTAAATAAACATTTTACTAAACAAATTGTCATTATATATAATAACATATAAATTATCTTTTTTCAATATAATTTATCATAAAATTACAAAATTCAACAGAAAAACGCAATGGATTTTGTTTCTACTATACATATTTGATATATATAGTTATATCGATAATTTTAAATTTATATGTAGCTAAGAATGTGTAAACTATGCCATTTATCATTATTTATCGTGGCATTATCACTTTTAACTAATTAAAATAAAAGGTATTGGAAAGTTATGTTCCCAATACCTTATTTTTATACAATCTAAAAGGAGCTAAAAAGCTCCCTTTGGATTGTTAAATTAATATAAGATTATTTATTATCTACTTCTCTTTTTAACAGCTAATGTTGTAACACCAGCAAGAGCTAAAACTGCAACAAGTGCAATTGCGATCATACCTGCATCACCTGGTTCTACTACAGAAGAAGTATCATCAGAAGATTCTTCAGCTGTTGCAAGTGTAACTATTGCAAGACCTGCATTACCAAAATA
>DMMZ01000016.1 GCA_003452915.1 Clostridiales bacterium | reverse complement strand
CTCACATGGCAGGGCACACAGCTATCGTCTATATTCATAGGCGGTCCGTCCGGTAACGAATTTGATTACAATTCAGAAGGGCTCAGAGTACATAAGTTTGTTTATAATTATGCTACACATTTTTATTACTACTACGATACCGCAGGAAAGCTGATCAGTGAAAAACGCACGGAAGTATCCTATAACCAAACCGATACATTATATTATATATATGATGCGGCGGGATCGGTCATAGGCTTCAAGCACAAGAACCCGTCGGGCGTAATGACGACCTATTATTACGGCAAAAATGCTTAGGGCGACATAATAGAAATCTACCGTAAGGATTTCTATTACAGCACACTCCAGGTGGTGGCTCGCTATACTTATGATGCGTGGGGGAAAATTTTAGGTATTTCAGGTGATACGGTTGTCGCACAGCTGAATCCCCTACGCTACCGCGGTTATTACTATGACAGAGAAACCGGCTGGTATTACCTGCAGTCAAGATACTACGACCCTGAGGTCGGAAGGTTCCTGAATGCGGACAATACTATCGGAGCAAATGAAGACCTTCTCAGCGGAAACCTTTATGCCTATTGCTCTAACAATCCGGTTAATTATTCTGATCCAAGTGGAAATTCTTTTATACTTGCGTGTATTATAGCAGGTATAATATTAGGCGGCACAATTGGCGGTGTTTCGGCATATTACAATGGCACCGATGTATTTGAAGGTATAATAAAAGGTGCGTTAATTGGGGCTGCTGCAGGTGCGTTTATTGGCGCAGCCGGAGCCGCAATGTTTGCAGGCTCGTTTGCTGCCACTACCGCTGAAGTATTTGCCGGAATGGGTACATTCGGTTCATTAATAAGCACAGGTGGAGCAGCAGCCGGATGGGACTTTATTAGTAAAAATACAAGTCAAGCTTTTTCATTGTTTTCTCAATCTATTGCTAATCTTAAACACAATCCTTGGAAAAGCATGAATGACTTTAATAAAGGCCAACCTGTTGGAAGCATACAACGGAATGTAAATCCTAATACACTTATTCCTACTAAAATTTTATCAACTTTAGATCCTCAAAGAATAAAAAATGCTTGGGAATATTATGGTGAACAAGCAATTGAAGTATATCGAAACGGAGTTATTATAGAAGGACATCATAGAGTGGCATTTGCGATAATGAATGAATTGCCGGTTGTAGTTAAAGTGAGGTTGTGGTAAGGTTAAGATAAACTTTTCAAACGCGAAATTGTGCCTTTACGGTGCAATTTTCGCTGTTTGAATAAATAATGATGAAGAAAGGAATTTACACAAATATGGAAGATACATTTTATGTAATATTGTATTCTTATACATCGGTGTTAGGTGGAGTAAGATGGTGTAAAAGTAGGGAAGAAATATACCAGACAATTAATTTTTTAAACGATTATTTATCTAAAGATATAAATACATGGGATTCTTCTGAATTTGAACGTGAAATAGTAAAAATTAATTTTTTCAAGAGAAGTAGTATATGTGATTATAATAATTATAAATTCGCACTAAATAATTCAATTGAAAATTTAGTCTTACTTAAACGATTTTTTACTTATATTATTGAAGATTTAAAAGATAAATCAATGGAACAGATTCAAGATTTTCTTGATGCAATTCACGCTTTTCCCTCAGCAATAATAAATAAAAGATGGAATCCTGTAGTCTACTGGAATATATATTTACTTCCATATTCTAACAAGTGGGATGAAAAGTTTGAGGAAAATGTTATAAATGATTTTTCAAACTAATTTCATTAATCAAAAAGATGGAAGTTCACTTCTTCTACTAATAATAAATGATATTACGATTGTAGGGTTCAGATAATGAAAAACATTACTTTAAATAATTTTCAAGCAATCGGGTTATGTAAGTCCTCCTATTATTCAAGTAAAGAATCGTACTGTACGGTAACATGCAATCTGGAAATGGGAAAAATATATGGTCTGGTAAGCAATTTCGGATTAGGAAGCTGGGGCTTTGCCAGTTCGTTATGTGGAAGAGGTGAACAATATTACGGTGAGATGCTTATAGACGGAGTTCCTGTGGAGCCGACATATTTTTCCGATAAAACAGTTTTCGTTTTTGACAAAATAGAAAATGAAATTAGTAGCGAAAGCGAAAATCTGACTGTTAAGGAATATATTATAAAAGCGCTGGAGTACAGCGGACTTCCATATAGCGATATTGATATCAAGAATATGTTTTGCTTGACAGATGAACGATACAACAGGACGCTTGATCAGGTCGGAATTGAAATATGGCGTATATCAATAGCAATAGGATTTGCATTGAACAAACAAGTATATTGTTTTCCATGGTTTAATGAAAGTGATATTATGTTTATAAAGGATCCAACAATATTAAAAACATTAAACAAAACAACAAGCTTGTTTTAATATCGACCTCTGAATTTAAGACAGTAAAGAAGTACAGCGATTATATCATTGATTTCAGAAATAAGAGCAAGAGCAGTTACAAGCCTATACTATATTATGGATTCAAAAAATAGATTTGTTTAAGAATACAATTTTTTAAATTCCATAAAAACCAAACAGCGGATGTGAAATATCATTCGCTGTCGCAAACATTCCTCCACAGAAGAGTAGGGTTAGAGACACGGCACAAATCGTAGCAAACTGCCCTCCTTTGCCTGTTGCTGTAAGTGCATCGCTTATGTGTTTTAACTCTGCCGATATTTTACGGCTTTTCTTTTTGCCCTGAGCTAGTGCCGTGATACGGGTGTTGTTTGGTAAATGACCTTGAGCAATAGGGGTAGCGTTATCAATAATCATACCGCTGTGATCGTTTTATTATATCAACAGCATGCTGTGGTGAGTTGAAGTGCTCTTTTATTTTTATAATACTGCCATCAAGATAGGTCAAAGCAATATCATTCCAAGAATTTATATTTATCTCCTCCAAATTAGGAGAGCCAAGATATTTGGTTAGAATTGAATACTGCGCCATTTCACAGAATATTTTGTCTACCAATTCATTTTGCGTAGAACCTTCTACGGTGTAATTCATATCACGAAGATATTTCTCGATATATGATTTTAATTGCGAGAGCTTATCTTTATCGGTTAACTCTGCGGCATAATTTTCAGATATATGCTCTTGTGTTAGAGTGAGTAAAGTCCAAAAGTCAATGGGTTGCGACATACTATACCACCTTCTCTGCTATTAATTTTAACGTCTTAACATATTTCTTATTAGTAATCGCTTTTAACAAGTTACCGTCAATACTTTGTTCTCTTAAAGTTCTACAATATGGAAGAGTAAAAGCAATGTCCTTGAAATGTGCCTTTGCTTCTTCAATGGGCAAAAATAGTTCTTTTTCAATTGTGTTCAACACTACAATAAGCTGTTCTGTTTTATATTTTGGATCAACATACAAAGGTAACTGAGATGAAAAATAGCTGATGCTTTTAATGTCGGGTGTAGCAAGTCGAATTACTGTGTCAGCCATTACAACTGCCTCTTCAGATAACAGATTATCAAGAGATGAAGTACAATCAACAATTACAAAGTCAACCAAACCCATTAGCACTGTCAATAATGCTTTTGCTTTCTTAATGTCATAGCTTGGGTAGGTAAATTTGTTTTCACCGTCCATATATCCAAGAAACCCAAAATTCATCTTTCCTTTTACCGTAACAAAACTTTTAAGAACTTCACTTTGTAAAATATCCGTTTTTGAAAGTGGCACACCAACAGAGAAAAGTTCGTCAGCTTTTTTGTTTGGAAAAATCACAGGTAATGTTGGCGTTTCATAATCGGTTGAAAGTATCAGAACGGTTGCGCTTTTGTTATCATATATAAATTGCGCAAGCTTAGTTGCTAATGATGTTTTACCAGAATTCGGTGAGCCCAAACAGCTATCAATTTACTCATTGGTTTCCACCTCATTTACAAACACTTCATTTTGGACCTGTAAAAACTTATTTGCACCTTCAGTATCCCCTCTATAAACAAGAGTAAGATGCATTTTTGAATTTTGTTCATATAGAGCTAATAGCTTAGCTTGAGCTTGATTTACAAGAAGCGTGACGGTAGCGGGTAAATCGTAAGTGCCATTCTCGTTTTTTGCTTGTTGGTCGCTGTCTGTTCCAGTTGAAGTAGTCGCAGTTATTACCTTTACATAAGTTAATTCAACGGGAATACTACTTTTGCTTTCATCAACAACAATAACGCTTATAATGTCACCATTTTGCACCTTACCAGATAAGCCGTTTGCGAAATTGCTAATAGTAATACTCATTGCTTGTATACCATTTAGATTGTTGAATATATCGTCCGCAGTATCAGCGGTATCCGTCAATATTTCAGAGTAAATATTGATATTAGAATAGATATCGCTTGTAGCAAATTTCCCGACTATCTGTTTTTCGTCCTTGATAACGCCATCTTTAACACCGTAACTACCGATTTCAACTTTTGTAATATCGGCAGCAGTAATTAATTGACCTTGTTCAATTTTCTTATTAACCTGCACGTCCTTAATTTTGCCTGAAGCCATTTTATTGATAATTGGTGATATACCGAACATAACGGTAACGGCAAGAATGATGCAGAGAATACCAATGATTGTTCTGTTTTTCATTAAGTTAAAACCTCCTTATTTCGATTAGATAACGCGTTTTTGACACGCATGGCGAAAGAATTCATTTTGTTTCTCAAAGTTTTCATAGATTAATACCTCTTTCATAAATTTGATTTTTAATTTGGCTACATATGCAAAGTGAACATTATACGGGATGAGCTCTAATATCCAGTACAGAATCTCCTTTCAAAAGTTAAGCAATCTGTTTTTAGCAGATGGCTATGTAATTGCACGAATTAAAATAGAGCAAAAAAATAACCCCGATTTTCATCGGGGTTAAAACGGTTTTGCTTATTATAATGAGCACCAAACTATGATTAATTATCTTCCTATTATATTATGAGCATCTATGTGAGGGAGCAAAGCATGAATTACTTCAACTTTATAAAGGTAATTATTTATTTCTTTACGATTTTGAGTGGCTGTAACAAGCTTTAATAGGTTAGATAAATGAATACTTTGGGTATGTAATTCCGTTTTGGGTGGACGGGAAAAGGCTTCCCTCGCCTCCACCAAACAAAAAACTGACGAAATGCCCCGTTAATGTAACGGTATCTTCCCTGAATTCCACTGCCGGAGGAACGGTAACATTCACGGATGTTGATGTTACGGACAAAACGTGGGTTTCTTAAAACTGTTCTTAACTTTAAACGACAAATTTATATCTTCAAATATTACAGTTCCTTTCTTGCTTCTGATGGTGTAAGACCAACAATTTTTTTGAAAATTCGGTTAAAAAGAGTCGTATTGTTAAAACCGGATTTTAATGAAATGTCTTCAATCGGAAATTTTGTTGTTTTCAACAATTCTCTAGCATTGTTAACACGCTTTAAATTTATATAGTCCCACGGAGACATTCCAATCATTTGTTTGAACAGTGTTCCGAAATGAGTCTGACTGAAGCCTGAAATAGCTGCTAGCTTATCAAGTGTCAAGGGTTCGGTAAAATGGCTGTCGATATAATCAAGAGCTCTGTTTATATACAGAAACTTTTCATATGTAAGCCGGTAATCCTTTGCTTCTGATTCTTTTCCTGAATTTCCGAAATACCGTATAAAGCAGGTCAGAATTTCAAATAAATGCAGCTTGATCATCGTCTCGTATGAATCGTTTTTTTCTTTGAATTCTCGCTCTGTTTCGAGCATAAGACTGGTAATGTGCTTTGAAACTTCATTTTCTTTGGTAAATCTGTTTTCAAAATTACTGCTACGGTTAAAGAATATCCCCATAAAACGCTTGCTTGATATAATGTTTTCGCACTTCCATAGAAAACGCGGATCAATGTGAATATTCATTATCACCATCTCATCCGGTTCGCAAATTTCAGTTATATAATGCTCTTCGTTTGTGCTGAAAAAGAAAATGTCTCCGGCATTTATTTCATAAAATTTATCGCGTGTTTTATAAAAACCTTTTCCGCTTTTAAACAATGAAATTTCAAAGCTTGTATGACAATGCTTACGTAAATTTCTAGTCTGCGGTAAAACAGCCGAGTTATATAGTTTTATACTGTCATAGCTTGAAATATTATTACCCGATTTTAATATGTATTGGTTTAAAATCATATAAACTCCGTTTCTATAGAATATTTAAGTTAATGATATAGTGTCGATATTTGCAAAATAGTATATAGACTTTAAAAAAATTGTATGTTATATTTTACTTAATAAGAGAATATATCACATAAGTATATTAGTCAAGTCATTTATTGATATTTAAATAAATAAAGGAGATTAAATGGAAACTGTTGTAAGTGATAAAGTAAATAAATTTTCTTCCCCGTCGGATTTAAGGATTACCGATATTCGAACGGCTCATATTACAGGCTCACCGAAAAATTGTATATTATTGAAAATAATGACGAATCAAGGTATAATAGGATTTGGTGAAATTAGGGACGCTTCAAGTAAAACTTATGCGTTAATGCTTAAAAGCCGTCTGATCGGTGAAAATCCCTGCAATGTTGATAAAATCTTTCGCAAAATAAAGCAGTTCGGCGGTCATTCACGTCAGGGCGGCGGTGTTTCGGGTGTTGAAATCGCACTCTGGGATCTAGCGGGTAAGGCATGGAATGTTCCGCTCTGGCAGATGCTTGGCGGAAAATTCCGTGACAAGGTTCGTGTTTACGGAGATACCGATGTCAGCGGAAAGCATTCGGGACATGACATGGGGCTTGCTCTTAAAAAACGTATGGATATGGGCTTTACCCTTTTAAAAATGGATCTCGGGATCGGGCTGCTGCTTGAAGAACCGGGTACATTGAATGCACCCCTCGGTTTTATTGACGAGATGAAAACATATGCTTCTCATATTCTAAATGTGCAAAGCGGTTCGGTAAACGTAGAAATGGTTCGCCGTCAAAAAAGTTATGATATAGTAACTACCGCTCACCCGTTCACAGGAATTCATATAACAGAAAAAGGTCTTGACTGCCTTGAAGAATATATAAAAAATGCAAGAAGTATTGCAGGTTACGACATTCCGATTGCAATTGATCATTTCGGTCACGTTTGTGTTGAGGACTGTATCCGTTTCCTGCGCAGAGTAGAAAAATACAATATTGCGTGGGCAGAGGATATGGTTCCGTGGATTTATTCCGACCAAATGAGACGACTAAAAAATTCAACAGCGATTCCAATTTGTACAGGTGAAGATATTTACCTTAAAGAGGGTTTTCAGAATCTCATAGAAAACGACGCTGTATCTGTTATTCACCCTGATATTTTAACATGCGGTGGTGCTTTGGAGCTTAAAAAGATTGCAGATTACGCCGATGAGCACGGTGTTGCCGTTGCCGTTCATATGGCGGAAAGCCCGATTGCATGTATGGCTGCTGTTCACACTGCTGCTGCAATGCACAATAATATTGCTGTTGAGTTCCACTCAGTTGACGTTCCTTGGTGGGGCGATATTGCAACGGGTTTACCAAAGCCTTTAATACAGGATGGTTTCATTACAATACCCAATAAGCCCGGTCTTGGTATAGACGAACTATGCGATGACGTTATCAGAGAACATATAAATCCCGCAGACTCCGGATTATGGGAATCTACCGATATATGGAATAATGAATTTTCAAACGACAGGACCTGGAGTTAAGAAAAAAATATGCAATATTTCATCTACGTTTTTAATTTCTCTGAAAAGAAATGAAATTCCCGCGCATCGACAGGATGATTGATTTAAATTACTTTTAATGAAGAAAGGTATATAGCGTGAAAAATATACGAACAAGGAATACGCTCTCGCGTATCTCCACTAATTTTCCATTACTATTTGTGCCCAACAGGGCGTGGAGGTTATTATGCATTTTAATGTAAAAGAAGATATAATTGCACTAACTCCAAAATGGAAAGGCGAACGACTTCCCGATGGCAGACCGTTTGTTGCTGATAAGTACTTGAAAGCACTGCACGAGATGACGCTTGAAGAGGTTTGGAAGCCTATTTTCGTTCTCGGTTATGAGAGCCAGTTCGAGGGACGTTTAAAAACACTCCATAACGACGGTAGAAAACTTGTCGGACGTGCTGTAACCTGCAATTTTTGCCCGACAAGACCTGATTTACATGAGGTTGCATTTGCTACGGGTTCAGAAGAAGGTAGAAAAGGCAACTACAATCAATGGGTTATAGACAGCCTTGTTGAAGGTGACGTTGTTGTTGTTGATATGTATGACAAGATATATAAGGGCACTTTTCTCGGCGGAAATCTTACTACCGCTATAAAAACAAAAACAAAGACCGGTGGCGGTGTTATCTGGGGCGGCATCCNNGAAGACGGCATACGAGATGTTGAACAGATGGAAAAGGTAGAAGGCGTACAGGTTTATTACCGTGGTATTGATCCTACTCCTATCCGTGAATTTATAATGACAGGTTTTAATACTGTTACAAGAATAGGCAATGCGGTCTGCCTGCCAGGCGATATTGTTTTCGGTGCGGGAGGCGGAGTACTGTTTATTCCGAGTCACTTGGTTGCTGATGTTGTTGAAGGTGCTGCAAAAACACATGTAAAGGACGATTTCGGGTTCGATATGATCAGCCAGAATAAATTCACTACAGCGCAAATTGATAAAAACACATGGGCTGTTGAAATGCTCGATATGCTGATGGATTTTATTAAAAATGATTCGCGTGGTGAGAAATACCGTGATCTTGACTGGTCCAAGGAATACGACCTTGCAAGAAACGGCGATCCCAACGATACACAGACCGCGCTTTAATATAGGTAGCAATTTATGAAAATTAATTGGATAGGACAAAGCGGTTATTTATTGGATGACGGTGAAACAAGAATTTTAATTGATCCATATTTATCCGATATTGTAAATAAAGTTGCTAACCGCCCACGCATGGTTGATCCTCTATTTATGGCAAAAGATTTTAAGGGTGATGCGATTATCTGTACGCATGATCATCTTGATCACCTTGATCCAGAAGCTATTAAAGATTTTGATAAAAAAATGTTGTTTATTGCTCCATTGTCGTGTGAGCAAAAACTAAAAGAGCTTGAATGTAATAATATTGCTTTGCTTAACATTGGAGACAGTATAGAAGTCGGTAAATTTAATTTTACAGCTGTTTTTGCCAATCATAGTATAGAAGCTATCGGAGTTCTGCTTGAATGGGACGGATACATTCTCTATTTTACATCGGATACCCTATATCATAAAAAGCTTGAGGATATGCGTAAGTATAAACCTGATATAATGTTTGTATGCATTAACGGTAAGCTTGGAAATATGAATGTAGAAGAAGCTGTGGAATTAACCGAAATTGTTAATCCTCGTGTGGGGATTCCGTCTCATTACGGAATGTTTGAGAGCAATACCGAAAATCCGGGAAAATACACTTCAAAATTAAAAAACAGTTTTGAAATGGAACAAAATAAATTTTATCATATAAATGAAATTCTTGGAGGTCGTAAATGAGCTTTTCATTAAAAGGAAAAAGAGCGTTGATAACAGGTTCAAGCCGCGGAATAGGCTCTGCAATCGCAATTGAGCTTGCAAAAGCAGGCGCAAAGGTAATTCTGCATTGTTCAGGAGAAACCAATAAAGCTGAAGCGGTTAGAGATAAAATAGTTAAAAACGGTGGTGTTGTCGAGAACATTATCTCAGCAAATCTTTTAAAACCCGAAAACACAGAAATTATTGCCCACCATGCTGGTGAAATAGATATACTCGTTCTCAATGCTTCTTTACAATACCGCAAAAAGTGGAATGAAATAACAACAGAAGAATTCTACGACCAGATAAATTGCAATTTACTTTCTTCAATGCGTTTGATACAACTTTTTGCACCTCATATGAAAAATCAAAAATGGGGACGCATAATTACTATCGGAAGTGTACAGGAAGCAAAACCTCACCCCGATATGCTTGTATATTCCGCATCCAAAGCCGCCCAGACAAATATGGTAAAATCTCTTGCTCAACAATTTGCGGTTGACGGAATAACAGTTAACAATGTTGCGCCCGGAGTTATATATACTGACCGTAATGTTGATGCCCTCAGCAATCCGGATTATGCGGCAAAGGTTGTTAACTCAATTCCTGCAGGATATTATGGTGAAAAGGAAGACTGCGTAGGAATTGTTGTTCTGCTTTCGTCCGAAGAAGGTAGATACATAACAGGTCAGAGTATCTATGTAGATGGTGGTAAAAGTTTGTAAATATTAAAATTGCATTTTTTTATTTATTTAAAGTAATAAAATTCCCGCGCAACAGCAGAACTTTAGATTAAATTCATTAATAAATATAATTTACTTGAAAGGTTGGTTATAAATGGATAACAGAAAAGAGGCTGTAACAAAGTATTTTCTTGAACATAACGATTATATGCAGGAGCGTATAAAATACGGTATCGAATTGAACAGAAAAGCTTATGTTACTCTAAAATTTGTTGATAAAGAAGGGAAACCTGTCAACAATGTAAAATTTACAGCAAATCAAAAGACCCACGACTATAAATTCGGATGCAATATTTTTATGCTTGATGAATTTGAAACCGAAGAAAAGAGTTTGGAATATCGGAAGGTTTTTGCTGATACCTTTAATTATTGTATTGCTCCGATATACTGGGATGGACTTGAACCCGAGAAAGGAAAACCCCGTTATGACAGGAATAGTCCAAAAGTTTACCGCCGTCCCGCAACCGACTTAATAGTTGATTACTGTAAGGAAAAAAATATTGGCATTAAGGCACATTGCATTGTTTACGATTCATTTGCGCCTGCTTGGATGCCCCGTGAATTAAACCTTGTTAAGAAAGAATACGAGAAGCACATGGCAGAGCTTAGTGCGCGTTACAGTGATTCAATTGAGGATTGGGATGTAGTTAACGAGTCTTTAAACTGGGAAATGTACGGGTATTCCCGTCTTGCTACTACAACCTTTTTCCGTGAAGCGGATTACGAGAGCTGGAGTTACCACAACGCACGCCGTCTTTTCCCGAACAATAATTTATTTATTAACGCCGGTCCCGAGGAAGCATGGGAAGCAAGACTTACAAGGTCTCATTATTTTTATCAGCTAGAGTCACTATTCTCTAAAGGTATCAATTTTGATGGAATAGGAATGCAGTTTCACGCATTTGTTTCCCGTGAATATGAGCATGCGTTTGCTAAAAAATATTACGATCCCACAAAAATTTATGATGTTCTTGACACATATGAGATTTTTAGAAAACCGATTCATATTTCAGAAATTACACTTCCCTCATATAACGGCGGTAATGAAGATGAGGATATTCAAGCAGAGATACTTAAAAATATGTACTCAATGTGGTTCTCACACAAGGCAACTGACGCTATTGTGTATTGGAATTTTGTTGACGGATATTCCTATGTACCCGGTGGCGGAAAATCCACTCTCGGCAACCCGAACGCAGGTGAAAATATTTACGGCGGTGGTTTACTGCGTTTTGATATGACGCCTAAGCCAGCATTAAAGGTTCTTCAAGACCTTGTTAAAAAAGAATGGCATACCGAATTTTCTTCCGAAACAGGTGACACTGACAGAAAGAAGTTTAAAGGCTTTTTCGGAAAGTATGATTTAACATATATTCATGACGGAAAAGAAAAAAACACTGAATTCCACCTTGACAAGCGAAGCGATATGGAACATATAATTGTCTGCGAATAAAAAATTTCTAAGAATCCTTTGATCGGGATTATTCTCCCGACAGAAGATAAATTTCAAAAACTAACTAAAGAAATTGAATTTTTTGAAGAACAGGATGTAAAAAAATTATAATAGAAGCTAATCGGCAACATTCGACTAAGACTTATGTATATCAGTATGGACTAGAGGTTTTACTACTGCTATATATCGGAATAAGAAACGGGGAAGGGCTTGCTTTAAAATGGAAAAACGTAGATATTGAAAACGAACAAATTTATATTGAAAGCTCAATATCAAGAATAAAAGACAGCAGTGGAAAAAGATATAACAAAGAGGTTTCTCCTAAAACGAAAAAATCGACTCGCAAAGTCTATCTTGCTCCGCAAGCTATTGAATGCATAAAAAATACACAAGAGAGAAACTAACCTTATATAAATGCTGACGATCATCTATTCTTAAGCCGTGGGGGAAAACTTACGCTTTCAAAAAATATCAGACGATGCTTAAATAAAATTCAGAAAAACGCAAAACATCAATTCAAAATAGCGGTATGCATTCACTTAGGCATACATTTGCGACAACCCTCATAAGAAAAGGCATAGATATAAAAATTATATCCAATCTCTTAGGCCATAGAAAAATATCAACAACCTATGATATTTATATTCACGTTATCGAACAACAAAAAAAAGATGCGCTAAATGTTATAAAAGGCACATTTAATTCGTAAAAAAAAGGCTGTTGCAAGTTCGAGAAATCGAGCTGCAACAGCTCTTTTCACCCAATCAAAACCATGAAACAACGAAAAAGCCCCTGAAAAAGGGACTTTATCATTGCTAAAAAAGTAGAAGACGATGAAGAGGTTTGCGATTATGAGGACGACGACATTTAATTATAATCAAAACAATATTTTATAAACATATCAATATTATTTAGTAATTATTAAGTATTAATTAGTTTGATGAATATCTCCTTTAAAAGTTTTTATTGACAAATTTTATATATATTGTATAATATAAACAAATTTATATTTTATATATTATAATTATAAGAACTGTTTATAGTACAGCTAAAATATTAAAATAAATGTACGGCTTGTAAAACAAGTCAATAAAAAACAACAAGGAGAAAAGACATGAAACCAAAGACAAAGCGACTATTCAGCAAATCCCTATCCATTTTTCTAGCACTATTGATGGCATTTTATGTAATGCCGTTAAATGTGTTCTCACAAACGGGTTCGGATGTACCAGACAACACTGAGACTACAGACAATCCTTTGGTGCAAGAAACAGAAGAAACTATTACAGAAGAAGCGTATGTACTGGGTGAAGTTGAATCACTTCGTACAGACTCAACAAAACATTTTCGCATGTCGGATGGCTCTTATGTAGCTGTCGAATACGGTAAAACTGTGCATTTTAAAGACGATAATGGTGTTTTGCAAGATTTTGACAACACACTATCTTTTGAAGATGCGATTAATACTGATGATATATCGGGCTACTCATCTTCAAAAAATGATGTAAAAATTAAGTTTGCTAACAACAGCAATTCTTCTTCACTAATTAATCTAAAAAATGGCAATTACAGTGTTAGCCTTGATCTTGTTAATTCTTTAAAGACGAGTGCAGTGAAAACCAATCCAGAAAAGGCTCTTTCCGAAAAGCCGACAATAGAAGAAGCGGCAGAGCTTACAAAATACAGTTCTTCCGTTACATATGCCGATATATTAGAAAATACCGATTTGCAATATATCATGTATGGCAATAATCTTAAAGAAAACATTATAGTTAAAGCAAAAAGTGATAATTATGTTTATGAATTCGAGCTTAATTTAAAAGGCTTGTTCCCAGTGTTGAATGAAGATGGATCAATTTCTCTTCATGATAATGCATCCAAGGAAATAATCTTTACTATCCCCGCCGGATATATGTTTGACGCGAACGGTGAATATTCCGATGCGGTGAAGTATTCGCTGGAGCAAAAAGAAGATATGTCATATTCGCTTATCGTTACAGCGGACGCTGACTGGATCAACGCTGATGGCAGAGCATTTCCTGTTACAGTTGATCCGACTATTTGGAGAACGAATCAAACCGTTTACAGTAATGTTAAAGATACATATATTACGTCAGCATATCCGACATCAATATATGGCGGAAGTGAATGTTCATACACAGGATATCAATCAGGACATGAATATATATCTCTTGTCGGAATAAGACAATTACCCGAGATTCCCAAAGCAAGTGTAGTTGTAGATGCAAAGCTCGGATTATTTGTCTATAGTTATACAACATCGGTTAATATCGGTGCTTATGCTGTTACAAGTCCATGGGAATCATATGAAGTAACATGGAATACAAAACCAACAATTGATACGACAGTGTTGGATTACCAGAATATAAATGCCGTTTCAAATATAAATGATTATGATACAGCATGTTATTTCGATATAACATCGATTACACAGGATTGGTATTCCAAAAAGCTTGAACCAGGAATAACAAGCGCAAACGGCGTTGCCTTAAGAGTAATTAATTCAACGATAAATAACCGTGTAGAATTTACAACAGCAAATCACTCATACAACGGAGCTTTTCCGATATACATAATATCATACCGTGATACAAAAGGATTAGAGAGCAGATGGTCATATACTTCCCACGGCGCAGGCAATGCCGGAACGGGATATGTAAATGACTTTACAGGAAATCTCGTATTCGCACATGGCGATATATCCACTAACGGCTCAATACTTCCTGTATCAGTAGATCATGTTTTCAATACGGAACTTGCTAATACTGATTTTACATATACAGCAAGTGGACCTTATACCGCTTCTTTTACAAATATGAAGGTAGGTAAGGGCTGGAAATTAAGCGTACAGGAAACGATAATTGAACGAACACTAAACTACGATACCTGGTTCTGTTACAGCGACGCCGACGGGACAGAGCTGTATTTCAATGATTTTAATACCGCAGGTCAATATATTAGCGAGGATGGCTACGGTCTTACCATAACCAAGAATACCGGCAGTATACCGGAAAGATATACTATGGTTGATGATTATGGCAATAAAAAGACATTCAATTCCAGCGGTTATATAACTTATATAAGGGATATAATGGGCAACGAGAAATCGTTTGTTTATACCTCCAACCGACTTACGTCAATTCAGTATAAGCCTGCAGGATCGGGCAGTTATATTACTCAGCTTTCTTTCTCTTACAACCTTAATAATGCTTTATACAGAGTAACAAATTCTCAGTCAGGTGATTATGTCGAATATTATTATTCACCAAATTACAATGATGGCTATTCTACTTCCAATGCCGGATATCTGAGAAAAATACAGTATAACAGTGGCGCATATTCATATTACGAATATTTCAGCGATGGCAGATTAAACTGTGTTTGGGATGGAGATACGGGATCCAAAGTAAGTTATTCATATTCAGTAGCAAACGATGCTATTGTTAACAAGACATATCAGGTATCTACTGTTACTGAAAAAACATTATCGGAGGCTGAAGGTCAGAAGATCGGCTTTATTTATGATTACAAAAAAACTTCTGTAAGAACACGCGGTAAAGATGACATTTACAACAACAGCGATGATATATTGACGACATATATCTTTGATAATAACGGAAGGACCATCTGTGCGTACAGCTCCAACCTTGACGGCAGTACAATTTACGGAACAAGCAATGCTGTATACGAAGCAGTGGATATAAACGATGGTTCTAAAAAAGTAAACACCATTACAAAGGATTCTGTAGCCGGCACACCTGCGATGAATTTAGTCAAAAACAGCGGAGCAGAATCAGCATCATATTGGACGCAAAGTTGCACCGACATAACTTATCAGATAACAGAAGTAACGAGCTCCCAAAAATATATGGGCAATTACTCGTTCAGAACATATTCTTCAAATACAACCGGTTTCGCTAAATTTTCACAGAGTGTAATCATTCCGACTGCTGGTAAATATACATTATCCGCATATGTAAAAACAGCGTTTACAAGCGGAACCGGCGGTGCTTATCTTACTTTGTCCGGCACAACAAGCGATAAAGTAACAGGCACAACAAACACAGGAATACAAAACGGCTGGCAGCGAATTAGCGTTACGAAAGATTTCGCATCAAGCGGAACATATACTGCCGAGCTTAATCTTCTAGGAGCGATCGGAAACGCCTATTTTGACTGCATACAGCTTGAAAAAGGCAATGCTCCATCAGCATTCAATATAATCAATAACGGCAGCTTCGAGCTTCAGCAGGACTGGAATTTATTGTATGGTGGTTCCTATATTAATCTGACGGGCAGTACTCACGGCCAGGTAATGATGTTCACCGGCAATCCTACCGGATCACGTCAGACTTTCCAGTCAAATGTACTAAATGTCCCGATAAATACTACCTTTGTACTTTCGGGCTGGGCTATGGCGAGCTCCGCATCTTTAGATAAAGATACCACACGTAACTTTGAACTGGAAGCACGTATAAGTTATAGCGACGGAACATACAACTCACAATATGTTAAATTTAATCCTGATTACAACGGATGGCAATTTGCATCCGGAGCAATCGTTCCGAAGAATGAGACTGCTGCTACAATAACTTCTATTAACGTTTTTTGTAAATATTATAAAAATGTCAATACTGCTTATTTCGACAACATTTCGCTCACAATGGAGCCTGCGCAGACTTATACCTACAACGATGAAGGCAATATAGATACTGTTACAAATGCAGAAGGCAATAAATCAAATACGGTTTATGATGCTAACAATGTTGATTTAGCAAGTTATACTAATATTGTAGGCCAAAGATACGAATATGATTATCTGCAAGTCGGCGGAGTTAGTGCTCACCTTGTAAACACAATCAGAAAATCAAGCATAGCAAGCAAAACAATAACTACATCATACACATATGACAGTTATGGAAATGTCACAGGAAGCACAACAACAAGCTCAGCTGCATCAGGTGTCAGCCTTACGAATTCATCTACATATGATTATTACGGTAATTATCTGAATAATTCCACCGATGCAAGAGGAAAAGTTACCGATTATAACTACAGCACCGCAACCGGTCTGTTGAATTTTGTTCAGGATGCAAATGCAAGCAGAATAGCGTATAAATACGACAGCCGTGACAGGGTAACAGATTTTTATCTTGATACAGATTGTGACAGTGTTATAGACTCCGGCGAGAAAAAGGTCAGCTACAGCTATTCACAAAACCGTCTCAGCCAGATAATAACTGCGGGAACTACCTATAACATGACATACGATATATATGGTAATACTTCCAGTGTAGGCGTTTACGGAATGTCATCAACTCTTGCAACATATACTTATGCAACAAATAATGGTAAGATAACAAAAACAGAGTATGGCAACGGATTTTATACAGAAAATGTATATGACGAGCTTAACAGAGTGATAGCCATTAAGTATAATGGAGTGGAAAAGTTCAAATTTACTTACAATGTAAGCGGTCAGCTTTACAGCAGCACCGACCTTGTAAACAGCAAGACTTATACCTACGAGTACGATTCGCTCGGAAGACTTATACGGGCAGCCGAAAAAACAACCTCCGGCACGTTAGTTATGGTTACCGAAAACTTATTTGATTCCTACGGACGTGCTTCAAATTCAAGTTATACATTTTCAAATAATGATTTGTTGAATTATTCAATCCAGTATAACAACAACTCAAGTTTGATATCTCAGTATAACCTCCCCAATGACAAAACCATAACCTATAACTATGACGCATTTGATCGAGTTTCAAGCAAAGCTTTAAGCAACGCTTATTCTATAAGCTACACATATAAAACAGGCGTCGATTCAAGCAAAACAACCGCATTAATATCTGAGCTTCGTATTAATAACGAAGGAAGCGCAACCGATACTTATTATAACTATACCTATGACAATGTCGGCAATATCCTTACAGTCAGCGAAAACGGAGTTCAAAAGCAATCATATGAATATGACGCTCTTGGTCAGCTTACAAGGGAGAACAATGTATATGCAAACCGCACGTATGTATTCAGGTATAACAGTGCGGGGAATATTTATCAGAAGGAAGAATATTCATATACAACAGGTTCGCTTGTCGGCGTACCGCTTTTGGACGCGGAAGCGTATTTCTACCAGAATTCCAACTGGGGCGACCTGCTTACCAACCTCAACGGAACGGCAATAACTTATGATAATATTGGTAATCCGCTGAACTGGAGAAACGCTTATTCCCTGACTTGGGAAGGCAGAAGCTTAAAATATATCGGTTTTGACGCAGCACCGATGAGCGGAATGGAATTTAAATATAACTCCGCCGGCATCCGTACCTACAAGAATTATTATGATATGACCACGGGCGTGTCGAATTCCTCCTTTTACGTACTTGACGGCTCGAAAATCATCAGAGAGACCCGAACTGGTTCACAAGCTGCGACCCTTTACTACTTCTACGACGAGTCAGGAGTAACAGGCTTCAACTACAACGGTTCGGATTATTACTACGGTAAAAACCTTCAGGGTGATATCACAAAGATATACGACTGGTTCGGAAACGAAGTTACAAGCTACACCTACGACGCATGGGGCAAAATCATTTCTGTANNAACCCCTTCCGCTACCGCTCGTATTATTACGACACCGAAACCGGCTGGTATTACCTTAACAGCAGATATTATGACCCTGTAACTTCAAGATTCCTAAATGCGGATAAACAGTTGAACCCACAAGAGGGTATGACTGGATTCAATTTGTACCAATACTGTGGAAACAATCCTGTCAATCGCCACGACCCTGATGGCACTTGCTGGCATTACTTGGGGCTTGGGGATTGCTATACTTGTAAAGCGTATAAAGAACATCAAGAGTATTTAGCGAGCGGTCCAGCTACGCCTGTGGGAAGTCTTGAGTGGGAAATTGAACTAAAAGTTTCGTACGGTATGACTGCATACAATTTCGTTGCAGCTAGCTCTGTAGTCACTGCCGGCAGCGTAGCTATTGTTGCTGCTGCTGCTCCCATTGCTGTTAGTGCTCCACTCTATGTTGCACCTGTTGCTGCGGAAGTTGCGGCAACTTCAACGGCAACCGCGAAGGGAGCGCAAAAAGTGTTCGAGTTCGTTCAAAATAAAATCATTAACTTAGAAAGAGTTGGAAGTGCATTACAATCGGATGCTCATCATGCGTTTTCAAACATTGTCGATAATTATGCGGGATATGCCACGCAAACACCTTTGAATAATGCAACTTTGTATCAATTACAAGGGGCACTAAATGGAGTTGCCGGGAGGTTTGAGTGGATTGTTCAAGCAGGGCAAGTAACTCATAGAATGTTTGTAAAAGGAGGCGGAATGAATGGAATCCCAATTATTAAATAACATTATACAAAAGTTACAAGCGATAGGATTCAAAATCAATTGGACATTGTTGAAAATTGGTTATGAAGGTCAAGATTTTCTTCCAAAATTGATTTCTTCTAACGCTATCTCTCAATATACCGAATGCCTTGTTGAAACAATGGAATCCGACTATGAATTGATTGTGCAACTTATCAGTCCAGAAGATGAAATGGAATTTTGTGAGATTTTAGAGAAGTTAGCACGAGATGAAAATGTAGAACAATCAATTCAACAACGAAAATTAAGAGTGTATGTGGTTCTTGAAGCATTGGAAACATTACCGAATGATTATTTCAACGGACTATTAGAATTAACCGACACATGGGTTTCTTTGGGCTTGCCAGATGATTGTCCGCACGTCGTTCAAGGACGAAACAACACATATACTCCACAGGAGTATTATACACAAGATGTATTTAATTCGCTTTTAGAAAAAAATAAACAATGGGTAAGAGATGAAATTGAATACATCAAGTCATTAGAAAAATAGTATCAATTGTTTCCGCATACCAAAACCTCAACCACAAACAGCCCGGCCTTCGGGTCGGGCTCAACTCTTTTTTGGAAAGTAAAAAGGGGTCATAGGTTACTCCCTGCTTTGATTTGTGGCAACAAATCCGTTGCTCGTTACAACATAAAGAATTTCGTGAATACTTACCGGTGGAACGTTTATCATATGTGTCGTACAATGATTATTGTAATATAGATTCGAAGTCAACATATAATTATGTCGCTCCCGGTGCTGCTGTAAGCGGTACTCCGACAGTTGTAAATTATGCTTATAATGATACCATCTGGAGAGACTTATTAACTTCGATTGGTTCCACAACAATTACATATGATAATATTGGTAATCCAAACAAATGGAGAAATGGTTATAGCTTAACTTGGCAAGGTAGAAATCTTAACGCTTTATCCAAAGATTCTATTTATTATATAAATTGCAAATATAATAGTGCCGGCATTAGAACACACAAGGATTATACTGATCTCGACATAATGTATACCACAAATTACGATTATGTTCTTGATGGATCAAAAATCATCAAAGAAACCATATCAGGTGGGGAAAATACAACACTTTACTACTTCTACGACGAGTCAGGAGTAACAGGCTTCAACTACAACGGTTCGGATTATTACTACGGTAAAAACCTTCAGGGTGATATCACAAAGATATACGACTGGTTCGGAAACGAAGTTACAAGCTACACCTACGACGCATGGGGCAAAATCATTTCTGTAACAGGCTCACTTTCGTCCACAGTCGGGCAGGCAAACCCCTTCCGTTATCGCTCGTACTATTACGACACCGAAACCGGCTGGTATTACCTCAACAGTAGATATTATGATCCAAGTGTTGGTCGCTTCATTAACGCTGACGGTATCATCGGTGCAAACGGCGGTCTTGTCGGTTATAATATGTTCGCTTATTGTAACAATAACCCGGTAAATCATTCCGATCCGAGCGGACATTGGTATGTTCCTGCTAATCCAGATGATAATACGATCCCTCCTGGTGAAGATGATGATGGTGATGGTATTCCTGATGATTTTGAAGATGATGATGGCGATGGTACACAAAATTGGTTAGATAGTGATTCGTACCAAGTAAAAGGAGGTTCAAGTGGTTCAAGTGGTTCTTTTAATTGGAATGGTGGTAGTAATAATAAATATAGTAGTAGTGTCACTGTTACAGATGCAAATCCTAATGACAAAAATATTGATTACTATGTCACTCCCAAAGGAGATGCAATACCTACCTCAAAAAGTGAATTTAATAAAAGCTTGTCAACCTTCGAAAATAAAAACGGTAAATTTGTTAACAACAATGGGAGTAATGGACCGGTAAGAGTTCGAATTGAAGATGCACACACATCAAATCCAGGTTTTACGGGAGCGAATCCATATCATGAAGTTCCACATATCCATGTGGAATATAGAAAGAATGGAATGACTGGTCCATGGGGAGAACCTGAGATAAAAAATAATTTTACGTTTCCACAAGACTGGTTCCGGTTTTTTTGGGAATGAATACTGGAGGAATTTTAATGGATAAAATATTAATGGAGAAGATTAATAATTGTAGTTGGGCTGATTGGAGATTGGATAAAATAGAAATAGACTATGAATGTATTATAATTAGTGTATCAAATGAATCGGAGGTTATAGTTAAGTTTAGCTGCAATAATTTTATTGGGTTATCAATAGTTGGGCACTGGGACGAATCAGTAATAGAATCAATATCAATCGAAGACAATGGCTGTTTGATTAAAGATTCTATAGAAACAATTAAAAGACTTAACGGAGACAACCCATTAAAAGGAGGAGGAATTAAAGATATTAACGATGAATGGTATCAAATGAATATTAAATTAATTGATGGTATTATACTAAAGTTTGCTTTCAGAGATATTGAGGATGTAACTCATATTTAAATTGATATTTTTTAATTCTTTCACTTAACTATTCAATATTATGGATTTGTAATTTTCTTACTTATACATTATAAGATCAAATTAAGACCAAAACACCTGCGGTTTAATTTAAACCGCAGGTGTTTTATATAAATTGAAAGATAAATCATATATCGATAATATATAACGAGCTTGACAGAGTAATAGCCATAAAGTATAATGGAGTGGAAAAGTTCACCTTCACATACAATGTAAGCGGACAGCTTTACAGCAGCACCGACTTGGTGAATATACCTACGAGTACGATTCGCTCGGAAGACTTATACGGGCAGCCGAAAAAATAACCTCCGGTACTCTTGTTATGGTTACCGAAAACTTATTTGATTCCTATGGGCGTGCGTCGGCATCAAGCTACACCTTCGCAAACAATGATTTGTTGAATTATTGGATCGAGTATAACAACAACTCAAGTTTGATATCTCAGTATCACCTTCCCAATGACAAGACCATAACCTATAACTACGACGCGTTTGACCGCCTTTCCAGTAAAGCTTTAAGCAACGCTTATTCCATAAGCTACACATATAAAACAGGCGTCGATTCAAGCAAAACAACCGCGCTTATTTCGCAGTTGCGTATCAACAACGAGGGCAGCTCAACCGATACTGTCTATGACTATTATTACGACAATGTAGGCAATATTACCAGTGTGTTTGAAAACGGCACGCAATATTTAATATACGAATACGATGCTCTCGGACAGCTTACCAGAGAAAATAGTTTATACGCAAACCGCACGTATGCATACAGGTATGACAATGCCGGAAATATATATCAAAAAGAGATTTATGCATATACAATCGGCTCGCTAGCCAGCGCAACTCTTCTAGACGCAGAAGCATATTTCTATCAGAACAGCAGCTGGGGCGACCTGCTTACATTCCTCAACGGTACTACAATTAATTATGATGAAATAGGCAATCCGCTGCTGGAGGAATATCAATAACCTTTGGTGGAACGGTAGAAGCTTAAGTTCAATTAATTATGACATTGGTACGAGCGGAACGCAGTATAAGTATAATTCTGCCGGTATCCGTACCTACAAGTATTCCTATAATATGAGTACCGGATTGTCAGACGAAACATATTATGTTCTTGACGGCTCGAAGATAATAAGAGAAACCCGTACGGGCAGCCAGACAGCAACCCTTTACTACTTCTACGACGAGTCAGGAGTAACAGGATTTAATTACAACGGTTCGGATTATTACTACGGCAAGAACCTTCAGGGTGACATCACAAAGATATACGACTGGTTCGGAAATGAAGTTACAAGCTACACTTATGACGCATGGGGTAAAATAATTTCTGTTTCAGGCTCGCTTGCAAGTACAGTCGGTCAGGCAAACCCCTTCCGCTACCGCTCGTATTACTACGATTCCGAAACCGGCTGGTATTACCTCAATAGCAGATATTATGACCCGAGTGTAGGTCGCTTCATCAATGCAGACGGTATCATTGGAGCAAACGATGGTCTTCAAGGCTATAATATGTTTGCTTATTGCAATAACAATCCGGTGATGGGTTATGACCCAAGTGGATATGGCTTTTTAGACTTTGACTGGGCAGAGGATGCTTGGAACTGGACAAAAGAAGCGGCAAGTGATACTGGTGAATGGGTAAGTGGAGCTGCCAATGATATCGCAGATACTGCTGTTGTAGTGTGGGATAATACAACAGAATGGGTGTCTAATGCTTATGATGATACAACAGAATGGGTGTCTAATGCTTATGATGATACAACAGAATGGGTGTCTAATGCTTATGATGATACAACAGAATGGACGTCTAATGCTTATGATGATACAACAGAATGGGTATCTACCGCAACCACCGATGCTTGGAACTGGACAAAAAATGCAGCAATTGATACTGGTGAGTGGGTAAGCAATAATTGGAAGAAAGGTGTCGATTGGGCCGGAGCAGTTTTTGGATTAGGAACAGGAGGAATGGCAGTATTAACTACCACAGGAGTAATTGCTCCTATTCCGGTTGCGGGACAAATCACAGTAGCTGTTGTCGGACTTGGTTTCGCCGTTTGGGGGATAGGCAGATTAGCAGAATTATGGTAATAAGGAGATAGATATTTTGAATATTATAAAGATTATGTTGATTGTTGTGTATTCTATCGTAATAATATTCCTTCCTTTAAGTTTATTTATTAGTAGTGTAATTGTTGGAATGATAGGGTATATTTCTCTAGGGATAGGTTCAATTCTATCACTTATTAAATTAATTATTGAAAAAAAGCAAAGGATGCGTGTCGAAAAAACAAACATTAAATATGTGGGATCGTTTGTTTATGAGGAAAAAGTGTAAATACATATAACAATTACGAAGATGACGTATATCAGTGTTAGCACAATAGGGGGAGTTCATAAATGAAAAAAATATATATTTAATAGTTTATTTATGTAATATTAGTTTAATATTTATTTCAACATTATTTATATTTTTTAGCAAGGGTAATTTGTTTAATTATATTGCAATAATTTTTTCAACTATATCATTAGTTTGTTTTATAATTAGAGATATTAAAATTTGCAATAGAAAATATAAACAAATATAAACATTAATTAAACTACACTTATAAGACATATGATATAATAAAAGTTAATAGTTAATAAACCTATAGTGATTGATAGAATTCGGAGCGGTGTTAAACTGCTCCGAATTTTGTATATTTTATATCAAAAATATAAATGGTTCACTTGACAGAGTAATCGCCATTAAGTATAATGGAGTGGAAAAGTTCACCTTCACATACAATGTAAGCGGACAGCTTTACAGCAGCACCGACTTGGTGAACGGAAAAGTATATACCTACGAGTACGATTCGCTCGACAGACTTATCAGAGCAACAGAAAAAACAACCTCCGGCACGTTTGTTATGGCTACGAGTAACCAGTTCGACTCCTTCGGACGTGCGTCGGCATCAAGCTACACCTTCGCAAACAATGATTTATTGAATTATTGGATCGAGTATAAC
>DMMZ01000042.1 GCA_003452915.1 Clostridiales bacterium | reverse complement strand
TCACGTTTGAGCTTTTCAATTTCAATGCCGCCCTTGCCGATAATAATGCCCGGTTTTGAACAGTGTATAATAACTCTTATGCGTGAGTTGTCTCTTTCAATTTCTATCTTGGGAACACCCGCCAACTGAAGCTTTGTTTTTAGATGCTTTCTTAGCTTATAGTCCGATACTAAGGTGTCGCCAAATATTTCGCTCTTAACGAACCAGCGGGAATCCCAGTCTTTTATTATGCCTACACGTAAACCGTGTGGATTAACTTTCTGACCCATTGTTTGTCTCCTCCTTAATCTCTTTCTTTAAGCGTAATCGTGATGTGCGAGGTACGCTTGATGATTCGGAAAGCTCTGCCCTGCGCACGGGGCATAACTCTCTTCATATTCTTCAAAATGCCGGGAGTGACAAAGCATTCTGCAACATAAAGCTTCTCGATATCCATTTCGTAATTATGCTCCGCATTGGCAACAGCCGACTTAAGGAGCTTTTCGACAGCCTCACACACCATTTTATTTGTGTTCTTTAATATAGCGGCCGCTTGAGCCACATCTTTGTTCCTTATCAAATCAAGAACGATTTTTACCTTTCTGGGTGAAACTCGCAATTGCTTTAGATAAGCTTTCGCTACCTTTGTTTCCACAGTAATTGTGCCTCCTTTCAATCAGCCGTTACTTAGAATTAGTTGTTTTAGATCCCGAATGTCCTCTGAATAATCTTGTCGGAGCGAACTCACCGAGCTTGTGTCCAACCATATCCTCGACAACATAAACCGGAACATGCTTTTTACCGTCATGAACCGCTATTGTATGTCCGACGAATTCAGGAAAAATTGTTGAGGAACGCGACCAGGTTTTAAAAACTTTTTTTTCGTTTTTCTTGTTCATCTCGATAACGCGGTTATATAATTTAGCCTCTACAAATGGGCCTTTTTTAACGCTTCTGCTCACTGTAATAATCCTCCTTTACGCCTATTTGTCATTCTTACGCTTGACAATAAACTTGTTGGTACGAGCCTTCTTGTTTCTTGTCTTGTAACCGAGAGTGGGCTTGCCCCAAGGAGTAACGGGAGAAGGTCTACCAATAGGAGAGCGTCCCTCACCACCACCGTGCGGGTGATCTACCGGATTCATAACAGATCCACGAACCGTGGGTCTGATACCGAGATGTCTTGTCTTTCCGGCTTTACCGAGTTTGATGTTTTCATGCTCAAGGTTTCCAACTTGTCCGATAGCTGCTGTGCACTCAAGACGAACTAATCTAACTTCACCTGATGGAAGTCTTATCTGAGCCATTCCGTTTTCCTTTGCCATAAGCTGAGCTGCTGCACCAGCGGAGCGAACAAGCTGTGCGCCTCTGCCAGGATATAGCTCAATTGCATGAATAAAGGTACCAACGGGAATCTGCGAAATCGGAAGTACGTTGCCGGGTTTTATGTCTGCGTTCTGACCTGAGTAAAGAACGTCGCCGGCTTTAAGACCGTTAGGAGCTAAAATGTAGCTCTTTTTACCGCTCTCGTCTGTAAGAAGTGCGATGTAAGCAGTACGGTTAGGATCGTACTCAATACCGACAACGGTTGAGCCGCTTTCTTTTGCTGTACGCTTAAAATCTATAATTCTATATTTCTTTTTGTTACCGCCGCCCTGATGACGTACGGTAATTTTACCTGTATTGTTACGACCTGCTTTATTCTTTAATGTTGTTATAAGACTTTTCTCCGGAGACTTTTTGGTTATCTCTTCAAAAGAAGGAGATGTCATATTTCTCAGGGAGGGTGTAATCGGTCTATAATTCTTTGTCGCCATTATTAAACTCCTTTCGCTTACATCAGACTATCGAAGAACTCGATCGTCTTAGAAGCGGGTGTAAGTTTGACGATTGCTTTTTTCCACTCGCTCGTCGAACCAACATTATGGCCCATTCTCTTAGGCTTGCTCTTCATGCTTATGGTAGTGACCTTTTCGACCTCTACCTTGAATATTTCTTCAACTGCCTTTTTTATCTCGATCTTATTAGCATCGGTAGCAACCCTAAAGGTGTACTTCTTTTGCTGCATATTTTGAATAGCTGCCTCGGAAATAACGGGCTTTAAGATTATGTCGTATGAAGTTTTCATTACGCATATACCTCCTCTAACTTAGCAACCGCATCTTTAACAATAATAAGCTTGTTATACTTCAAAATGTCATAAACATTTAGAGCATTAACAGGTGCGGTAATAACACCCGGGATATTAGCAGCCGACTTAACGACCATTTTATTTGCTTCGGGCAATACTATAAGAACCTTTTTATCTGCACCAAGTGCTGAAAGCATTGTAATAATCTTCTTGGTCTTATATTCGTCAAGTGTGATATTGTCAACGACAATCAACTCACCTGAAGCAACCTTAGAAGAAAGTGCCGAAAACATGGCAATTTGTTTTACCTTTTTATTTATGCTTACACGATAGCTTCTCGGCTTTGGACCAAGTGCGATACCGCCGTGTGTCCACTGTGGAGAACGGATCGAACCCTGTCTTGCTCTGCCGGTGCCTTTTTGCTTCCAGGGTTTTCTGCCACCGCCGGAAACCTCGCTTCTTGTAAGTGTGGATTGTGTACCCTGTCTCTGGTTAAGCAGATATGCTCTGACAACAGAGTGTAGGACGGTTTTATTTACTTCAGCCGAAAAAATCTTATCGGAAAGAGCTATATCGCCGCACACTTTACCTTCCATATTATATACATTAATTGTTGGCATCTTTTATTCCTCCCCTTTCGCTTATTTCACGGTGTTGCGAACAAAGACTATGCCGCCACGTGAACCGGGAACTGCGCCCTTTACAGCCAAAAGGTTTTTATCTGCATCGATCTTTATAACCTCAAGATTTAGCATTGTAACCTGTTCGTTACCGTACTGGCCTGCCATTTTTTTGTTCTTAAAAACTCTTGACGGGCTGCTGTTTGCACCCATAGAACCAACTTGACGATGAACCGGACCTGAACCATGGGTCATTCTTACACGGTGCTGTCCCCATCTTTTTATAACGCCGGAAAAACCGCGTCCTTTTGTCATACCGGTAATGTCAACTTTTTCGCCTGCAGCAAAAGTGTCGGCTGTTATGATATCGCCTACGTTCATTGTAGCGGCGGAGTCAAGTTTAAACTCCTTAAGATACTTTTTAAAGGAAACCTTTGCTTTAAGGAAGTGACCTTTAGCGGGCTTATTAAGCTTTCTGTCAATAATGTCAGAGAAGCCAAGCTGTACAGCCTCATAGCCGTCTTTTTCCTTAGTTTTCTTCTGTGTAACAACGCAGGGACCTGCGTTAATGACAGTAACAGGTATAACATTTCCCTTTTCGTCAAAGATCTGCGTCATACCGAGCTTTCTGCCCATAATGCCTTTTTTCATTTTTATATTCCTCCTTGGTTATTGGTTAATTGCATTTTTACAATTAACATGACCTGATTTTGAAAACTTACGTAAAATTCTTACAGCTCAACGTTGAAATCAACGCCGGCGGGAAGGTCTATGCTCATCAGTGAATCAACTGCAGCTTTTGAGGGCTTAATGATATCGATAAGGCGCTTGTGAGTTCTGTATTCAAACTGCTCTCTGGAATCCTTGTACTTATGAACCGCACGTAAGATTGTAATAATCTCTTTGTCGGTTGGAAGTGGAATAGGACCGGATACAGTCGCACCGTTGCGTTTTGCCGTCTCAACTATCTTCTCTGCTGCCTGATCAATAAGTGTGTGGTCATAAGACTTAAGCCTTATTCTGATTCTTTCCTTCTTTGCCATGTGTTTTTTGCCTCCTTAAAATAATAAATGTAGTATTTTGGCGGCAAAGTCTTGAACACTGCCTCGGGCGTTTCATTGTCGCCCTTTAAAAAATGCTCATTACTTTCGCCCGATTGTCGGACATACTCGGCGGAAGTTACCTGCGTTTTCGCAGCAATCTCCCGTTTCATCGCACACCAAGCAGAAGTTATTGTATCATATGTACAAAACCTTTGCAATAGCTTTAGACAAATTGATATGTAAACATTCTATGAACATAAACGTTTTATAATTATTCATAAAATAGGGATTTACAGAAGAGAAATTTGCGGTATAATAAATTTATTGAATTAAAGTAAATTATTGGAAGGAATTAGATGTATGTTGAATATGTATAACAACTGGCTTAATAGTATAAAGGTTGATGAAAAGACAAAAAAAGAACTGCTTTCTATAAAAAACAACCAAACAGCTATAATAGAAAGATTTGCTTTTCCAATGCAGTTTGGCACTGCAGGCTTACGCAGTACAATGGCAGCTGGTATTTCCAAAATGAATGTATATACGGTCGCACATTTCACAAGAGGACTTGCGGAGTTAATATTAAATGTAAACGCAGCAGACAGAGGTGTTGCGGTTGCATATGATTGCAGAAACAATTCAGAATTATTCGCAAAGACAACCGCCAGAGTTCTTGCCGCATATGGAATTAAGGTTTATCTCTTCGATTCACTTCGACCTACTCCGGAGCTTTCTTTTGCTGTGCTTAACCATGGTTGTATAGCGGGTATAAATATAACCGCTTCACATAATCCAAAAGAATACAACGGCTATAAGGTGTATTGGGAGGATGGCGCGCAGCTTCCGCCCGAGCACGCAATGGCAGTTTCAGACGCTGTTGACAAAACCGATATTTTTGAGGATGTACAACTCGCAGACTTTGAGAAGGCTGTTGCAGACGGTATTATTATAATAATAGGTAAGGAAACCGACGATAAGTTCTTAGACGCTGTTTTAAATTGCCGCATCTGCCCTGAAATGACCGAACAATTTGGCGACAGTCTTAATATTATATACACACCTATTCACGGAACAGGATACCGTCTTGTCCCTGAGGTTCTTAAACGTGCAGGTATTACAAATTTACTTACAGTCGAAAGTCAGATGATTCCAGATGGCAACTTCCCTACCGTAGTTTCTCCCAATCCCGAGAATAAAGAATGCTTTGAGCTTGCGATCGAAATGGTTAAAAACCAAGGCGGTAAATGTGATCTTATTCTGGGAACAGACCCCGATGGTGACCGTGTAGGTGTAGTCATAAACGACACAAACGGCAATTTCTTTGCGTTAAACGGCAATCAGATAGGTGCTATTCTTATTGACTATATAATTAAAGGAAGAAAACATCAAAACAACCTACCCGAAAACGCTTGTGCAATCAAGAGCATAGTATCAAGCAACCTTTTCGATGCGATATGCGATAAGGCGGGAGTAAAGCATCTTAATGTATTAACAGGTTTCAAGTATATAGGTGAGAAGATAAAAGAGTTCAAGCGTGATGGCACTGCAACCTTTATCTTTGGTTATGAGGAAAGTCATGGATTTCTATCAGACGGCTATGTCCGTGACAAGGATGCGGTTGCCGCATGTATGCTGATTGCCGAAGCGGCTTCTTTTTATAAAAGTAAAGAGAAAACACTCTATGATGTTTTACAGGATATTTATTCCGAATATGGTTTTTATAAAGAGGCTGTTCTGAACAATGTTATAGCAGGGGTTGACCCGATGACAACAATGTCCGAGAAAATGCTTTACTTACGCCAAAGCGGAATAAACAGCATAGGCGGTACAGAAGTTATTGCAGTTGGTGATTATAAAAGCGGAATAAAAATTTATCTGAAAGATGGTAAAACCGAACCGACAGGCTTGCCCGAAAGCGATATGCTTTATTATGAGCTAACAGACCGCACTTCGGTAATAGTCCGTCCCTCGGGAACAGAACCGAAAATAAAAGTTTATATCCTCGCAGTGGCAGATAATGAAAATGCTTGTGACGCATTAATTGAAAAATATAAATCAGCAATGAAAGCACTTGTTGGATAAATGAAAAAAGGGCTGTGATAAAAATCATAGTCCTTTTAAAATTGTTTACCAATATAATTTTTGCTTTCTGCTTTTCTTTTCACTTCAAACAGTTGGTATTCCTGAATTGTATAACCATTATGCTTAAAATATTCTTCTGAATCGTTAAATGGTAATTGTTCACCAGAATTTTTTAACAATTGAATATAACATTTCAACAGATTTGTAGCGGTTACAGCTGAATAATGCGGATCTTCGTCCGAATCATTAAGTACATTATCAATTAAATCGTCTATATCATACTTCAAATAATGCAGAGCATAAAATAACTTTTCATTATCCATTTTAAACCTACATTCTATCCCCTTAACCGACTATAAATAAATATGATGAGTTGTGAAATAAGGTATATTATAACAAAACATAAGAAAATTCTTGGTAAAAGCCACATTCTGCGGCTCATTCTTCTGCGTTCATCTTCGGCAACCTTTTTCATAGCCAGCTCATATGCTTTTACCTTACGCTGTATATCTTCGTCGGTTTGGAGAAACTTAAGCTGAGAATAACTTGTTTTTTCGTTTTTGAAATATGCTTTTTCTTCTTCGGCAATTTCTTTTGCAGCATTTTCAAGCTTGTTCACCTCAAGATTCTCAAATTGCCAGTCCCTGTCACGTAAACAATTCTCACATTTATCAAGTTCGTTTAAATTCTTTTGTCCGCAGCAGCATAACCAAGCATATTCGCCTTTTTGCGGAACAAATCTTGTTGGGAAAAGTTCTTCTGCTGCACTGAAAATATTTAGCTTTGAATAGATAAATTTAGATTCATCTGTCAAATCTTTATACTTAGTAACACGCTTTCCGGCAATAACCTCCAGCTTCTCGTAATTACCATCAGCATATTTTACACCAGATATTTCAAGTTCGAATTTGGAAAAATACGTTTCCGGAATAGGAATATATACTGTCTCTCCAAAAGATTCACTCGGTGCAATATAGGGATTTTGAATTTGCTTTTTATCCCTTATTCTTTTTCCGTTTATTTCTCTGTTACCTAATGTAAAGCTCTTAAATGAATATGTAAATGGGATTTTTATATATGGAATATTCTGATTTTGATAGCAGATTAGTCTTATATCAAGAGATTCTATTTTTTTCTTAGAAACATTGCGAAAAACGAAGGATGCAAAAATCTCATAGTTATCAACATCGCTGATTATATAACCGTCAATAATTTCCACCGGACAATGCTCAAATATAGCACAGTAATCCAGATATTCAACTACACGGAAAATTCGGCTTCTGTCTTGTTTTTGCTGCTTTTTTAATTGCTTAAGAATATTATCATTTGTTTCCATAAAAATCCCTTTCCAAGAATATTTTTTTAGAATTCAAAAATCATCTCTGGGGAATTTAATGTACCTTTTCTAGTATATGCATCTGTTCTTTGAAATAATTTATTATTAATATCTCTATATGTACAGCCTTGAGCTGATTCTATACGCTTGTATCTTACTTCATATTCAAACGGTTCAACTATAATAAAGGGTTTTAAGGTGTCTGAAATCAATGCAGCTTTTTTTACACCATCATAAATCTCCTCACAGCACTTCTGCGGATGAAGGCTTATGCAGCTGTTCCAGGCAATAGCTTTTTTTGTTTCAACCGTAGCAATTCCGCCAAAGCTCTGCTTAGCCTGTGCTACACAAATGTCATCACCTGAAACAAAAATCGGCGGCACACCGTATTTACCGGCAATAGCAGCATCAATCTGCAGCTCACCAACTTCATATCCGTTTATCTTTTGATACTGAAATGTAGCTGATGAATAAACATGTGCAAGTGTTGCATCGGGTGTGTCATAAGCATGATAACCTATGAAAACTATACCTCCGAAGTTTTGGTCTATATCAGGAAAACGTTTTCTGCTGCCTGCACCTAAAACTATTTTGCACCTTTTATCTAACTTATCATAATCGAGGTTAATACCCGTTCCGTGGCAATCCCAAACATAAACTTCCTCCGCTCCGCAGTCAAAAAGTGCCGTTGCGGCCGCATTAGCTTCTCTTGTTCCCTGCAGACAAGCAAAAGAATAGTTCGGTGTACCCGTCGCTAATCCCTGTCCGTATGTACCCACAGCACAAGCAACACCTTCCAGATCAACACTTATATAAAACTTCTTTTTCATTTTTTATAAAACACTCATTTCTTAAATAAGTTATGTTTAATTAATACTACACCAATTAATTAGAAAATTCAATAGAAATGCACTTTTTTATTGCAAAATAATTATAATTGTTATATACTGTATTTCGGTTTTGATTATTGCAAATGATAAAGGAGATTCTACAATGATAAACTTAAAAAAACTACTTATTTTTCTTCTTTGCGTAGGTTTGCTTGTTCCGATGGCGACCTCCTGTAAACCGGAAGATAATTCCGACGACAGTCAGGTTTCGGTTGATACAAGTGATACTGTTAGTGAAACAGGTGAAATAGCCGATCCAACCGTTAAAGCTGCAATTGACAAAATTTATATAGGAGAAGTCGACAGAAGCGGAGAGCGTTTATCCGTAACCAATGGCAAAAGCTATACAACATCCATTGAATCTGGTCAGAGCGAAGCGTGGTTGGATAGTGGGTCTATGCTTACTGACGGTGTTTTAATAGAAAGCAAAACAAACACATCGGTATGGGTTGGCTTTGTACAGGGAAGCGGTTTTGATGTTATCGTTAATCTTGGCAGCCAAATTGACGGAATGTGTGAATTTGAAACAAGTCATTTACTAAAAAAGGAATGGGCTGTAAATTTAATACCCGGCTGTACAGTATATGTCTCAGATGACGGTGAAAATTATTACTTAATAGGCAGTATGATACTGAAAGATATAGCAAAAGACAACGAGTATTATTCATATACTCTTTCTCTTCAGGAGGGTATACAGGCTAAATATATAAAATACAGCTTTAAGGGAGTTGGCGGCTGGTCGTTTATCAGTGAAGTTGCTGCATTCAAATATGAGGGTACCGCTGTAAACACTGAGCTTCAGACACTTTATCCTGATTGCAGGATGCCTGAAAAGATTGAAACAGAAGAATTATGGTCTTCGTCGGAGGAAGGTTATAACACAAAGCAGAATATGATTTTAGGTTTACAGCCGAATATTTTTGCTCCTGTTCAACTGGAGGAGGAATATATCGCCATAAATTACAACAGCTCTGAAGATAGCGGACTGTTGACGAACGGAAAATATGCTGCAGATAATACGTTCGGTGATGATGAATATTTCCGCATGACAAGAGGTGTTGAACGTACATTAGTTTTTGATCTGACAAAAACAAGCTCTGTTTCTGGATATAAATTTTCTTTCTGCTATAATTCTGCATCTGCGGTTAATCTTCCCTCTACCATCACCATATTTATTTCCGAAAACGGCGAGGATTGGCATCATATTGAAAGAATAACCGATATCTCAAACAAGGATAATGTAAAATGTACTATAACGGGCAATTTAAAGAGTTCTTATAAAGCAAGATTCGCTGCAATTACAATGACTGTACATACCCATCTATATTGCGATGAAATAGAAATAATCGGTAAAAAGTCTCTTTTGGGAGCAATTTCTGCAAGCAGCAGTGAAGACGGAACAGTTGCGGTTTATCCGAATAAATATGCATCACCAGACATGTTATCGGGTATAAACGATGTGTTTTTAATGTATAACGCAAGAGAATTTACCGACTTGGCTACCGAAGAGCTGAACAAGGGACTTATAACTGTTGACGAAAGTCTTTCATATGTAGCTTACAGGGATTCGGAAGGTAAAATACTTGATTATATGGTCGATTCCTATTTGTATCTTCCCTTTGCCGCATTCGATCATACCACTGCTGAAGGTTGGCAAAAATACATTGATAATACCTTTACCGAGGGTTATAATATTGATGCTTTAAATACTGCGGTAGGTCAGGCTAACGAGGCGCTCGGCAACAGTGATTACAAGGTTAAGGTGTTCTTGTCTATTTTTCGTCCCAATTTAAAATACGATGATGCAGGCAATCTAAAGGTGTTCGGAGATATCGAAGGTAACGGAAAAAATGAAGATTTTACAAAACTTAATGACAGAATTAAATGCCTGAAATGGATGATAGATGAAAACTTAAAAAGATTCAATGAAGGAAATTACGAGAATCTTGAGCTTGCAGGCTTCTACTGGCTTGAGGAGCAAATAAGCTACGATGACGCACACGAGCTTGATATGTTAGATTATACAGTAAATTATGTTCATGATATGGATTATCCGCTTATCTGGATTCCGTGGTACCAGGCCTTCGGTTTTTATGAGTGGAACGTACTTGGATTTGATGTTGCATGTATGCAGCCCAATTATTTCTGGAGAGCATATGGCAATTTTATTAAAGAAAACGCCTTCTCAACTAAAGCTCTCGGAATGTGTGTCGAATTTGAGGTAGACAGCGCCGCATTGTCTAGCAATATTTACCGAAAGAATTATAAGGCATACCTTAAGGGTGGTATTGACTACGGTTATATGAAAGATACCATTCATATGTATTATATCAGTGGTGGACATGGTGNNGTGACGACACTTACAAATTCATCAAAGGAACTCTTACCTATACGACACCGATTGTAAGCGCAGATCAGAAATTTGACTGCGAGGTCAGCAAGAAAATTACAAATGAAAAAATAAAGTTTGAGGGCGAGAATGCTTATCTGTCACTTGCTTATGCACCAAAATACGGAACATTGTCTTTCAGTAGCAACGGGAATTTTACATACATACCCGCAAAAGGCTTCGGTGGTGAAGATTGCTTCTATGTTTATGCAGATAATGATTATTCTCAGAGCGAATTGGTAAAGGTAACAATTAATGTTGATTAACAAAGAAGAAAGACTGAGAAATACAGAGCTGTTCGTATTGGATATGGATGGCACAATCTACCTCGGGGAACGTGTTTTCCCGGATGCTGTCGAATTTATTAAAAAAGCTAAGGCAGCAAACAAAAAGATCATATATTTTACAAATAACGCATCAAAAAACACAGAAATTTATTATGACAAGCTCATCAAGATGGGTTTTTCAGCCGAACGAAGTGAAATATTATCCTCGGGTGATGTTACAGCAAGATACTTGAAAAAGCATCACCCCGGGGAACCGGTTTATCTTGTGGGCACACCTGCTCTTGAACAGAGTTTTGCAACCTATGGTATTGAAATATCAGAGAAGGCAAAAATAGTAGTTTCATCCTTTGACACTACTCTCACCTATAAAAAGCTTGAGGTTGCCTGTGACCTTATCAGAAATGGTGCAATATTCTACTCCACACATCCAGATTTCAATTGTCCTACCGAAAACGGATTTATTCCGGACAGCGGTGCAATTTGTGCACTCATAACCGCTTCAACAGGTAAGGTTCCCAAGTACTTTGGAAAACCTTATAAAGAGACGGCAGATTTAATTTCAGAGCTTAGCGGTATACCTTTTAACAAAACCGCAATCGTCGGCGATCGACTTTATACCGATATTGCATTGGGGAAAAATAACGGTATTCTTTCTATTCTTGTACTCACAGGCGAAACAAAATTAGAAGATATAAATGATAAAAATGCACCCGATTTTTGTTTACAAAAAATTAGTGAAATTATTCCTTTTTTTGCATAAAAAAGTGTTGACATATTTTCCCATGCATGTTATTATATGACGAAAAGAGGGATAGCACATGAAAAGTACCGGCATTGTAAGAAGGGTTGATGAATTCGGCAGAATTTCACTTCCTGTTGAAATGAGAAAAACTATGGGGCTTGAAGAGAAATCCCCGGTAGAATTTTTTGTCGACGGGAACACAATTGTAATTAAAAAATACTCCCCTTCATGCGTATTTTGCGGAGAAACCGAGACAGTTGTCGAATATCTTGGTAGATTAGTTTGCACCAACTGCATAAAGACACTTTCTGAATTGCAGAAGTAATAATTAATCAACTCTTCAAATTACATTAAAGCTAAAGAGCAAAATGAACAGCGTATTGCAAAATTATGCAATACGCTTGTTTATTTATACATTTATTATATTAATTATATCTGATAAATATCTTCCAATGAAGGCTCTTCAACAGGAATGTGGCCGATCGTTCCAATGAATTTTCCCTCTACTTCCATTGGGCTTATTATTAAAACAGAACAAACTGCTTGTTCATTTATGCTGTAGTTTTTTGAAGGTTCGAAATTGAATTTGTTTCCCTCAATAATTTTAATTGCGGTTTTTATATCATTAATAACAGGGTAAACCGATAAAGATGAATTTCTCATACTTGAATTATATAGAAAAGAGTTAATCTGCGAATATGAATCCATCAATGGCATATTTTCGCTATTACAGAAAGGTTTGATAAGATAAATTTTGTCACCATAATTAATTTTTAAATCATCGGAAGATATACTAATATCCTTCTCGTTTGTAAAACCAAGTTTTACGGCAGTCATTGAAAGCACCTTTGAGCCAGCATAAATGCCCAAAAGCATGGTCAAAATCTGAGAAATATCTCCGCTTGTACCTAGAACTACTTTATTGTGCTGCATTGCTGATATGCAATATTTATAACTAAAAACCGAAAGGTATCCTTTTTGATAATTTCTAAACGCGTTGTTACTTATACTGACAGCAAGTCTTTCGCCTTTATCATGTGGAAAAAGTATACTTTTTTCAATATCAATTTCGTTAACGCCGTTACGTATTAATTTAATTCGCTTTTCGCTAGTAACAACACCAATTATCGTTACAAGTACACCTGCATCGATTCCTTTTTGTGTTAATACAGCTGCTTTTCTTCTGTTAGCAAATACAAATCTTCTGTTTGCCAGTGTATTCATATTCTCATTAGGAAAAGGCGAGAGATCAATAGCTACACCGTTTGTGCGGTCTAAAAGCTCGTATATACCGTTGACCGAATTATTGTAAATATGTTTTGTCAACTTTTTGTCTTTAGGCATTTTTGAAAAACACAGAATATAATCGCCCACATTGCCGTATACAAAACCATCCTTATTTACGCTTTCGTTGAAAGAAAGCAAATCGACAAGTCTGAAGTTTTCCATTTCGCTGCCACTTTTTTCCGCAAAATCGCTGAAAGCTTTCGCTATTATCGGATGATCAATATAAACTCTTCCAATTCGCTTCATTAATTTATTTGCAGTTCCGTCTTCATTTGTATAATCGGCAAGAAGCACTACCTCCTGTTCGGTAGGCTCTCTGCCAAGTAAATCCAAAACATTCTCTGATATTCCCCATGTTGAAGTCATAAAAATTTCCTTTCAGATAATATCATAAATCTTGCTGACACCAGCGAAAATGTCATTTTTCTAAAGCCGACAATTCTACGTAAAATTAGTGTGATGCTTATGTCGGCAATTCTTTCCCTAATAAAACACCGTTCTCATGTGAAACCAAATCTACTTCCGCAATATCTCCGACTTTTTTCGTATTGTTTTGAACAAACTTAGTTTCAAGAAAATCCTCGGTATGTCCGATAGCTAAATTTTGCGAAAATGCTTCTATCAACACTCTCGCTTTTGTACCTATTTTGCGTTCTAAAACGAGATTTTTTATCTCGGAGGAATGCTTTATCAAGCGTTCATTCCGCTTTTTAACTTCACCTATTGTTATTTTTCCTTCCATCAAGGCAGCTTCTGTACCTGGACGTGATGAAAAAGGAAAAGCATGAACGTGCGATAACTTATAATCGTCTACAATTTGCATTGTCTGTAAAAAATCGTCCTCGGTCTCGGTCGGAAAACCTACAATCATATCTGTGGAAATAAGTGTGTCGGGCATTGTTCCGTACACTTTTTCTATTTTTGTGCACATCTGATTTTTATTGTATGGACGACGCATAAGTTTTAGAATTCTGTCACTTCCCGATTGCAACGATAGGTGCAAGTGCGGCATAAAACAATCTGAATTCCTTGCTGCTGCAAGAAAATCGTCTGTTATACTATTAGGGGACAAAGAGCCGAAACGAAGCCGATCTATCCCCTTTATTTTATCGACCTTACGGATAAGCTCGGAAAGAGGTGCAAAGTCGTATGCGGAGGTCTCAATTCCAGTAAGAACGATTTCTCTGTATCCATTTGCAGACAACCGCTCGACTTCCGCTTTAATTTCGTCTAAAGGGCGGCTTCTGACCCGACCTCTCGTTTTGGGAATGATGCAATAAGAGCATCTTCCGTTGCAACCGTCTTGTATTTTAACAAAAGCTCTGCAGGTTGAAAAAATATCTGTTTGCTCGGTTCCGATATCCATATGCTCGTAGCCGTAATCGTTTAAATCGGTGTCGACAACAATGTGTATTTTATTGTCCTTTAAAAGACTGTTTGCGGCATGTAAAATCGCTGTCTTGTCCTTACTACCGCCTACAAAAGATACACCTTCAATACCACCCAGTGTGTTATCAAGCTGAGAATAACAGCCGACAACAGCAACACATCCACCTGTTTTTAATGCCCGTCGGATAATCTGAGCACTCTTCCGTTCGCTCTCGGCGGTCACCGCACAGGTGTTAATTATATAAAGGTCATTTTTCTCCGAAAAGTCAACCACTTTGTATCCGTTTTTTATAAAAAGCTCGGCAAGAGCTGTTGTTTCATATTGGTTTACCCGACAACCCAATGTATAAAATGCAACTGATTTGATTTTTATTTACCTGCCTTTATAGATTCTTTTGCTCGTTCGTATTCATTTCGTGGAATAAGCATATTTATAGCTTCGAGAAGTGCCTTTGAGGTCATATTTTCCGGAAGCGACAATTCTTTTGCCAGCAGTTTACGCATATTATCCGAATTAATGCTACCGGAAAAACCATCAGTATAAAACTCAGCACTGGAGACCTCTGCTCCGTTTTCCTTCACATTATTAGAGTCATCGGTAAATCGAATCAAAAGCGAACGTAATAACTCGTCATCAACTCCCTCAACGCCAAGATATCCCTCTTTTGATGGCTTATCCTTGCGTTTTTCCTTGCCTTGTATTTGCGGAGTATAAACATTTATAATCTTATCTGGGGATATCATACCCTTTATCTTGTTGCGTATAAATAATCCTGCTTTATCGCTGTCGGTAAGAATAATAATACTCTTTTGTGCCGAAAAACGTCTTATTAGCTCCATCTTTTCTTTATCGTTAAAAACAGAAAAACCGCCAAGAGAAATTATTGTAGAAGAAATAATATTTGATAATCTTATTTTATCATATTTTCCCTCTACCAAAACAGGATATTTTAAATATATTTTATTTTCTTCCATAAAGACCGATCCTGAATAATAAAATCTCAAGCACCAGATATGGGCTTACGCTGAATCTTTTAAGTTTTCTGTCTGCTCTGTCAATTTCCTCGCAGGCATAAGCTAAATAACCGTTTGGTTTTTGGGATAAGCCCGATGCTATTCTGCGTACCAACCACTCGTTTTTCTTCATAATTTGAGCTATCTTGCTGTGGCTTTTCCCTTCTTCAACAGCAGCTTTTATAATAAGCATGTCCGAATAACATTTCGAGAGGTAACCAAGCAGCAAAGAAGGGTCTGTTTTGTTCTCTATAAGGTTATCATAAATCTGCTTAACCTTTTTCATGTCACCACTGTTAAGAGCATCTGATAGTTCATAAACCTTATAACTCTCGTTAGGGCAACAGTATTGCAACACCGCAGCTTGTGAAATTGGACGCTGTGCAGGACTGCAAATAAGCTTTTCAATCTCGCTGTGAAGAGTGTACATGTCGTTTCCACATAATGAAATCAGCGTTTGTATAGCAGACCTGTCACATTCAGTTTTTCTTGCCGAAAAATGCTTTAAAATCCAGTTCTCCAGCTTTTCACCTATTTCATTAGGGAAATTTATTGTTAAGCCATCTTTTTTTATAGCATCTATAAAGATTCGTATACCTTTCCCTTTCCCTTTTTGAGCAGGTTGGGCGTTATCCGAATCATCGTTTTCTATACTATCGGATTTTGTATTTTCGCTTTTTGGTTTTTTTACGTAAAAATTTCCCTCTACAAGACCATCATCCAGTTCCTCACTTCTGAAAAGAAACATAAGTATGATATACTCGGGAAGTTCGGAAATAACTCTTTTGTATTCCTCGGCTGTATCGCTATCAAGAGAAGCCAAATCAAGGTTCTTAACCTCAATTAGCTTATATTCCCACATATACGGCAGCGAAAATACTGCTTCACTCAGCTCAGAGGGATCTGATACCGCAGCATCAAAAATTATATAATTAAACTCGGGTAGAGGGGATAAAGTTATCTTTTTTCTAAGCTCACGAGCATAAAAATCCTTGGTATATTCTTCTTTTCCGTAGAAAAGATAGGTTCCGCAAGGATTATTTTCTTTTAGTCTTTTCTTAAATATATCAAGGCTCATTCAAGTCCACCTCTATTGCCTTGTTTTTCAGTAAAATTTGCAGGTATTTATCGTAAAGATAGGATGTTTTATCATTAGTATTATTCTCATCAGAAAGCTTGATGCAACGGTAATCGCTTTTCATATTATAATCGGTGCTGTCAAAGCTCTCCAGAATTATAACAACCGAGCTGTAACCGTATTCGGTTATAGAATCGATAGGTTTTCCACCATACACCCTTATACTTTGCCCTGATTTGCTTATTGTCGCAATAAAACTCGCCGAAAGTGCATTATCCCGCTTATTCTTAACAATAACCGTAGCATTTCCAATATTGTCAAACAAGGTAGTATCAAATTTAATTATATCACAATTATGTCTGTTTGCCAATAATTTTATTTTTTTATATAAATCGATTTTATCTTGACCTTTATCTGGGATATAGATTGTTTTTATATTGATTTGTGCAAGCGCACTCTCAAGCTTTACTATGTCCGTACCCGTAACATCATTCATAACATAATAATCAAGTCGGCAATAACCATGCTTATAAACGGTCGAAATATTACTTCTTTTACCGCCAAGTTCAAAATAAATATTTTCACTTTCGTCAGCAATAAAAAGTGATTTATAAGTATAGCTGTCGTTTAAAACAGTAATTATACTTTTATCACTTTGAATTTTAAAATTTATTATGCAAAAGGTTATTGAAGCCATAAAGCAGAGTGAAAATATGCCTAAAGCTATAAACATTTTTCTTCGCCTTAATAAACATAATGCAAGTATCGCAGCTAACGCAAATAAAAGTGGCAGTATCATATATGGAATATACGAAGAAAAACTTCCTGTGTCCGATTCGTAAAGTCTATCCAGAAGCTGATATGAATAGGTAATTATTTTCCCGGGGATGAACGCAAGAACAACTTCACCCGACCCAATAACCGCAAAAAGAGTTATACATGGTATAAGTATAATCAAAAGATATGTATATAGCGGTGTAATAAATAGATTAATCAGAGGAGATATATAGGACACCGAATTTGAAAAGGCTAACAATATCGGAAAGGTGAAAATTGATGCGGCAAGAGTATAGATTAAAGGGGTTAATAAAATTCTTAAAACCTTTTTTATTTTTATTGCCCTTCCGTTTACAGGACGCATTATATATGGTGATAATATCAATATTCCCAAACAGGATAAAAACGATAAACCAAGACCGATAGAAAACAAGTTAAACGGATTTATCAGTAAAAGTATAAAAAGTGCAAGGAACAGTGAGGTTATACTGTCTGCCCTTCTTGTCGCCAGCATACATAACAGCATAATACCCGTCATAATAACAGCTCTTGATACAGAAGGCGAAAATCCGACAAAAAAAGCATAAGCAATTAAAACAAAAAGACAAATAACACTTCTTAACTGCCTTCGAACAGTAAAAAATTCAAGCAAACCATATAAACTCATTACGATAATCGTAATATGCAAACCTGAAATTACAAGCAAATGCGACACTCCGCCGTTTCTGAACAGTTCATAAACATAAGAGTCCATATCCGCCGTTTCCCCGACAATCAACGTTTTGGAGATTGCGCCGACCTCATCTGTATAATCCTTAAACAGATTGTCGGTTACCTCTTCCGACTTTTCTCTCAGATTATAAAAGAAACCACTGCCTGTTATAACGCTGTCAATACTTCCCTCTGCGATTACATAAATGTTCTTTGAATAAAGCCTGTTGCTATTGTGCTTGTTGTATTTAACCGTACAAGAAAGTGTATCCCCTCTTTTTATAGATATGGTTCTTCCTGTATTCGTTTCCTTAAAAACTTCTGTGTAATAAAGCCTGACTCCCGTACCTTTACCTAAGCCCAAATCGCTTTTTTTAACAGAAATATCATAATACCCACCCTCGGCATAAATTCCGATATCGGTTACTTTTGCGGTTAGCGTATCTTCTTTGTCCACATATTCACCACTACCCGAGAAAACAAAGACAGTGTAAATTGCCGAATATGCCATTCCGAGAATAGTTATCATGCAAATAGTGGCAACCTTTTTAAGGTCATAAGTATAAAAACGGTGTGCCGCAATCATTACACCGCATAGCACACCTATTGTAGCAAATAAAGCTATTCTTATATAACCGTTAAAATATAAACCGATGCCGACACCGATAGTAAAAGCTATTATCCATCCTGCTAAAATTCGATTTTTAAGCAACGGTAACACCTGCCCGATTATTAAAATTATAAATATACCTTTCAGCTTTTTGTGGGAATAGTTCCGTTGGTAAAAAACAATGGCAGCTTCTCTAAATATATTATATCCTTGCGGTCACTTGCGTCACCCTCTGCAAGAATAGCCATTCTTCCTGCAACGACACCGCCCGACTCGGTAACAAGTTTTTCGACAGCCATCGCCGATTCGCCTGTGCTTATGACATCATCCACTATAACAACGCGTTTTTCTCGCATATAGTCAGCGTCATCCTTGTCTATATAAAGGGTTTGTATTTTTGAGGTCGTTATCGACTGTACCTCAACAGCACTAGGGTTTTTCATATACAGTTTTGGTGATTTTCTCGCTATCAAATACCTTTTTGCATTGATTTGACGTGCCATCTCGTATATAAGCGGTATTCCTTTTGCCTCTGCGGTTATAAGAACATCATGCTCTGGCAGCATCTTTACAAGCTCGGTTGCACACGCTTTTGTCAACTCTACATCGCCAAAAATTACAAAAGCAGCTATGTAAAGGTTGTCGTTCACCTTACATATTGGAAGATTTCTCTTTACTCCTGCCACTTCGAGAGGGTATTCCTTATATTCAACAGGATTTATATTCATTGAAAATGACATTATATTTTATAGCCATACCTTTCCTCGGCGGATACGCCGATAGCGGGAATTGTACTGTTCCTGCGAAGCAGGATTGACTTTCCTTTAAAGTCAAAAGCACAAAACCGTGTCTGAAAGAATTTCTTTCAGACTAAACTCCTTAGCTTAAATGAATGTGCAGTTTTTTACCGCCAAGAATATGGAAATGGAGGTGCAAAACAGTTTGACCGCCGTCCTCACCACAGTTGCTTATAACTCTGTAACCGTCCTTAAGTCCTAACGAATCAGCAATTTTCGGAATAGTAAGTAATACCTTGCTCACAATCTCAATATTACTTTCATCAACCGCATTTATTGAGTCAATATGCTGTTTCGGAATAACAAGCACATGAACGGGTGCGTGCGGTTTTATGTCGTAAAAGGCATACACATCCTCATCCTCATAGACCTTTTTTGACGGAATTTCTCGGTTTATTATTTTACAAAAGATACAATCCATAATTCATATCTCCTATTTATTTATCTGCTTTTTAAGAAAATCAGCCGTAGCTTCAAGAGCCTCATTAAGCCTGGAAGCATCCTTACCGCCACTCGTTGCGCTGTCTGGTCTTCCACCACCGCCACCGCCAACTATCGGAGAAATCGCTTTAAGAAGGTTACCGGCGTGTGCACCAAGAGCAACCGCTTCTTTTCCACATCCTGCAACAAACAAGACTTTTCCCTCAATAACGGTTGCAAATACACAGACCAAATTTTTATACTTATCAATAAATCTGTCCGCAGCTATTCGCAACGCATCCGACGGAATATCTTCAAAACGGCTTGTAACAAGTTTTACACCACCAATATTCTTTGCACTGCTGTAAGCTTCGTTAATTTTTACAAGTGCTAAGGTAAGATTAGCGTTCTCAAGTTCTTTTTTAACCTGCTTTACTTCTTCTTGTAAACCAACTGCTTTTTCCGTAATATCGTTTATATTATTAGCTTTTAAAGCTGATTTTACCGTCTGAAGCATCTGCTCTCGGTTATTAAGGAATTCAAGTGTGTATCTGCCTGTAATAGCTTCAATTCTACGTACTCCTGCGGCAACCGAAGTCTCAGTAACTATTTTAAACAAACCAACTCTTGCGGTGTTGGAAAGATGCGTTCCGCCGCAAAGCTCGGTCGAAAAGCTGCCCATCTTTACAACTCTTACGGTGTCACCGTATTTTTCTCCAAAGAGTGCCATTGCACCCTCTGCTTTAGCTTCTGCAATCGGCATTTCTCTGATATTAATATCGTCGCCCGCAAGGATTTCTTCGTTTACAAGTCGCTCAACTTCGTTAATCTCTTCGCTTGTCATTGAAGTAAAATGAGTAAAGTCAAACCTTGCACGTTTATCGTCCACATATGAGCCTGCTTGTTCAACATGATTGCCCAGAACCATACGGAGTGCTGACTGTAAAAGGTGTACGCTGGAGTGATTACGCATAATATCACCACGACGTTCTATATTTATTTTTGCAGTCGCTTTTCCAAGTGAAACTCTGCCAGAATCTATATGTCCAAAGTGAAGAAACTGCCCTTCGTGTGTCTTTTTAGTATCTTCAACAACAAAAACACCTGTTGCGGTAACAATCTCACCCGTATCGGCAACCTGTCCGCCGCTTTCTGCATAAAAAGGTGTTTTGTCCAGTAAAAACACAGCTTTTCCGCCTGTAAGCTCGCTTGCAGGTTCTCCACCCTTTATAATAGTGATAATTTCACAATCGTTCTCTGTTTCGGTATAACCTGTGAATACAGTAGGAACACTCTTGTCTATAAAAGCAAGCTCATCACCGCTCAAGTTCATGTCACTTTGATGTGCTCTAGCATTTCTTGCACGCTGCTTCTGCTGCTTCATCAGAGCGGTAAAACCATCTTCGTCTATTGCAATTCCCCTCTCGGAGGTTATCTCCCTTGTAAGGTCAATCGGAAAACCAAAAGTATCATATAGCTTGAAAATATCCTCATCTGACAAAGTGCCGCCACATTCCGAAATCATTCTGTCGAGTATATTAAGTCCAGCGTCTATAGTCTGACGGAAACGGTCTTCCTCTATGGAAATTGTTTTTTTGATATATTCCTGCTTATCTGTCAATTCGGGATAAGCGGTCTTACTTTCGGTAATAACTGTATCGCAAAGCTCAGAAAGGAAAGGACGTTCTATTCCAAGCAGCTTACCGTGTCTTGCCGCACGTCTTAAAACACGACGAAGAATATATCCTCTGCCCTCGTTGGACGGAATAACACCGTCGCTGATCAAAAAGGTTGCCGTACGGATATGGTCGGTAATAACACGCAGAGAAACGTCATTTTTCTTTTCGCTACCTGTATAATCAACACCTGCGATATCGCAGACCTTAAGCATTATATTTTTAATTGTATCAACTTCAAAAAGGTTATTTACCCCCTGCATAACACAAGCAAGTCTTTCCAATCCCATACCAGTATCGATATTGGGGTTTGCAAGACGGGTATAATTTCCGCTTCCGTCGCTGTCAAACTGTGTGAATACTATATTCCATATTTCTATATAACGGTCGCAACTACAGCCGACTTTACAGTCGGGTTTTCCGCAGCCGTACTTCTCGCCTCTGTCAAAGTAAATCTCCGAGCAGGGACCACACGGAAAACCTTCAATCTCCCAGAAGTTATCCTCTCTGCCAAGTCTGGTTATTCTCTCTGCAGGTACACCGGTTTTTACCCAGATGTAAAAAGCCTCGTCATCCTCGAAGAAAACGCTGGGATAAAGCAAATTCTCTGGTATTTCAAGCACCTTGGTCAAAAATTCCCATGCCCACGGAATTGCTTCTTCTTTAAAATAATCACCAAAGGAAAAGTTGCCGAGCATCTCAAAAAAAGTACCGTGGCGTGCTGTCTTTCCTACATTGTCGATATCAAGTGTACGCACGCACTTTTGGCAGGTGGTAACCCTCTTTCTCGGCGGAACCTGTTCGCCTGTAAAATAACGTTTTAGTGGCGCCATACCAGCATTTATCAATAAAAGTGAGTTATCGTCCTGCGGCACAAGCGGAAACGAATTAAGGCATAAATGCCCCTTGCTCACAAAAAAATCAAGATATTTTTTACGTAATACATTCAACGACAACGGCTCCATATATGTTTTCCCCTTTAAATAACTTTAAATTATAAAAAATTCTACATCACTTTATTATACTCTTATAAGAGAAATTGTCAATATTTAAAGTGTTAAATACTAATTTGTATGCAAATTTATATATTATAAATATTTAATTTATATTGATTTTTTATCATTTTCGATATATTATATAAATAAAATTATATAGAGGAGAACAATAAATTGAAAAAAATAAATGACATCTATGAAAACAAAATTTATATTCAACAAGAACATAATATAATAAGTAAAAAAGCAATGCATAAACTTGACGATGGTAATAATATTTTAGAAGAACTACCTGCAATGGGCGGTGACTTTTGTTCACCACATTTAACTTTATTAATAAGTTTAGAAATGCTTAACTTTGCATTAGAAACAGGAGCTTATGATGTAATTAAAAACACAATATTGAACATTTGTAAATACACGAAAGATAAATATAAAGATAAATCATATTCTACTAAGCCTGCCATGACTTTGGAAGTAACAAAAGATGACATTAACGTTAATTTTTTTTGTAATTATGATACAAGTGAAGATAATACTAAAGAAATAATATCAAGATGCTGTGACACAATTGATAGAATTTATAATTATAAAAAATAATCATAATTATAAATAATAAAGACGCCCGAAGATTCAACATGCTTCGGGCGGTATCATTTTATAGATTTTATATTTTTTACTCCGACACAGTCCCACTAACATCTCCGCTTTCATCCTCGCTGACCTCATCAGCCGGTCTTTCGATAGTGGATATAATCTGGTTATCAATACAATATTGGAATGCGGCAGAGCCTTCCGGAGTAACAACAGTAAGGGCGGTGCAGTTCTTGAAAACACCGGGGGCAAGATCTGTTACGCTTGCAGGAATTATTGCATATTGTAGCGATGTACAACCCAAAAATGAGTTTTCTTTTACCGAAGTAACCGAGGACGGCAGTTCAATTCTTGTCATTGAGGTACAATATGAAAATGCACGCAAACCTATTTTTGTAACATTGCTTGGAATTACTATATTGTTTAATAAAGGACAGTCGTTAAAAGTATAATCGGCAATTTCTGTTATACCTGTTGGAAGTGTAATCTTTGTAAGTGCGTGACACCATGCAAAAGCACGTTCTCCGATAAAAGTAACAGAATCGGGGAGCACAATCTCTGTTAATTGGTTGCAGAAATAAAATCCGTTAGCTTCTATAGTTGTAATTGTACTCGGCAATTCTATACTTGTAGGAATATTGTTGTCATAAAAAGCATATGAGCCGATTGTGGTCACAGTTTTTTCGTCAATGGTTTCAGGAACATTAACTACAGTATCCTCGGCAAGATATCCTGTTATTGTAATGTGATCCCTAAATACATCGTATATAAACAGCTCGTTTTCCTTTGTTTCAACATAACCTGCAGGTTTTTCCTCTTCTTCCTCACCTTTTGGTGCGAATTTTTTTAGTATAGAGCAGGAAGAAAGCGCCACTGTTAAAAATATTAAAAATATAAAAATTGATGTTTTCTTTATTTGTCGTTTCATATCTATTATCATTCCTAACCCATTTTTTTAAAAAATAATATGTATAAATATATATTTGCATTGTATCATTTATGAGATAAATTGTCAAATCGTTTATTAGTATTGACAATTTGAACTAGAATAAGTAAAATCAGTTAAACAATAGAAAAAGGAAGTGTACTATTTTAATGGATAAACAAAATTTTGCTTCTTACAGACAATTTTATCATAATCAGCTTATGGATGATTGTATACCGTTCTGGATGAAAAGCGATTTACTTGATAAGGAAAACGGAGGTTATATAACCAGTGTTGACCGTGAGGGAAAAAGTTATAACAACGATAAATCGGTTTGGTTTCAGGGAAGATGCCTTTGGACCTTTTCTGCACTTTGTAACCGTTATGGAAAAAAGCAGGAATGGCTTGATGCTGCCGAACTGGGTACCCAATTTTTAAATAAATATTGTATTGATACAGACGGAAGAATGTTCTTCACTGTTACAAAAGAGGGCAAACCGCTCCGTAAACGCCGTTATATGTATTCCGAGAGCTTTTATGTTGTTTCTATGGCCGAGTATGCAATTGCAACAGGCGACAAAGAGGCTCTCAAAAAAGCCGAGGATTGCTTTGAGCTTATGCTGCGACTTTTCCGCAATCCAGAGTCCGATCCTTATAAAATAACACCCAAGGGATATTCAGAAACACGAAGCGACCGTGCTTCGGCTGTTCCAATGGTGCTAGTCAGCGCTTCCCAACTTTTACGCCGTTGTGATCCTGAAAAAGCGGAATATTATACATCAGTTGCAAACGAGATGGTTGATGCAATTATAAACTATCACTACAAACCCGAATTAAAGTGTGTTCTCGAGTGTGTCGGTCCAAAAGGTGAATTCATTGACACCCCTGCAGGAAGAACAATCAACCCCGGTCATTCTATTGAAAACAGCTGGTTCTTGATGAATCAAGCTATTTATACAAAGAACGACGACCTGCTGAAAAAAGCACTGAATATTCTCGACTGGTCGCTTGAACTGGGCTGGGATAAGCAATTTGGCGGCTTCATTTACTTTACCGATGTACAGGGCAGACCCTGTGAACAGCTTGAATGGGATATGAAGCTGTGGTGGGTACACAACGAAGTGCTTATAGCTACCCTCCTTGCTTACGGAATTACAAAGGATAAAAAATATTGGGATTGGTTTGAAAAGGTTCATTTTTATTCCTTCGGCCATTTTGCTGATAAGGAATACGGCGAATGGTATGGTTATCTTCACAGAGACGGAACGGTTTCTCATACACAAAAAGGCTCTATGTGGAAGGGTCCCTTCCATCATCCTCGCTGCCTTATGAATTGCGAGATGATTTTATCATGGCTTGAGAATGGCAATGAGATGGGTATTATTCTATAAAACATATCAATTTAGGGGCATTTTAATGCTCCTTTATTTTTTCTTAAAATATATTTTTTTATTTGCAACCAAACCAATAGATAATCAGTCTTATTAATGAAACGAGATTTATTTGTGTTTTATTGTTTACTCTGTGAGGGCGGGGTAAATAACAAAGTCGTTAAAATGACTTTGCTGATATGAACTAAGGGAGGATTATATATGGACAGCCAATCGTTGCGTACGAATGATTCGGTTGAGCATATCCTTAGGAAATACTCCGACATGGTTTTCAGGGTAGCATACTCACGGACAAATAATACTCATGATGCCGAAGATGTTATGCAGGATGTATTTTTAAGGTACATAAGAAGCAAACCATGTTTCGAAAGTGAGGAACACGAAAAGGCTTGGTTTCTCCGCGTAACTATAAATTGCGCGAACAGCCTTTTAACCTCGTCATGGTTCCGCAGAACGACAATGCTTGATGACAGGCTGTCGGTTACGCTTGCTGAGAAAAGTGAAGTGTATTACGCGGTTTTAGCGCTTCCTAAAGATATGCGTACTGTTATTCATTTATATTATTATGAAGATTATGACATTAGAAAAATTGCAGAGATACTAGGTAGAAGTCAGTCGTATGTAAAATCTATATTAATGCGTGCAAGAAAAAAATTAAAATCTGTTTTAGAGGTGAACGAAAATGTTTAAGGAAAAGTATAAACGTGATATGGAAAATATCACACCGAGCGATGACGCTCTTAATAAAACCAAAGAAAAAATGTTGACGGTGGAGATTAAAAAGCCGAGTATGTTCGGTACAAAGCAGCTTGTTGCGCTAGCAGTCTGTTTCTTAATGATAGTCGGATCTTTCGGTATGATTCTTCTTAAATCCTCTCCGATAGTACCCGATATCAACAACGCCGGTACCGACAACACCGATGTTTCCGGTGAACCAATAGTGATAAATTCAGTAACAAGCTATACCGATATTTTTGAAAAACTTGGTGCTGAAGCAGGAACCAATAATTCATTTTACAACAACAGAAATGGATTAGAAGAAGATTTGGCAGAAGCTCCTGCCACGGAAGGTGATGCTGTTGGTGATGATAAAAGCAGCGGTTCTTCCGATTATTCTGATACAAACAATCAGGTAGCCGGAGTGCAGGAAGCAGACATTATAAAAACAGACGGCAAATATATTTATGCCTGTGGAAAGACAAACGATTATTATTATGCTTGCTATGATTATGCAGCAAAGGAAAACGTCACTGATACCGACAACAAAGGCAGAGTTTATATTCTCTCAGCAAATAACGGACAGCTTGATCTAGTTTCCACAATAAAAATCCGTAATGACGTAGAAGACACTCATTATGTTTTAACCGAGATTTTACTGTATGGCGATACACTTGTTCTCATAAAATCCGGTTACAGCTACGAAGAACCGAAAGTAGAAGAAAACAGTGATATTGTTAAAGATTATTACTACTATGGCACTTACAATTATTTAACTTCTGTCGAAGTATATGATATTTCAGACAGAGCAAATCCAGTGTTCCAAAACGAACTCTATCAAAGCGGATATTACAATTCCTCCAGAATGGTAGGCTCCGATCTTTATATCGTTACAACTCACTATGTGTATAACCCCGATATTAATAAACCTGAGTCTTATGTTCCTTATTGCTCGTCTTACTCATCCGAATACCTTATTCCCGCAGAATGTATTTATGTTGCTGAAGATATGACAAATGCAGCTTATACAGTTATCACAGGTATAGACGTGACAGAACCGGATAACCACGTTTCCACCGCAGCAGTGCTGGGCTTTTCGGGAACGATTTACTCAAGCGACAGCAATATCTATATCGCAGCATACCGCTACAATAATATATATGCTATGAGAGATTTCGGAATTGCTATTGAAGAAGATGCCGTAGCAGATACAGCCGACGGTGCTAATGCAACAGAACCTGCAAAAGCAGGTGATGATAATGGTACAACCGCAACCGATGCAACTGATAATGGTGTTGATGCAACCGAACCTGATAAAACCGATATACACTATGCGAATTCCGCAACCGCTACTGGTGAAAAAGTAATTGATGGTGCAACTGATATATATCGCTTCTCGATTGATAACGCAGTTGTAGCTTATGCAGCAAATGGCAGCATCCAAGGCACTCTTATCAATCAATTCTCAATGGACGAATATAACGATACGTTCCGTATAGCAACAACAGTGTACGAATACGAGCTTTACACGTACAAGGACTATAACAGCAACGATGCGTATTATTATGGCCAGTCAAGCTATTACAACAATTTATATATACTTGACGAAGACTTGAAGGTAACTGGTTCCTTAACAGGCTTGGCTCCCAACGAGAGAATTTATTCCGTACGCTTTGACGGTGAAATCGGTTATGTAGTAACCTTCCGTCAGGTAGACCCTCTGTTTACAATCGATTTGTCCGATAAAACCTCTCCTAAGGTGCTGTCAGCACTGAAAATACCAGGTTTCTCAAGCTATATGCATCCTTACGGTGATGGATTGCTGTTTGGCTTTGGTCAAGACGCTGATGAGACCAATGGTTGGTCCCAAGGTTTAAAATTATCAATGTTTGATATCAGCGACAAGACCAATGTAACAGAGCAATCTTCTCTTAAACTCGGAACAGAATATTATTACAGTGCTGCTATGTATAACCACAAGGCAATACTTGTAGATGCCAAGAAGAATCTTATAGGTTTCCCTGTTGAATATTACAATTACAACTATAACAACACCGAAACCTCATATACAAACCCTGATGAATATGAAAAAACCGAGGAATCTTATGGAAGCACCGAGCCTGTATACACCGCAAAAACCGGCTATGTATTCTATAAATACGAAAACGGAAAGTTTGTTCTTTCAGGTAGTATATTTAATGACAATACCAATTATAATTATCAAGGTTTAAGAGGACTTTATATAGGTGATTATGTTTATATCTTCTCTGAGAATCAATTTATAACCTCTTATGATCTTGAAACCTTCACACAGGTTGACAGTGTAACATTCAATAATTAAAGCAATAATCCTTCCTAATAAACTTGGGCGTTCCCTCAAAAACGCCAGGTAAATAGAAAAACACCTTTAAAATAAGGTGTTTTTCTATTTTTATGCATATTATATTAAGTAATTCATGTAAAATAGGTATTGCAAACGAAAAGTTATTGTGTTATAATGTGTAGGCTTTTTATAATTCTAATTCGAATTAATATAAAGCAAAAAATCACACACCGTGCTGCGTTGGTTCGGGTGCAAAGAGTTTGATAATAACTTTTTGATTAATTGACGTAAATTATTAAGCGGTGGCGGGTACAACCCGAGAAAAAGGAGTATAAACCATGTCAGTAATTTCTATGAAGCAATTACTTGAAGCTGGCGTTCATTTCGGACACCAGACCAGAAGATGGAACCCCAAAATGGCGGAATTTATCTTCACAGAGAGAAACGGTATCTACATTATCGACCTTCAGAAGACAGTTAAAAAGGTTGAAGATGCCTACATGTTCATCCGTGATGCAGTACTTGACGGCGGAAGCATTCTTTTCGTCGGAACAAAGAAGCAGGCACAGGAAGCTATCAAAGAAGAAGCTTTGAGAGCAGAGATGTACTATGTAAACGTTCGTTGGCTCGGCGGTATGCTTACCAACTTCAAAACAATCAAAAAGTCTATTCAAAAACTTCACAACCTCAATAAAATGGCTGAGGACGGAACCTTTGATCTCCTTCCAAAGAAGGAAGTTGCTGCTCTTCAAAAAGAGATGGCAGACCTTGAACGCAATCTTGGCGGTATCAAGGATATGAAGGGACTTCCCGCAGCAATGTTCGTTGTTGACCCCAAGAAGGAAAAGAATGCTGTTGACGAAGCTAGAAAGCTTGGAATTCCTGTTGTTGCTATAGTTGATACAAACTGCGATCCTGATGAGATCGATTATGTTATCCCCGGTAACGACGATGCTATTCGTGCTATAAAGCTTATTGCTTCTGTTGTTTCCGATGCTGTATTAGAAGGCAGACAGGGCGAACAGTTTACTGATTCGAGCGAAACTGCAGATAAAGATAATTCCGAGGGTTATGACAAGGAGGTAATATAATGGCTGAGATATCTGCAAAGGCAGTAATGGATTTAAGAGCAAAAACCGGTGTTGGTATGATGGAGTGCAAAAAGGCACTTGTTGAAGCTAACGGAGATTTTGATGAAGCTGTAAAGGTTCTTCGCGAAAAAGGACTTTCTGTAGCAGCGAAGAAAGCCGGCAGAATTGCATCCGAAGGTATTGTTGATATAATAAAAGAAGGCGACACCACAGTAATAATTGAGGTTAATGCCGAGACAGATTTCGTTGCGAAGAACGCAAGCTTCAAGGAATTTGTAAAAGGAATTCTTGAAACAATTCTTGCAAACAAGCCTAAGAATGTTGAGGAACTTCTTGCACTCACCTTTAAAGGAAGCGATATGACAGTTGAAGCAACTCTTAAGGATAAAATTTTTACAATCGGCGAGAATATGTCAATCCGCCGTTTTGAGATAGTTGAGGGTGTAACAGGCACTTACGTTCACGGCGGCGGTTCAGCAGCAGTTATAGCAAAATTCGAAACATCAAACGGTGTTGAGAAAACAGAAGGTTTTGCAGAATTTGCAAAGAACATCTGTATGCAGGCAGCGGCAATGAATCCTCTTTACACCGCTACAAGCGATGTTCCTGCTAGTGTTATTGAAGGCGAAAAACAAATTCTTCTGAGCCAGATCGAGAACGACGACAAGCTTAAGGGCAAGCCCGAAGCAGTCAAGGCAAAGATGGTCGAAGGAAGAATCAGCAAGTACTTCGACAGCAACTGCTTACTCGAGCAACAGTATGTTAAGGAAGATGATATCAAGGTTTCCAAGTATACAGAAAACACCGCAAAAGAACTTGGTGGCACAATAAAAATTGCTTCCTTTGTTAAGTACGAGAGAGGCGAGGGCCTTGAAAAGAAGGAAGAAAACTTCGCTGATGAGATCAATAAATTAGTTAACGGTTAATAGGTAAAAATTACGGGATTATCTTCAAAGAACTGCGGTTTTTTGTCGATATCCCGTTTTTAATTAAGAAAGGGTTTGATCAAATGGAATATAGGTGTTATGGAAAAAGCGAAGAAAAAGTATCATTATTAGGCTTCGGTTGTATGCGTTTCCCAGTTATAAGCAGCAATTCATCCAAGATTGATGATAAATCTGCAACAGAGCTTATAGATTATGCGATTTCTAAAGGTGTAAATTATTTCGACACCGCATACATATACCATGAGGGAGAAAGTGAACTTTTTATCGGTCAAGCTCTTAAAAAGTATCCAAGAGATAGCTTTTACCTTGCGGATAAACTGCCTTTATGGGGGGTAAAAACACTTGAAAAAGCTGCCCAAATATTCGAAGAGCAGCTCAAAAAGTGCGATGTAGAATATTTTGATTATTATCTAATGCATGCTATTTCAAAAGATAAATATGACAAGATTGTCAATCTTGGAATCTATGATAAATTCAAAGAATACCAAAAGCAAGGAAAAATAAAGCACCTAGGTTTTTCCTTCCACGACACACCCGATGTTATGGAATTGATGCTCAATACTTTCGATTGGGATTTCGTGCAGATACAGCTTAATTATCTTGACTGGACTCTTCAGGACTCAAAGAAACTATATGAGCTTGTCAATGCAAAAGGCATTCAATGTATCGTTATGGAGCCTGTCAGAGGTGGGGCATTAGCTTCTCTCAGCACAGAAGCAAACGATATTTTAAAAGGATATTCACCCGACCGAAGCATTGCTTCCTGGGCGATCAGATATGCAGCTTCCTTCCCTAATGTGTTGACCGTTCTTAGTGGAATGAGTGATTTTACACAAGTTGAAGACAATATAAGCAGTTTTTCACCTTTTTCTCCATTGTCAGTAGAAGAAAATGATGTATTGCAGGACGCTCTTGAAACCTACAAGAAGACACAGACTATTCCCTGCACCGCCTGCCGTTATTGCATGGAATGTCCGTCAGGAGTAGATATTCCTCTTGTTTTTAAAATTTATAACGATTATTCACTAACAAAAGATTCTTATGCTTTACAAGATAATGTGGAAAATCTTGCACCGGAAAAACATCCTGATAAATGCACCGAATGTGGTGTTTGCACAAAACATTGTCCGCAAACGATCGGAATACCAAAGCAGATGAAGCTAGCAGCCGAACTATTTAAAAAAAGTAAAAAATAAATCTTAAATATACCAGTATTGCAGAGTCCGGAAGGAAGATTAGTAATGAAAATAAACCTACAGAAATTAGTCTATACCGCACTGTTGTTAGCTTCAGGTGTTCTGATTCCGCAACTGTTCCACTTCGGTGGTCCTGCTGCTGGAACAATATTTTTACCCATGCACATTCCTGTGTTAATCGGAGGATTGTTACTCGGACCTTTATATGGAGCTATAATAGGTGTCCTTTCACCTGCTTTGTCTTTTATTATAATAGGTATGCCACCAGTAGCAATCCTTCCGTTTATGATAATCGAATTATGTATATATGGACTTGTAAGCGGATATTTATCCACGAAAACAAAATTGCTTTATCCTGTCCTGATATCTGGAATGATATTGAGCAGAGCGGTTTATGCCGGTTCATTAGCAATAGCTTTATATATTTTTGATATGGAAAAGGCAGCACCTCTTGCGGTATGGACTTCGTTTTTAAAAGGCCTGCCGGGTGTTGCTATACAGCTTGTAATTATACCCCCCATCGTCTATGCTTTGAGGAGGTTTGCACTTGAAAAAGGAAACAGAAAGAGCGAAGGAACTGCTTAAACAAAATAATTTATCACTTGTTGTGATAAAAGATAACGAAGTTTATACCTCAGATAAGAATGGTGTTAAACCGGTTTTAGAGTTGTTGGAAAACGGTAATAATACGCTAAATAATTCGGTAGCGGCGGATAAAGTTATCGGTGGTGCTGCAGCATTTCTATTTATTAATGGCGGTGTTGCTGAAGTTTATGGTGAGATATTAAGCGAAAAAGCTGTTTCTGTACTTGAAAAAGCAAAAATTCCTTGTACTTACGGCACTCTTGTTCCCTTTATAAAAAATCGCAGAGGTGACGACCACTGTCCGCTTGAAAAACTATGCTTAACTATAGAATCACCCGAAGAAGCTTATGAAAAAATTAAGGAATTCTTAACTGTAAGACAATAAAAGCGAGGTGAAGCAATCCGTATGAAATTAACAAAATCCAATTTGATTGTATCTGTGGTACTTTCTGCATTGACTTGCGGAATGCATATATTTATGTCGATTCAGAGTGATAAGGTCGGATGGCTACGTGTTGTGATTTTTTCATTAATCTATACCGCACTCTATGTTTACTGTGCATATCTACCTGCATCAAAATATATAATGTCAGCATGGACTATATTTAATCTGGCTGGGTTGTTTATCTACCAGAAAGACAGAATTAAAACAATCGAAAATGCCAAGTTTACAATCAGTTGGGACGATTTTATTAATTTAGAATTGTTTACACACCTTGTTTTGACAGTAATTTTTTGCGGTGGATTTTTAATTATTACTGCGATCATTCTTAGGATAATAAAAAGACTTACAAAATCAGAAAATTAGCCTTGAGAATTTTTCTCAAGGCTTTCTTATTATACTAATTCGAACTAGAAACAGTGATAAATTCGAAGAAAAGTCTTTGATCTATGAACTTTTTCGAAGAATTTTTCTTATTGTTTCCTATGAGAAGTAGTATTCTTAAAATGGTTTTGAATCTTTTAACTCTACAATTTGATTAAATGAGTTAGCATTCTTGATATCCTTGCAGAAATAGCCTGTGCGGACAAATTGGAAACGCTCACCCGGTTTTGCATCGGCAAGTGATTTTTCAAGCTTGCAGTTTTTCTTTATTTTTACCGAATCCTTTTTGAGATAATCATCATAGCTCTCACCCTCTGCAATGGCTCCGGTGTTCTCAATGCTGAACAACTTGTCGTATATATAAATATCCGCATCAATACACTCGGTTGTTGAAACCCAATGAATAGTACCTTTTATCTTTCTGCCGTCTATCGGATTTTTGTTACTGCTTTCGATGTCAGCAGTACAGATAATTTCTTTTACACTTCCGTCATCGTTTAAGACAATGTTCTTGCATTTAATTATATATGCACCCATAAGTCTCACTTCGCCATCTGGCTTTAAGCGGAAAAACTTAGGCGGCGGTTCAAGCGAAAAATCTTCGGCATCGATACAAATCTCTTTTGTAAAAGCAACTTTACGTTTTCCTGTGTTTTCATCGTTAGGATTATTGCTTATCTCAAAGTATTCGGTTTCATTTTCGGGGTAATTCTCGATTATAACCTTAATCGGGTCAAGCACCGCTATTCTTCTCTGAGCAGAGTTGTTAAGCTCCTCCCTGATGCAATGTTCAAGTAGAGCTATATCAACTAACGAATAATTCTTTGCCACACCTGCCCTCTCGACAAAATCAAAAATCGCACTCGGAGTATAACCTCTGCGGCGTAAAGCACAAAGTGTCGGCATTCTGGGGTCATCCCAACCGTCAACAACCTTTGTTTCGACAAGGCGGCGAAGATAACGCTTGCTCATTAAAGTATAGCTAATGTTAAGTTTTGCAAACTCATACTGGTGTGGTTTTTTTTCGAAGTCTATGTTGTCTACAACCCAGTCATAAAGAGGACGATGATTCTCGAATTCTATTGAACACATTGAGTGGGAAATTCCCTCAAGAGCATCCTGTATCGGGTGTGCGTAATCATAGAGTGGATATATACACCACTTACTGCCCTGCCTGTGATGGTCAGTATGCAGAATCCTGTAAATTGCAGGGTCACGCAAATTCATATTGGAAGACGACATATCGATTTTAGCACGGAGCGTACAGTACCCGTCAGGCAGCTCGCCACTTTTCATTTTTTCAAAAAGAGTGAGATTTTCCTCGATACTTCTGTTGCGGTATGGACTTTCTTTACCCGATTCAGTTAACGTTCCTCTGTATTCACGCATTTCATCGGCGGAAAGGTTACATACATAGGCTTTTCCGTCTTTTATTAGTTTTACAGCATATTCATAGCATTTGTCAAAATAATCACTGCCGTAAAGAACTGCATCCGGCTTTTCGCCGATAAGCCATGTAATATCCTCGTATATTGACTTTACATATTCTTCATCTTCTTTTGCAGGGTTTGTATCGTCATAACGAAGGTTAAACTTACCTCCGAATTTTTTAGCAGCATTATAGTTGATATATATAGCTTTTGCAGAGCCGATATGCAGATAGCCGTTAGGCTCGGGAGGAAAACGAGTTTGAATCTCCTTAACTTTTCCGCTCTCCAGATCAGACTCGATTATTTCGTACAGAAAGTTTTTTATATTTTTATTATCATCCATACAGCAATTTAACTCCTTTAAATGTTCTTTAGGTAGTTCTTTAATCTCTTCTTACACTCATCACCGCCGAGAATCTGCATTACAGTGAATAAATCAGGTGAATTCAATCTGCCAGTAATCGCAAGGCGGATGAACATGCTTGTGTCGCCAACATGACCCTTCCAGCCTTCAGGATTCTGTTTGTAATCTTTTGTGCTGGGACAAAAACCTGTTTTCTCAGCAACAACCTTTATTTTTTCAAACCATGTTTCCTTGTCGTCCTCGGGATTATAGATGCTTAGGTATTCGGTTATCGCGTTTTTAATGTCATCTTTTTTGAAATCACCTTCGGGTTGATCTGTTACCTTGAAGTATTCCTTAAAGAAGAAGCCTATAAATGGCTTAACCTCATCCCAGCGTCCAAAATCTTTACGAGCCTTTGGTCCGCCCCTGCCGATTGAAAGAATTGCGAGTGTAAAATCAGGTTGTCGTGTCAAGACACCGTAAAACTTCTTGTCATAGACTTTTGCCCACTCGGTAAGACGGTCATAAATTTGTTCGGTTGTCATACGTGACAGTACATTTTTGCTCACATCGTTTAACTTTATAAGGTCAAAGAGTGCGCCAGAAGCACTCATTTTTTTTATTGAGAAGGGAAATTCTCTTACATCAGCGTCCGGATTTGCTCTTCGCCAGTCCTCAAAGTTTGAGTTAAGAAGAGTAAGGACATATTCAATAACCGCCTTGGGTGCATAACCATCCGAAATATAGGAGGTCAGCCCTGCACCCTTATCACGCTTTGAGAGCTTTTTCTTTGATGTTCCGTCTAGTCTCATAAGCTGGGCGATGTGCATATATTTTGGCAGCTTGAAACCAAACGCTGCAAAAAGCTGAATATGATAAGGTAAGCTTGGAAGCCACTCCTCGCCTCTTACAACATGTGTTGTACGCATCAGATGATCATCAACCGCATGAGCAAGATGATAATCAGGCATTCCGTCACTTTTCAACAATATATGGTCGATGTCATTTTCGGTTATTTCTATTGTACCCTTAATAAGGTCGGTAAATTTTATTTTATTGTTACTGTTTCCGAAAGACTTTAAACGAAGAACATAAGACATACCTGAATCAAGTTTATTTTTAACTTGTTCAAGTGTTAAATCTCTGCACTTTGTATACTTCCCGTAATAACCGGTTGTTTCTTTTTGTGATTTCTGGAGCTTTCGCATATCTTCCATTTCTTTTTGACTGCAAAAGCAAGGGTAAGCCTTACCCTCGGCAACAAGTTTTTTTGCAAAGGTGTGATAAATTTCCTTACGTTCACTTTGTCTGTACGGACCGTATGCTCCGCTCTTTACAATGCTCTCATCAAAAGAAATACCGAATGCTTTAAAAGCGTTTATAATATCAAGCTCTGCGCCTTTAACTTCTCTTTTTGAGTCTGTGTCCTCAATTCTAAGGTAGCAGACACCGCCGCTCTGACGTGCAAGTTGTACATCAACCAAAACAGGAAAAAGACCGCCAAAATGTACAAACCCTGTTGGGCTTGGTGCAAAACGAGTAACCTTAGCTCCCTCGGGTAAAACACGTTCGGGGTACATATCCTCGTAGTATTCGGTTGTCTTATTTACGTTCGGAAAAAGCAACTCTGCCAAAGCAATGTAGTCCATATTTTTAATCATGCCTTTCTAAAGTTTGAATAATCGTATTCAAACTACCATCCTATATTGGAATATTTTAATTAGAATATTATATAATAAATCTAAGCGTATGTCAACTTTAGATTATTATATTGACAATAATGCATATATATGGTAATATTTTCATGTGAAAGGGAGTAGCTAACGAATATTTGCGTTGCATTTATTCTCAGGATTGATCAGTAAAAAAAACCTTTTGGTGTTTTTTACTTGGTCAATCCGGTACATTTTATGTATCTAGCAAGACTTTTACAGTGATTACGCTGTAAGGGTCTTTTTTATTATTTTTAGGAGGTATTGTTTTAACAATGAAATTTTATTTATCTGATAAAAACAAAGTTTTAGATGACCTTAAAACAACCGCAAAGGGTTTAACAAATCAAGAAGCTGAAGCACGCTTGCAGCAAAACGGTGCAAACAGGCTTGCCGATCCGCCAAAGGTTTCGTTATTCAGCCGATTTCTAAAACAACTTGCAGACCCGATGATAATTATTCTGCTTGTTGCTGCATTAATTTCGGGTATTACATCCTATTACGAAGGTCATTCCTTTGCCGATGTGTTCATTATACTTTTTGTAGTTATATTGAATTCTATACTTGGTGTTGTTCAGGAGAGCAAAGCAGAGAAAGCTATCGAAGCTCTGCGTGAGATGACCAAGGCTACAAGCCGAGTTTTACGTGACGGTGAAGTTAAGATTGTCAAGAGTGAAGAGCTTGTTGTCGGTGATATAATCCTTCTCGAGGCAGGCGATTCTATCCCTGCCGACGCAAGATTAATTGAGGTTGCTTCTCTTAAAGCTGAAGAAGCTGCTTTAACAGGTGAATCTCTGCCCGTTACAAAAACTTCCGTGACATTAACCTCTTCTGAAGATGAAATTACGCTCGGTGACCGTAAGAATATGGTTTATATGGGCAGTTCGATTGTTTACGGTCGAGGTGTTGCGGTTGTTACCGGTACAGGCATGAATACTGAGATGGGTAGAATTGCAAAGGCTCTTAACGATGCAAAAGAAGAAAAAACTCCTCTCCAAGTAAAACTATCTCAGTTAAGTAAAATCCTTACATTTTTGGTGCTTGGAATATGTGGATTTATATTCGTTTTTGGTGTAATAAGAGCAGGCAGCTTCGAGAGCGAGGTTCTTTTAGACGCATTTATGGTATCAGTTTCTCTTGCTGTTGCTGCTATTCCCGAAGGGTTAAGTGCTGTTGTTACCATCGTGCTTTCTATCGGTGTTTCCAAAATGGCAAAGCGGAATGCTGTAATAAGAAGGCTTACCGCTGTCGAGACTCTCGGCTGTACGCAGATAATCTGCTCGGACAAAACAGGCACTCTCACACAAAATAGAATGACGGTTGTTGAGCATCATTCCAATAACTCCGACCTGCTTGCAACCGCAATGGCACTCTGTACCGATGTTAATATTGACAAAAACGGTGTTGTTACAGGTGAGCCTACCGAAGCAGCTTTGGTTACCTTTGCTTACAAAAATTCGCTCAACAAAAATGATTTGAAGATAATTTACCCCAGAATTGGCGAAGCACCCTTCGATTCAATGCGAAAGATGATGTCCACTGTCCATAAGTATGAAGATAAATTTATTCAATACACAAAAGGCGCACCCGACGAACTGCTTAAAAAATGTACTCATGCGCTTATAAACAATGAGGTAATAGAATTAAATCCTGCACTTCGTGCAGAGATACTTTCAGAAAACAAGGCTATGGCAGACAGAGCTTTACGTGTGCTTGCTGCTGCATACAGAGAATACACCGAAATTCCTTTTTCTTTCGAACCCGATGCTTTGGAAAACCAGCTTGTTTATATCGGCCTGACAGGAATGATTGACCCTGTACGGCCTGAGGTAAAAGAAGCTGTTTTGAAATGCAGAGCAGCAGGGATTCGTCCTGTAATGATAACAGGCGACCATATAGACACCGCCGTTGCAATCGGAACAGAACTTGAAATTCTTACCGACAGGTCACAGGCAATTACAGGCTCACAGTTAGACAAAATCAATGACGAAGAACTTTTCGCAACGATAGAAAAATATTCCGTATACGCACGTGTACAGCCCGAACACAAGGTACGTATAGTCAACGCTTGGAAATCCAAGGAATGCATAACAGCAATGACAGGTGACGGTGTAAACGATGCACCATCAATAAAAAGTGCTGATATCGGTATCGGAATGGGTATTACGGGTACTGATGTTACAAAGAATGTTGCGGATATGATTTTGGGTGACGATAACTTTGCAACTATCGTCGCCGCTGTTGAGGAAGGCAGAAGAATTTACGACAACGTAAAAAAGACAATTCAATTCCTGCTATCCTCAAACCTAAGCGAGGTTATCAGCGTTTTCGTTGCAACCGTACTCGGGTTTACAATCCTCAAGCCTGTTCATATCCTTTGGATCAATCTTATTACAGATTCCATCCCTGCGCTTGCTCTTGGTATGGAAAAAGGTGAGCCTAACCTTATGCAGCGTGTGCCAAGAAAAAAGAACGAGGGTATTTTCTCGGGCGGAACAGGTTTTGACATACTTTATCAAGGTATAATGGTTTCTATTTTAACACTCTTAGCATATTTTATCGGACATTATATAGAGTCTGGTGTTTGGGAGTTTGTTGACAGTCATGACGGTGTCACAATGGCGTTCTTAACTATGTCGCTTGCGGAAATATTCCATTCCTTTAACCTTCGTTCGCAAAGAGGTTCTGTCTTTAGGCTTAAATCACATAACAAGTATCTCTATGGTGGAATGATTCTATCACTCGTACTAACCGCAATGGTTATATATGTTCCTGCCCTTTCCGAAATGTTCGGCTTTGCAACAATCACTTTAACCGAATACGGGATTTCACTCGTACTTGCAATATCGGTTATCCCGATTGTGGAGCTTGTTAAGATGGTACAGAGGAAGATAACAAAGTAGATATTTATAAAAAATGGTGCGTACGAGATATTCCGTACGCACTGGTTTTATATGTCAATTAATAGGATGAATGATACTTTGATGTTGTTCTATCAAATAAAAATTGTTTAAAATCTAAAGGTTATTTTACTTATTTATATGTTTTAATATCGGGTTTTTCACTTTCAAAGCATATTATATTAATGGTGTCCTCATAGGGATCAGCCTTCATTTCATAATGCCCTTTTCTTTTAGTTTCGATATCAACGGTAATTCCGTTTAGGGGGTTCGCCATTTTTAAGTTTTTTTTCATCATAATTAAAGATATTAAATTTACTATTGTGCCAATTATCCCACCTAATAGATTTCCTATCATAAGATTATATTTTTGATTTTCGTCTATGGCTTTATACTGTGCGATAATTTTATTTTTACCGGGAATCAAATATAGGATATTACCAATAAAGTTGGGTTTCTGATCATTTACTGAGAAAATTTTAATTTTGTAAGATGAAGAACTACTCCCTGAAAAAATTTGCATTTTCACATGGTCTGGATTGTTTTTTATAAAAATTGAGGTTCTTCTTTTTTCTATTATTATCGGTAAGAAAATAATAATTAAAGGGAATAAAAAAATTAGAAGTATTAAAAATGGCATATTCGTTAAAAGCTCCTTAAAAATATTTTAAGTAAAATAAGCATTAATAAAGAGAATAGTTTAATGTGTTAATGAAATTTTTTAATCAACTTTTTTATAAGTCGGTATATTAACGCTTGGTTTTATATGAAAGTGACAAGCCATTTCCCTTACATATTCACATAATCAATAAACTTCAAAAACGCTTCTCTGCCCTCGGGGGTGCATTTGTAAACACCTGCGTCCTCTAAAACCTGTAAAAAAACAAGTCCGATTTCCTGCCTAAGAATTTCTTCTATGTTCTCTTCTGTTATGGAATCGTATTTTTCAAGGAAGCCATCGACCCAGTCAGCATGAGAAGCTACCCTCTCGTCTGTATGGATATCTTTTCCATTTAAAATACAATCTGCTAGAATCTCACACTCTTTTAACAGTCTTGATGGCAATACAGCAAGTCCCATAACCTCGATAAGCCCGATGTTCTCTTTTTTAATATGATGCTTATCGGCATGAGGGTGATATAAGCCGAGAGGATGCTCGGAAGTGGTTATATTGTTGCGTAAAACAAGGTCGATTTCGTATAATTCACCCTTGCGTCTTGCTATAGGTGTTATGGTATTATGTAAACCTTGCGGAGTCTGGGCAAAAACATAATTCTCTCTGTCTGTATAGTCACGCCAGCCTGTTAAAATCCTATCGCAGAGGTCTATCAGCCTATCTTTATCGGTGCAGGAAACTCGGATAACCGACATTGGCCATTTTACAATTCTTGCTTTAACATCCTCAAAGCCTTTGAATTTTAAGTTAATCTCAATTGGAGCTTTTTCCATTGCGAAAGAATATCTTCCACCTTGAAAATGATCGTGCGAGAGAATTGAACCGCCTACAATCGGCAAGTCAGCGTTTGAGCCAATAAAATAATGTGGTAATATAGAAATAAAATCGGTCAGCTTGACAAACGTACTTCGGTCGATTTTCATGGGTATATGATGGGCATTCAAGGCTATACAATGCTCGTTGTAATAAACATATGGTGAATACTGCAAGCCCCAGCGTTTACCGTCAATAACCATGGGAATAATACGCAAATTCTGCCTTGCTGGGTGGTTAATCCGTCCTGCATAACCCTCGTTTTCCATACACAAAAGGCACTTGGGATAACCGCTCTGAGGTGCTTTTTTCTCTGCAGCGATCTGTCTCGGGTCTTTTTCGGGCTTTGAAAGATTAATTGTTATGTCAAGGTTTCCGTATTCCGTTGGAGTTACCCATTTTTTATCCTTAGCCACTCTTGTGGTTCTTATATAATTGTTATCCTTGCAAAGGTTATAGAAATAATCGGTTGCTTTCTGCGGATTTTTTTGCCATAGGCTGTAAAATTGAGCAATGACATCGGATGGACGAGGTGTAAGCAACCCCATAATTGCGGCATCAAAAAGGTCGCAAGAGACAACTCCGTTATCAGGAATGATATTTGCCTTAACAGCATAATCACACATAAAACCGAGAATTTCATCAAGCTCACAATCGATATTTTCAATCGGTTTTTCATAACTGTCAAGTCCGAACAGCGAAAGCAATCCATTGATTATGTAATCCTCATCTTCCTTTTCTATAAGCCCCTTATTAATACCATACTCAGCCAATCCCAAAATCGCTCCGAAAATAGTCATTGAACATTTTCCCCTCATAACAATGTTTTAATAGCCTGTAAATAATGCTCTGCAATCAGCTTTGCTCCGTCTAAAGTCGGATGAACACCGTCAGCTGCCCAGAAGGTCGGCTCTTTTTTAATCGAAGCGGCTGCAAAAATACCGTCTAACGGAACAAAAATATCAGCAAACTCACGTGCAAGTTTACGTGTAATGTCTATCTTTGGATTCAAATCAACTCTGAAAAACGCCTTGTCTGGGGTATATAACAAAAACTGCTCAAGTATGATTATCTTAGCTTTCGTTTTTGTTTTTATCTGTGTAAGAATATCTCTGTAACATTCCTCAAAATACTCGTTTGGCATCCAAGCTTCTTTTTCTGCAAAATGCCATGTGTCATTTACACCAAGCAGAATTGATACGATATCAGGCTGCAGGTCAACACAGTCACTCTGCCAGCGAGCCTTTAAGCTTTCTGCCTTATCTCCGCTTATACCGAGGTTAATGAATTCAAATTCTTTGTTCGGATATTCTTTTTTTAAAAGCTCTGCGGCATATTTTGGGTAGCCGTTTCCTAAATCGTGTATATCTGCTCTATTACGTAATGCATCTGTTATACTGTCGCCTTGAAATAGTATTTTCATAAAAAACCTTCCTACTACTTAATTATTTTAAAAAGTATATCACACCGTTTTTGGTTAGTCAATAAGATACTTATCTTGTAGGATTACAATAGAGAAAAGCATTATTCACAAGAACGGAAGTATAACGTTTGTTTTTCGTAATGGGAAGGAAATCGAAGTCGAGCCTGAATAATTGGCTCGGTTTTCTTATTATTATTGTTCAATGATATATGTTTTGCATAAAATAAATATTGACATATTTGAACAGCTATGTTAATATAGCTTAAATTATTTAATTATAAGGAACTAGTATTATGATACGCTTCTTCTACACCACCACTACCATTCAGAGTTAGCGTTTTAAGTCAGCAATCTGCCGACGAGATATATTTTTTACACCTTATCGACGACATTTCGGTAAGGTGTTTTTATTTTGTGAAAGGGGGTGATCGCCTTGATACTGCATGCATCTTCATATTGCTTTGATGGGCTGATGACTGATAAATTTTATCAGTTTAATTAAAATTAATTTTTTGGAGGAATTATATAATGGGATTAAAAGTTGGAGTTTTAGGTGTGGGTCCGGTCGGAGAGCATCTTGTTCGGATATTAAATGAAAGAAAATTTCCTGTTGACGGACCAATAACAATTATGGCAACAAGGGAAAGGAACGAAATAATCGATGGTGTACCTGTAAATGTACAAAAAGTCAGTGAAGATTTATTCAAGAAGCTTGATCTGGTATTTTTTGCGGAAAAAGAAGGTTCTAAAGGTGCAAGCTTGGAATGGGCGGATAATGCGTCTTAGCACTTCACAACTGGACAAGATCAAAGATGTATCTATTTCATTAGCGAAAAGTAATGCTCGTGAATTAAATTGGCGTGGGTTTCAACTTATCATGGACGTTGTACTACCTATAGTTAAAGAAGAAAAACTCAAAATTGTAATTGATCTTAAAACCGGTGAAAGACAGATTTATTCTTTAGTTACTGTATTGTTACATTCATATCTTCAAGGTGGATTTTTGTCAATGGTGGATTACTATACAAACAAAATCAATTCACCTATGTCTAAAGATGCTGCTATACGAACCGTTGCTGATTATGTATACAATGTTTTTAAGTATCATTTAGTAAAATACTTGGGACTATTTGATGTGTTTTATCGATATAGAATTTCTGTTTTACAAAATAAGCATATAGACGATGTTCCGGGATTAGGGCTATTGTTACAGAAGCTTGAGTATAATGCTCTCGGTTCCAAAGCTAGAAGGCTGAGCGATTTTGGAGTACCTTTTAAAGTTGTTAAATATTACGACGACGTAAACACCCAAAGTAAAGACTTTGATGAATATGAAAAATATATAGACGATAGTATACAAACATTATTGGATTAGCATTAATAAAAGATTAATGGTTGAATATTGTATATTCATTACTATCCTCATATAATCATTATTGGCTTTATGATATGGAAGGAGATAATGATTACTAGCAATATTACCTGTAGTCGTAGCAATCCTGTTTAGGCAAGCCAAATCATACTATTTAATTATTCTTTTAACTATTTAATTTTTCTCGTTTACAGCTCAAGGTGGGTGCAAATTGCTTTTTACGGAACTCGCTTAAGGTTAATCTCAAAATATAAAAAAGCAAGGCAGTACGGGCGTTTTGCACCCACCTGTCTTGCTTTTCCTTGTGTTATCGGCTCTTATTAGATAGAATAATTAAAAGAAAGAACCAGACATTGTATGAATGTCTGGTTCGTTTCGTGATTTGTTTAGGCTATTTTTTAACACAATTAAATTTTTCTCTTCATCGCGGTTCAGGTGGGTGAAAAAATGGAATAACACTAGAAAAATAAGTGTTTTTTAAAATATTTTACCGAACTATTGTAACTAAAAAAATCTATGATATAATAAAAGTAATTAGTCTATTTTATTGATTAAAAGTCATTCTTCAAGCAAAAAATGGAGTATCTGTTACTTGGAAATAGCAATCGAATCATTGTACCGATCAACCCAAAATTTATGTAAAACCCACGGATCGAAAGAAATGGAAGCTATTCTTGAACAGAAAGGCGTGTTATTATGGATAAAAAAGTCACCGTTATCCCCCCAAAGCCTCAAATCCCTGGTTGGAAATGGGTCGGTATCTACTGCCGAGTAAGCTCAAGCAGTAAAAAGCAGCTTCGAAGCTTTTCTTCTCAAGCATCTGGCATAACACAGTATGTCATCAGGCATCCGGACTGGAAAATCGCGGACATATATTTAGATGTTGAAAGTGGAGCCGACGCTCTGAAAAGAAATGAATTTCAACGGCTTCTTTATGATTGTGTATCTCATAAACTCGATTTGGTGGTCGTAAAAAGCCTCAGTCGATTCAGCCGAGATACGATTGTAGCGCTTGAAGCTGTCCGCAAACTACGGGCAAACGGTATCGATATTTGCTTTATGAGTGAACAAATTTATTACACAGACGGTGTCGATGAACAGCTTCTTACAATATACAGCAGCATTGCACAAGATGAACTTGAGGATCATAGCATGAATGTCCGCTGGAGTATAGAAAAACAAATCGCAGACGGAACCTCGGCACTATACAATAAACCGTGCTACGGTTACCGTCAGGATGATAACGGTGATCTAGTGATATTTGAAGAAGAAGCGGCTGTTGTACGAAAAATCTTCAATTCTTACATTACTGGAATGAGTATCGTTAAAATTAAAGCTGCTCTCGAATATGATGGTATTCTCTCGCCCAAGGGAAGAAAGCAATGGCCGAAGCGGACGATTGAGTGCATTCTTGAAAACACAAAATACTACGGCACAGCGATCATCTATAAAACGTACAAGCCCACCTACAGAGACAAGCGCGTTAACAATCAAGGTGAGCATGATAAGTTCGCTTCGGAGAATAACAATCCGCCCATTATTCCGAAAGAAATCTTTGACATGGTACAAGCCGAAAAAAAACGGCGCAGCAATGTCGAGACAGATGAGAACGGTGTAAGACAAAGAAAAAACACAAAATACTCTACAAAAAAGAGTATTTAGCCTAATATCAAGTCGGAGTAATCCTGTTTAGGCAAGCTAAATCATACTATTTAATTATTCTCTTAACTATTTAATTTTTCTCGTTTACGGCTCAAGGTGGGTGCAAATTGCTTTTTGCGGAACTCGCTTAAGGATAATTTCAAAATATAAAAAAGCAAGGCAGCACGGGCGTTTTGCACCCACCTGTCTTGCTTTTCCTTGTGTTATCAGCGTTTCCGAAATCGAATAATTAAAAGAAAGAACCAGACATTGTATGAATGTCTGGTTCGTTTCGTGGTGCCGGTGGCGGGGGTCGAACCCGCACGATATTGCTATCACTGGATTTTGAGTCCAGCACGTCTGCCAATTCCATCACACCGGCTTATAAAACTGCAGATGTTTTTCATACTGCAGTTTTTTGAGGACGGAAAGTATTCTACCATACTTATTAAACTTTTTCAATAGTTATTAATAAAATAATTTATACCAAAAACATTTTACCCTACATTTACTTTTATTTCATAGATAACTGTTTCTGCTCCGGAAACCATAACTTCTATAAAGAAGCTGTCCTCTCCTGTAAAGCCATCAAAAGGTTTGTATGAAAATCTGCCGTCCTTAGCTAACTTTAACGTTCCGTATTTAGTGGAAGAAGAAAGCTTGTAGCTTATTCCGTCCAACTCCAATCTTTCACTAAGGGCCTCCCCTGGAGCAACAGCAAATACATCATCATAAACGGCTTCGCTCGTTTCAAAAGACAAAGTACCTTTTACAAAACGATAATTTAGCTCATATAGTTGTCTGCCAAGTATGGACGTGGATTTGCAGGAAGTATAATAAGGCTGGCTGTAATAATACATATGTACAGCGTTCATGTATCCGTAATCAACGCCGCCTTTTAAGTAACCGATATATTTATTCAAACAATTAATATCGGTAACAGCATCACCTTCGACCTCCATTTCAACACCATAACCCAGAGCTTTTGCTATTGTTGAGGTTTTTGGTATTGCTGTTTCATTATTATTCCAAAAATAATAAGCAGGCTGATTAAATGCAAGGTCAAAACCAAGATTATACCAATCATAATAACCCGATGCCAGATAATACGGGCAAGACATTATAATGTAATCTCCGCTTTCATGCGTTTTATCTGCACAAAAACGTATTGCAGCAGGTAGTGATACATCGTCATACCTTATTACTTCGTCATGCCAGTAAAAACCGACAAGCTCAAGGTTAGTGTAATTCGCACCGTTAAAGCGGCTTATATACTCATCTATATGCCAAGCCATCACCTTTTTCTTGCCTTCGAGCGTGCTTAAATCTTCATTTTTACCATCACCGTCGATATCGCCGAATTCTGTAAATTCTTTGCTTGGTAGAAATAATGTAAGCATAACCTTTGCTTTAAAATCATCTTTACCAAGAGCTTCTCCAACCTTAGCTGCTGCGGAATTCAAGGCAGACAGGTTTACACTATCAGCAAATAGATTATCATTATATTTCTTCCACATATCAGCTTTATTCCATTCGACAGTCTGACCACCGCCCAGAAAAATAAAAGTATCAAAATATGTATCTTTTATATTGCCATCACGGTCATAATAAGCTAACCAGGTCATACACTGCTCTTCATTAAAGCTCAATACCTGACCAGGAGTTTCTAGAGTGCCTGCATAGCTGTGATACATCAATAAAGTATCTTTAATACCGTTAACATCTTCCGGAACAGGAAATTTACCGCCAAAAAACTTTGTATTTCCTTTTTCGGAAACAGGTGATGCCTGTTCTGTTGATTTAGTACCATATATTTCAATTTCATCAAAGCGCGTGTGTCCTTCCACATCAAAAAATACAGCAACAAATCTTGCACGATATGCTTTATCAAAATCGTCCTTAACCGAAACAATAGTATCATTCAGCGTATTTTCGCCGCGTATTCCGTCCCTGCGGTATATTACATCCCATGTTTTACCGTTCTCGGAGGAATAAACAACATACGAGTCAGGCAAAGAAACACCTGCATATGATGCTACAACGAAATTTGTACGGAATCCGGTAATCGCAGAGGTCTTCTCCAAATCGAATATAAACAGCCTGCCGTCTGTATTCGAAACTGCTGAAGCAGACCAAAAAAGTGCTGGATCGGTATACTTGGCACTTTGTGTGTATTCTCCGTCAGTCAGTTTATAAATATCCGATGCCGGTGAAGTCGACACATCCAAATCTATGCTAAGATTCATTGTGAAAACTGAAGGTGTTCTACCCAGAATCAGATTTTTTACTGTATCATAATCCTCGTCACTCTTATCCCAGTAAACAGGAGTAGTAACCTCTTCTGGCAGCTTACCATCGTATTTTGTATCGTAAGTTATTAGTTCCATCTCATTTGTCTTATCTTTCTCACCGTAAGCGTAAACACCAACCTCATCAATATAGGCTTTTCCGCTTTTTTCTGATTTAACTGTATAGCGTATGTAAGCCGCTTTTATTCCGCCTGATAAAGTAAGCTCATAAAGTTTAAGATTACTTTCAGTAATTGTTCTTATCATTAATCCGATTTCAACATATTCTACACCGTCCAGAGAAGCAAAAACCTTTACTTCGTCGGCTGAATAAATACTATTTTTTATGACCTGAAGCATATTAAGGCTGAAATAATTGATTCCCTCGGTAACGCCATCAAGCTTAACGTTAATTTCTATCACAGAAGAATAATTAAAGGTTGCCCAGCCGGTGTCTGTGCTTTCTTCGGCAGCATATACACCGTCGGTCAGCTTTACACTTCCGTTATCATCAGCGTCACCTGTCGTTGTGTAGGTATTGCCTGTATTTATGCAAACCAACTCTTTGTTTCTGTTTAATTCACTTACATAAAGTTTGTCGATTTTTTCTTTAATTGCTGTTGAGTTGTCAGTAATAGAATTAGTGCTTTCCTCACCGGTTTTTCCGTTTTCGCATCCGATTAAAACAGAAAAAACAAAAATAAACATTAATAGAAATGATATAAACTTAGTTGCTTTTGCCTTCATAAAAACCCTCTTTATTAATTTTTTAATTTTTTTAATAAAATTGTTCCACAGCGTGAGTAAGCGATTTTAATATAGCAAAGATCCGGTACAAGCTCTTCGTAAACAGAATCTACACCCTCTGCACAATTAAATTCGATTAGTTCGGCAGGGAAAATTGTTTTAAGATCGCATACGGTTTTTCCGTCACTCGCATAAGCGATAAGGCACAAATCGTCTTTATAATAGAATTTTGCAGTAAGCTCCTCGCTTTTTTCGCTTATACCCTTTTCATCCGCAAAAACGAAGCCCACATATTTCTGATGCCAGTTTTTCTTAAGTTCAATAACCTTTTTTAAGTAACCTAGCTGTTCGGGGTCTTCAAAAAAGCTGTTATCCTCCTCCAGATCGTATACCCAGAAATAAATATCGGTTACAAACGATTTATTTATCATATCCGACGAACGCTGTGCAACATGAACAGGACGCATTGCAAGATTGTTCTTAGGATATACCATGTCAACAAGTCTTTGTTTTGGGAAGGTATAGCGATAAAGCTCGGGAAATGCACCGCTGTGCAGAGAAATGAATGTTGAAACCAAACTGCCATTTACAAGTGACCCGAACAAATCGGAACATCCCTCAATAATAATGGAGATTGGCTCACCGCTTTTTGTTTTAATTTTATTAGCTTTTGCAAGCATATCCTTATAGCCCTCGCACCAATCGTCGGAACGATGGTTGTGGTCCTTGCTGTGACACGTTTTTGGTGGTGCCATTGCAAGCTGGTCGAGATAAACTCCGGTTGCACCAAGGTCAACAACGTATTCGATAGCTTGTAAAAGTCTGTTTTTCCAGCCTTCACTGCTTGCACACATTGTAGCGAAGGAAATGGTTGCGTCACCGTATCCTTCAACTTCAGGTGTACCATCACGTTTTATAACAGCGTTGTCCTTTATAAACTCAGTCAGATGCTCGAACTTTCTGTTTGCAATACGCGTATTAATATAGAAAGAGACTTTAACTCCGTTATCGGCTGCATATTTAAGTCCTGTAGCAAGGTCTTGTTCACTACCAAGGTCTTTATCGGCATAATATTCCGGAAAACCGTTGTCAAAGCCGTCTGTATGCCAGCCAGAGAATAATAAATGGTCGGTATTTAAGCTTTTTGCTTGTTCAACCAACGATGGAATATCCGAAAAGCGATGTACTATTCCGCCATTCTGGTATTTGAAATCATAATGTGCCGCGAGTGAAACACTCTTATTCCACCAAGTGGGTTCTTTAAGTTCTTCAATCTCATGAGCCGCTCTGTATATATCGGCTCCATCGTGCCAATCTCCCTCGTGTAGAGCAATAACTACGTTGTTCAAACAAAAGCTTTCTATATTCTCAACAGTCTTTTCAATGCTGAAAATCATACCGGGGCTGTCCGGACCGAATGTATCCGCTTTAAGACGGCAGATTCCGTTTCGTTCATGCATTCCGAAATAGATTCCACCGTTGTCATCATAAAGATCAAACCATGCCATTGAGGTAGCACCGGAGTATAAAGATGAATAACTATAAAGACCGTCTGCGTTCTTAACACCGCAGCAGCCATCCATATGATAACAATAACGATATTCTTGCCAACGCCAGAAGATGCTCTTGGGTTTCTTCGCAAAGTATTCAACAGGGTTATGAAATTTCATCCCCGAATTATACGGATAAACCAATGTATCGTTTTTATAGTTTTCACCCAGATAGATTCCGCTGATAATAGGAAAGCAGAATTTTTCAACATCATAACCACCGTTATTCTTTACATCAGCGGATAAAATAAGCTTTCCACTGTCATCCGGCAGGAAAATAATAATTGCTAATTGTATATCGTATACGGTTGTTCCGTCTGACAATTTGTTGTAAATTATGTTTATCTCAGTTCCGTTATCCCTTTTAACTTCACTTATTTGTGCTCTAAGATCAGGATTGTTTCTGACCATGACCAGCTTAGGAACACTTAAACGCACCGAGCCTACTAAAATAGAAAACATACTCGGTATGCTGAATGGTGTGCTTTTTATTAAATTATCACCGTTTTGTTTATTAAGCAATTCTAAAATCTCACCAGAGGTTGTATCTATAGCAATAGAAATATATTCATTTCCAAAACGCTTTCTGCTTTTAAACATTGTTTTATTATCCCCTTCTCTATATTTACAATAGTTTACACTAAAAACCCTTTTTTAGCAATACTTTTTGTAAAATATAGGGTGTTTTTTGTTAGGGGGTTGACAAATGTGGTATAATATTACAGATACATTATTTTATATTCCTATTCGGTATTAAAAAATGCTTAGCATTTTAATAAAATTTATTGTAATAGGTAGTATTTTTTGGAAAGGATTTTCATTCATGAATATATGTAAAAACAGGAGATTATTATTATTTTTTATAGTAATTCTTATTACCGCTACGCTGTGCATAACAGCGTCCGCCGATGAATCATCCGACGATGTTTTAAGCGGAGATTCTGATCCTTTGGTAACACTTAGTTATGTTGACAAGGTCATAAAGGAGCTTAAAGAAGAAATACTGAGACAATCGGGAGGTAACACAATCGTAAGCGGTTCTTCTGCTTATGCAGATATCAGTATAGAAAGCGGAAAGATGCTTTTGCTCGGTGTTGACTGTGAATTGATATACAGAGGTGGCGGAGCAGTTATTATAACAACTTCTACCCAAAAAGGTGACGGAGTTACGGATATGTCCATGGGAGCAGAGCTCTTTTCTGGTAAATCGCTTGAATACGGACATGTTTATTACTCGTCAAATTCCGATGCAAAAAAGTATCTATTAATAACCGGTGAAAAAGCGTATTTCACGATTAGGGGCAGCTATGAAATCGGCTAAGATAACAGTAATCTGCATTTTAACATCAGCCTTGGTTTTTGCTTCAGCCTATCAAGCCGAGAAGGTTTATGCAAAACAACCCTCCTCATCTAATACAGTCAAAGTAGGAATATACTATTCTATTCCGGGTAAGGATACAAGCATTTATTCCTGTGCCAACATATCTCATAGCGGTTTTGAGATCGGATATTCAGATAGTAAAAAATTTATTAAGTTGTTTGAATTTGACAATAATAAAATTATAGTTGCTCCCAGCGGTAATTTTTGCGCAAAAAGTTGGGAAAGCGACATGCTGTATCCGGGCTCCATGGGTGAAATTGTCTTTGGCGGATATCATCTTCAATTAAGCGAAATTTATAAAACCTATTCAGCCGCTAAGGCCGCAGCAGAGAACAATCCAAACGCATTTGTTGCTTATTCAAACGGAAAGTATTTTATTCGTATAGGTTCGTTTGTTTCTTATGAAGATGCAGAAATAGAAAAAGAAAATCATTCAGGTAGTCAGGTTGTTTCACCATCGGGAAATGGAATTACACTTTGCGACCTTGAAGTACAAAAAATACTGTTTGAATATGACGATGATATCAATAGCTTTGCACTTCAAGCAAGAAACAACGGGACGGTTACGCTGCCAAACAGTTATTCATATTTCGGCTTTTTTGAATACTTGGTAAATAATAAAAAACTGAACATGATAAACTGTATTGAGCTTGAACAATATGTTAAGTGCGTGATGGCAAATGAAATCGGTACAAACGCATCGGAAGAAGTTACAAAAGCGTTTTCAATTCTTGTTCGTACCGTTCCGCTTACAAGTAAACATGCCGAATACGGTTTTGATGTATGCAACAGTTCCTGCTGTCAGGTATATAAAGGGAATTATCGTGAAAGCCCTATTAATGACGCAATTGTTGATTCTACAAAAGGTAAAATCTTAACCTATGACGGAAGTCCCATATACTGTTTGTATAATTACAGCAATGGTGGAGCAAGCTGCAGCTCAGCTGCTGCATGGGGAAGTAATACTCTCCCCTATCTGACCAGTGTTTTTCAAGAAGAACCGGAAGGAAGCGGTTTTGTGTGGCAAAAGGTTTTCAACAAAGATGAATTGTTTAAATATTTAAAAACACGTAACACATTTTCTACGCTTCGCAGTGAAATAGAAAACGTAGAGATAACAGCAACCGATCCTTATGGATCAGAATATGTTACCGCTTTTGCGGTTTCGGATATTAACGGCAACACCGTCACCGTTTATAATTCTGCGGAAATAAGAGGAATCCTTGAGTTTTATAGTTCGAACTTTAAGGTTCATTATTCTTTTAATACACCTGTTACAGACGTTGACGCTAACAGCGAAAAAGAATATGTAACATCCATAATAACTGCTAAGGGCGTTGAAGAAATTGATAGCTTTGGCAAGACATATGATGTTATAACAGCAAATGGCATATCAAAAAGTATAAAATCCGACTTAATTGTTTTTGATGGTAAAGGAAAAGGACACGGTGTGGGCTTCAGTCAAGTCGGGGCAGAAGCGTTGATTTCGGAGGGTTATGATTATGCATATACACTATCATTTTATTTTCCGGGAACGGTTTTGACTAATATTAACGATTAACCTGGCATTTTATTTGATATATAATAGGAATTTTTAGTAAATAAGACGAAAATAGAACATCCTTTTTATAAAATGTAAAATATTTAATCTCTATTTACAAACACCCCTTGCGAGATGTATAATACTCGTCAAGGGGTGATTTTCAGATATGACTAAATTCGCACTACAAAAACGGATAATAATTATATCTGTAATTGTTACAAGCCTTGCCATTTCGATATACAGAATATTTGTTATACAGAATAATATGGATATTTGTCCAAAAATTGACGATTCAAATTATTACCTAGAAGATAACTTCGAAACATATTTATTTACGGTTATATCAATATTTATAATGCTTATTTTTCTTTTAGCTGCACTCTATTTGGGTCGAAAAATAAAAAATAAACTTGTATGCGGCGAACCTTCAATTATTTTTTCCACATCCTTAAGTAGCTTTATTATTTTAGGATCTTTATTTTTCTATATTTTTTATTTTGCCGAAACTATCGAGCTTACAACCTTAAGGGTTTTTATATTGATATCTGCATTTATCAGTTCAATTTATTTTTTAGTTAACGCGAGTAGGAAAGCAGATACTTGTTGCAATCTTATCACCTGGCTTTCTCTTGCCCCTGTAGCTACATTTGCACTCAGGTTGTTAAATGATTTTATAAGACAAAGCACCACACCCGATGCATCATCTACTCACTTTTTATTGATTTCTATTATTGCTTTTCTTCTCTTTTTTCTCACTGAAAGTAAATTCAAAGCCGGAAACGGAAATATGACCTTATATATAATCTTTGGTTTTGCTACGATTTTATTTTCACTTATTTACACTATTCCTACAATTATATTATCCGCTTTTTGGTATCTACCAACCAATTATACCACACTTTATTCTGTAGTTGATTTATCCTTAGCGTTATATATCGCTACAAGATTAATCCATCTGGAATGTATTGAGTATAATTCCGCAAAAAATGATTTAGAAAAGCAGTCATAATAACATCTATAAACGAATATAGATAAAGCAAAGTGTAAAAAGGAGGACAACCTCTTGAAAAACTATTTGCTTTATTTTTTTATTCTCTTGTTGTGGACATCCTTGATTCCGTTTACTCCGGTTGTAATTAATCATATAGAGAACAACGAAGTAATTACAGAAACAGAAGAAATGTATACTGTTTTGCTTCCAAACGGTGAAACAGCCGAAATGACGCTTGATGAATATGTTCTCGGTGTTATGCTAACAGAAATGCCTGCAAGCTATGAAAAACAAGCTCTTTTCGCACAAGCGGTTTGTATCAGAAGCTATGCAGTATATATTTTGGAACAAGCAAAACATGAAAACAATGATTCACCTCATCCCGATGCTGATTTTTGTTCAAATCCCGATTGTTGCCGAAGATATATTACATATGACGCACTCAAGGCTCTTGCAGGTGATGATAACGCAACAGAACGCTATAACGCGATGAAGGATGCTGTTTATGAAACCAGTGGAGAGATACTTACATATAACGGAAAAACTGCAATGACACTCTATCATATCTCCTCCCCTGCCCGTACCGAAAGCTACGAAAACGTATTTAATATAGCAGTACCTTATCTTACTGCAGTGAATAACGTTGATGAATCGGGATTTATTTATTACGAAAAAGAAGTTAAAATCACCTTTGAAGAGCTGGAAAAACTGCTTATGTCAAACGGTTATGATTATTCATATTCCGAAGGTGAACAGGCATTTGCAACACTCAATGAAAATAAACGAAGTAATTATGTTATGTTTGGTTCCACCGAAATAACGGCTGCAAGATTTGCCGAGCTAGTAGGTTTAAATTCCAATTGCATAGAAATAACAAAAAACAGTGATGGTTACACTATTTGTTCTACCGGTTTTGGAAGCGGATTGGGAATGAGTCAATACGGAGCGAACATTCTTGCTTTACAGGGAAAGACTTATAAAGAAATATTATCATTTTACTTCACAGATACTCAGTTAGTTAAAAGAAAATAATTACTAACATAATGAATATTTTCCCAAGAATAGGCGAAAAATATCTGTGTAAATACATTACACAGGGGGAAATATTATGAATGATAAGAAAAACAACGGATCAAACCCGCAAAAACCCAAAGTAAAAAAGATCAACGGGTATTCTGCTTACATCTATCTTGCGCTTGCGATTTGTATAGTTACTGCGCTGACGATAGGTATTTTAACAATGTCCTATAATTACAACGACATAACCAGCATACCACAGGTAAGCATACCCGATGTATCTATTCCGGATGTAAGTGTACCGGATATCAGCGAAGCTCCTGTTGGCGGTGAAGAATCGGACGTTGATGAAGTAATTACCGATCCCGAGCCTGTTTATGTTTTTCCTGTTGATAATGGGACAATTCAAAAGGAATTTTCAATGGAAGCTCTCGTGTTCTCCTCAACTATGCAAGACTATAGAGTTCATTCAGGTATAGACATCGCAGCAGATTTGGGAAGTGCTGTAAAATCATACACCGACGGTACAATTAAAGAGATCGTAGATGATCCTTTTTACGGTAAAACTGTTGTTATAGAACACGCTTATGGTTTAACTTCGTATTACAAAAACCTAGCTGCTGAATTGCCTGAGGGAATTATAGTCGGCAAAATTGTAAAAGCAGGAGATATCATCGGTGCAATCGGTGCATCAGCAATTAATGAAGCGGCTGATCCATCGCATCTGCACTTTGAGTTAAAGTTAAGCGGAGATCTCATCGATCCGAAGCCCGAGCTTGAGGGAATTGATTAATTTTTGATTTTAAACTAACATTGCACTTCATAGCAAAGAACCGCAGTCTGTAAAAGGATTGCGGTTCTTTGGTTATATTCTTTAAAAAAATATTGTACTAATTTAAAATATATGTTATTATAATTTTAATTCAAATATTTTTTATGGAGGTAATTTAATGAAAAATACTTATTGGTCTACATATGTACAGGAATCAGAGGAGCTTTATCGTTCACGAGCATTACGTTTTCATGATGGAAATAAGGATTTATGGCTCAAGGCTTTTCAGATAGAAAACGGGATGAAGGTTCTTGAAGTCGGCTGCGGCGGCGGTATCTTTTGCCATAGGATAAAAACATATCTGCCGGACACTGATGTTACAGGACTTGACTTTGACACAGGACACATTGAATATGCTAAGACAAAATCATTGGAGTTGAATTTGAATTGTAAGTTTGTAAACGGTGACGCTACCTCTCTTCCATTCGAGGATAATACCTTTGACACTTGCTTTTCACATACAGTAATAAATTTTTGTGAACCGAATGATTTTTTAAAGAACAATACAGGGTATTGAAACCGAATGGGAAAATAATAATATTATGTGTTGTGAATCGCGGAAACAATCCGGAAATTTGGATTCCAAATGAAAATTCCGAGGAAAAGGTACTATTTGACAAGCTCTGGAACGAAGCTGATAAGAATGATTTAAGTAATATTCAGCGATACGAAAACAACGAGAGACGTTATTTCGAATATCTTGAAAAATATAATTTTAAAAATATCAGTGTGGATGTATTAGCTGTCTTGCCATATGCACCAGACAGTTTTAATGCAACTGAAGAAATGGCGACCGAACAAATTAACGAGAACAGGCTTTCAGAAATATGCAGCGTTAAAAAAGCCCAGCGTCTGGCACCAAATGCTTTAACCGATGATGAATACAATCAATTACTTAGTATGATTAACTGTCGTTATGACACACGGCTTGAGCAATATAAAAAAGGTGAGAAGTTATGGGATTATTGTGTAAGCACTGTACTTGCTATTAGCGGTGTAAAAGAAGCATAATTAAAGACCTGTCGAAAAATCGGCAGGTCTTTATAATACTTACTTTTATTATTCTATTTCTATTCTTTTGGTTGTATCAACCTTTGCTTTTTTAGGTACATTAATGCTTAGAACGCCTTCCTCGAGCTTTGCTCTGATACCTGCTTGATCAATATCACCCAGGTAAATGCTTCTTGTCATGGAGCTGGAGCGTCTTTCTCTGTGAAGGTAATTGTCTTTCTTTTCTTCTTTTTCTTCATTTCTGCCAACTGTGATATTAAGATGTCCTTCGTTGATAGCAAGATTGATTTCGTCCTTTTTTACACCGGGCATGTCGCAGATAACGTTAAATTCTTTTTCATTATCGCAAACATCTACCTTAAAGGTATCTCTTGCGAGATTTCTACCGGGTCTGCTATCAGCAAAAAAGTCATCAAGCATGTTGTAGAATTCATTGAAGCCTGTGTTGAAATAATTTTGATTTCTGTTGAATGGTATTAGTGATGCCATGGTTAATAACTCCTTTACATAAATATTTTAAATTTTTAGTTAGCACTCATGTGTTTATTTTGCTAACTTTAATTATATTTTATTCAGATAAAGGTTGTATTTCTACATTACGATTTTAATTTACTGTAAATAAACTGTAACATCGGCACTTAAATATAATTTTTCAGCAATATACACGCTATTCTGCTAATAATTATTAACGTATAGCGATACTACAATGGTGAGCAATTTATTGGTAAAATCAATGTATTCCACATAACAATAAATCCCACAACCTTTGTTTAATAAAAGTCTTGGCAAAATTGAAATGCTGCCAGGTAAAAATCCGACAGTCTTACCTTCCTCTGTCATAACGGTCAGCATTTCTTTATTCGGAGCATCGTTGCTTTCGCAAACTGTAAGCCGATCGCAGACAGTTAATTTTTCAAATATCTCTTCCGAATTATCAAGCGCATAACTGCCTTCAAGTTCCAGTACATCCAACACACAGCCTCTTTTTTGCGATTTATTAAGTTCTTTTACTATATCCCAGCGTTGTTTTTTTATCGATGTGGCTGTTATTGAGTTCTCTTTAAATTTTGTCATTGATTTTTACCTCAATCGATTTATCGAGTGAAAATGAATACAGTACTGCTCTTGCTACCTTTTTTCCTGTCATTGCGCTTACCGCTTTGCAGTAATACTTTAGTTGCTTTTCGTGTCGCTCAACAAGAATCTGTTCACCGCCCTCTGTGGGTAAAAAGTCGGTTTTATAATCGACAAGAGTATAACTGCCATCCACATTCTCAAAAAAGCAATCGATAACACCTTGAATGAGAATGTTCTCACCTTTTGGACCACCGACTATCTCGGCACTCTCACTAAGTGAAAAGCGTTTTTCACGATACAAATATATTGCTGACGTAAATTCTTTATATAAATCAGATGTAAAAAATGCTTCAAGATGTCGGTAAGACAGCAGGTCAAACTGTTCTTCGGTAATCATTTTGGTATTTAATAACCTTTTTGCTTCTTCTGTCACACCATATTTATCAATAAAACCAAAATCTGCGAACTGCATAAAAATATGGTTTGCAGTCCCTTTCTTAGCTCCTGAATCTGCACTTTTACCCAAAAATTGAGGACGACATAGAATCATTTTTTGATTGATATGTGACTTTTTGTCACCGTTAAGCGACAATTCGGAAACAGATAGCTTTGCAGGTATACCGAATAAATCGGAATGTGGATAGATAAAATCAATATTGCTTTTTACTTTTTCTAATAATAATGAATCTGTTTTATCCTGTGAAAAATCGTTTTTATCTGTTATTAAACCTGTTTTAACATACATATTATTTATATCATCAGGTATTATGTAAACATTATAAAAGTCCTTTTCGCAGTTTGTCACCGTTTGTAAAATCCAATCGGAGAAGGATTTTGCCGCAAGCGGATTATATCTTTTTTCATTATAATCAGCCGGTACGCAGGCAGTTATATATAATCTTTCTTTCGCTCTGGTTAACGCTACATAGAGCTTACGCAGCTCCTCGTTCATCGAAGCATCAATATCTGCTACCGCAGATATTCTACGTAAATATGTATCTTTTTTTGTCAGCTTTTCTGCATCTTTTAAACGACAGCTTATACCCAGCTCTCGTGATAACATCAAGTCGCCACCTGCATCCCTACTGCCAAATTGTCTGGCTGCATCTACAACAAAACAGACAGGAAATTCTAATCCCTTTGACTTGTGTATAGACATTATTCGAACAAAATCCCCTTCGGGTTCACAGGATTTTGCATTAGAAAGGTCTCCGCTACGCTCTGCTATTTCGCTGATATACAATATAAAAGATGAAAGTCCCTTAAAACCTGTTTTTTCGAAATTTCGTGTGTATTGATATAGCAAAAGTAGATTTTCCCTGCATTTTTCGCCATTCTCAAATGAAGAAGCACTTGATAAAAGCCCGCTCCGCATATAGAAAAGCCACAGGAATTTATAACATAACATTCCTTGTGCTTTTGTACGGTAGAAGTTTAATTCCGAAAGAAAGTTGCAGCATTTTTTTATAATAAACTTTGGTTCGCTTGCCCTTTTATCTTTAATAAGATATTCACCGATTTTTAATCTTGTACGTTTTAATGTCCCTAAGCAGGATGCCGCAACAACCGAATCATACGTTGATAAACCAAAATTTTTCGAACGTATTATGTAAAGCTCATTGACGGTAAAATTGTAAATCGGACTTCTCATCAGAGCGCAAAGTGAAATGTCATCGGTAGGATTATCCACCGTCTTTAATGCGGATATAGTAAGCATAATCTCAGGCAGTGAAAAAAGGCTCTCATCCTGTTCGGTCATGCAGGGAATTCCCTTTCGCCTTAGTGACTGCTCGAAGATATGTGAACGCCCTCTCACCGCTGAAAAAAGCAGTGCGATATCGCTATATTTTATATAACTACCATCTTCTTTTTTCTGATGTCCTACAAGACGTTTTATTTCAACAGCAATAAAGTCCGCTTCTTTTTCTTTTACATTCTGCTTTATTTCTTTATCTTTATATGTTTCGTCATATGTTGATAAAGCTACCATAACAGGATATATTACCGATTCGCTTTTCTTTGCGTAAACAAGCTCCTCACCCTCGTATTCCTTATTAAAGCGGTTTCCTGAGGTAACTTCTGCAAAAATACTGTTTACAAAGTCTATAATCGGTTTTCCGCAACGGAAATTTTCTTTTAAAAATATTCTGGCATAAGCTGATTCGTTATTGTTAAAATCAGGAAAACTCTCTTTATAATTGACAAAGATATCAGGATATGCGTTACGAAAGCGATAAATGCTCTGCTTGATATCTCCGACCATAAAGCGGTTGTTAGAGCGTGAAAGGAGAGTGAAAATATGATCCTGCAAGGGGTTTACATCCTGATATTCATCTATGTAAATTTCTTTTATATTCTTTTTCAAACGTTCGCATAATTCCGATGGGTAATAAACTTCGTTTTCGTCTTTTTCCTCCAACAATTTTGCAAGAAAATGTTCCAGATCGGCGTAATCCAGAATAGCACGCTTCTTTTTTGCTTCCGAATAAAGCGAATCAAATTGTTTCAACACATTATTCAAAGCTGTTCCTATCCGTGCGGTATTTTGATAATCCTCGGATATCTGCTGTTCGGAGAGACTACAAAATGCCTTTTTAATACGAGTTAATTCTTTTGTTATCCTGCTTTTTTCATTTTTTAAATAGTCCGCGTCCTCTTCGCTCATCCCTTTTGTTTTTAAAGGCGGCAATCTTCCTGCATTCAGGAATTCGGTATAAAGTGATTTATAACTAATTTCTGCGGAGTTAATTAATAATTCTATGTGGTTATATAACACTTCGACAGGTAAAATATTAGCTTCACTTTCTGCGTTATGCGATAAAAATAACATAAGCTCTTCTGTTGCCGCTTTTGTTTCTTCTAGCCAAAAAAATACTTTTTCTTTTATTTTATCTCCAATTACAGTATTGAAAAAGCCTGTTTTTACAAGCTCTGCCTGAGCATATAATTGAATATTTTGTTCCTCCAGCCATTCGTTATAATTATGAAATGCTCTTAGCCGGTCATAAAGCGACAGAAGCTTTTCGATAAGCTCGTCATCGCTCTTTTCACCGCCGAAATTGTCGACAAGCAGTATAAAATACTCGTCATCCTGCTCATACAGAGTATCAACAAGCTCCTCCATACAGGTTCGGGCGATAATTTTAACCTCGGTATCGTCTGCAATCCTCATTTTCGGGGATAAACCAAGTACGGAAAAGTTCTTTTTTATAATATCAAAGCAAAATGAATGTATTGTACTTATTTTAGCACCCGAAAGCAGAAAAAGCTGATTGAAAAGATGACGGTTTTGCGGCATGTCCGTAATAGCAACGGTGAGCGAATTGTACAGCTTCTCTTTTAAATCACCTGCCGCTGCTCTGGTAAAGGTAACAACCAGAAAGTCCTCCACCGAATCTCCTGTAAGAATTCGTTCGGTCAACCTGCGTGTAAGCACAGTAGTTTTACCGCTTCCGGCTCCGGCAGAAACAAGCAGTGTCTTATTCTTAGCTTCAATTGCATTCCTTTGGGACTCTGTCCAGGTCATTTATTCACCTTCTTTGGTATCTTTTAATTCATTTTGCTAACTTCACTGGCAGTTTTGAAACAACCACTTCATATGAGTGATCAATCATCTTGATCAGTTCTTCATCTGACACTATCTTGTTAAGGGTATACAGTATTATAATACGGCTGCTGTATTAGTGGACAATGATAACCGCGAACAACAACATCAGGGTATAAACCTCTATAATATTCACCTGTATTTTTATCGCAATTCAGAGTGATTTTATAATTCTGAGGTTTTGTATACAATTGAGCAAACAATCTATTTCCAACCTTTACACAAACGGGAATTTCACCGAATGGAAAATCCAAATATGCTCCGGGTTTCGATAAGCAATAGTCAATAATCTCGACTGTGTTCATATTATATACCTACTCCGTATATCGGCAAACCGCTTTATAATCGCAGTATTTACACGCGTCATGTATATCATCCAGTCGTTTGGGATTGATACACATATCACCGTCGAAAACACGCTCTGCAAGTGAAATTATCTGCTTTGACAGTTTTTTTTCAAGCTCGGAAAAGCCGTCACTTTCCAAAAGCCGTTTTTCGCAGTTATCGTGATATGTTCCGTCTTTTTTTATTTTTACAGGGATAAAAGCACCACTGCCGCTCTTGTCCATTGCGAGTACTATATTCTGATCTTTTAGAATAACGCCTGTCCGCTTTAATTTTCTGTGCAGCTTTTCTTTTATTTCATCGTCGCTCTCGTCGCCGTCAATGTTTATTGTCGGCAGCTTTGCGGCATAATAAAGTATCCCAGCAGGTTTTCTGTTATCCCCAGCGGCACAATAAGCAAACAGATAGTTTAGCATCTGAGTATCAATACCCTCGTTAATCAAATCAAGTGAAAATTCTTTTCCAAAAGTCTTGTAATCAACTACCCTGACATATGTAATTCCACCTGTAGTATAGGTGTCCACCCTGTCGATTGAACCTCTGACAACAACCTTCTTTTCATCCCCTAAGTCATAACTTACAGGAGGAAGGCTGTTTACTTCGTTATATCCAATTTTAAGTTCAAATCCGACAGGCAGGAAATCACTCTGCGAGAACTCATCCGAAAGATTATGAAGCAATAGGTTTAGTGTCTTTTTCAGGTTTGTATAAGTATGAGTAAAACGTCTGCTTTTACCCTCCAGCCCACCGACAACATCTAAGAAATACTTCTCTGCCAGCGAATTTACCACTTCTTTTATTTCCTCTTCGCTCGGAACAGAAAAAACACCATCTTTTGTTTTTTCAATCAGAAACTGCTCTAGAATTTTATGAATAAAAGTGCCAATTTCAGGAGTAGAAAACTTAATTTTCTTGTTCTTTTTAAGCCTAAGAACATAACCTGCAAAATAAGAGAAAGCACAATAACCGTACCTTTCGATACGGCTTGGCGAGAAGCTGATCTGCTTTTCCTGCATATTTATGTATGCGTTCTTGTCAAAAAGCGGTGTAGTATTCTGTGAAATTCTTACACCTTTATTAATAAGTAAGTTATGTGTAAAAATTTTTATATTGTTATCCTTGATTGTCTGATAGAAAAATGCCGCTGATTCTTTTGAATACAATAAATCGGTTTGGTCTTGCCCAAATCTGATAGTTTTTATTAAAGGAAGCAGTTTTTTTATCCTTGTTATCGCAAGCGAAGGGCGTTTTTGTGTACCCGAAAAATCGCTAACTGGATATGTAAGAATTAAATAATCCGAAGGCGCAGCTGCTGCGGTATAAAATAAAAAGCGTTCTCTGTTTTGCTGTTCGAATTTAGGAACACCGATATTACAGCCTGCTTCTTCAAGCAACATCAACTCATCATCCTCGAAAAAGTTATCACCACTTGCATAAGCTGGAAAAACTCCATCGATAACACCTCCTAGTATCTGTGCTTTACAATCGTCAGGACGAAAAAGAGAAGCGTCACCTATTCTTATCTGATCAATCGAGGTCGGAATTGATCCGACGGTATATTCGTCACACATCAACTTAAGAAGCTCGTATAGTTTGCTTGCGTTTACCTTCTCAGTACCGCTTATTTTATAAAGTTGATCAAAAATATTCATCAGCATATCCCAGAGCTGTCGTTCTTTCTGCGCTTCATCCTCGTCACCTTTATCACGCAGGTATTGTGCTTTCTCCAACAACCTCTTGTCAGCTTCGCAATCAATAAGATGCTTATACAACGCTTCTACTGCACTTGAAATGGTTATGTCTTTTTGAATAAGAGTCTGCCTTAAATTAGATAGATAAGGCATTATTTTTTCTTTGGCACGGTTTACAACAAGCAAAATATGCTCACTATATGAAGAAAGTACCTCGCAGTAACCGTCTGGGTTCATCTGCCATTCGCTGCCGTCATACCATTTTTTACCTCTTATATCCCACATTTCGGCATAACGTAAAAGAATGTCGCTCTCTCCGACAGAAAGGGGCGTAAAACCAGTCTTGATAAATTTTTTTATACTGGAAACAGTAAAATCGGTAATAACCGCTTCAAGACAGGCAAAAATAAACGAGAGTAGCGGTTTTGTACTTAGTTCATCCTTTTTCGACATATAAAATGGTATATTATTTCTTTCAAGCACAACGTCAATTATCCCCTCGTATTCGGATAATCCTCCGAATACAAGCGAAATATCACGGTAACGCAACCCTTTTTCACGTGAAAGCCTTATAATCTCGGATGCAATGGCTTCCGCTTCCTCAAAGCTATTTTTTGCTTCAATGATACGAACCGAATCGTTTATTTCTCCAAGAACGGAAGTTTCGACCTCCCATAGATATTTTTCAATATGAGAAAGCAGCGACGAGGAATGCCGTTTACACTCACTTGTGTAAATATCGTTGCTTACTCCGCCTGTATGCCTTTTTATTCTGTTTGCACTTGCCAGATTGTCTTTAAATAACGCACTTTCTTGATTATCACACGTGAAGGAAATATATGTATCTTCACTTTGTCTTACAATATGCATAATTATCGCATATTCCTGTTCAGTAAAGGTGTAATATCCGTCTATAAAAACAATGTAATCCTTGAAAAATGAATACTCTGCAAGCTCGCTTTCTAACATAGTCAAAGCGTCACATGGATCAATTAAATCCTGCGAGAAATGCTCTTGATAGCTCTCATAGATAATAGAAATATCCTTTAGTTTGGAATATAAACGCCCATTAGATTTAACAATACCATTTTCGGCTGCTTCGGAAAGTTTTTCATATGAAACGCCGCTTGCTTTCAATCGATTTATTACCGAAATAATGCTCTTTACAAAATCGCTGTTAGCGCTGACATTCTTATATTCGCCAAGCTTGTCCGCAAGGCTGTCCAGCGTCAGGGACATAAGAATATCTCTGCCACCATCGTCAATATATTTTACAGCTAGGTTCCCATATTCACGTGCAATTCTATTGGGCAGACGTTCAAAGTTAAGTACCTCAATGCTCATGTTATAACCGTCACCGAGAAATTCGCTTAGCTTTTTCTCAGCAGAGAGCGATTGCTGCTCGGGAACAATGTAAAGGCATTTTCTGCCTTTTCTAAACGCTTCCTCAAGCTTTAGCAGCATATATTCAGTTTTTCCACTGCCTGCTCTGCCCATCACTCGGTGAAGCATATAGAAATCCCCTTCTATGTATATATGTAAAGGTTGACTTCTCAACCTTTGTAAAATAATTCAAGTATCTTAAATCTAAAAACATACTTCTTTGAGGTATAAACCTTTGTTCCGTTATTACTTATACCCATGTTGATAAGACTTTTTTTAGCAGAGGAAGCGTTTGTACAAAGTGGCGGAAACAGAACGCACCACCAATTATGTCCCTCAGCGTTACCCATGTTTATCCTCAACGAGTAATATTCACCAGCCGGAAAAGAGATACCATCATATTCACGGGTTGGGTATGCTTCCTTACCCCACTGCGCTTGTGCAGTATAATTTTGACCGTTCTCTGAAATAACCCTGTTTGCTATTTGCGCAAATTGCGTTCCAAGCTCTTCCATCTGGTCAAGCGGCAACTCGTTTGATTCAACATCTGTAAAAAGGTCACCGCTTTCGGCTATTATAGCATCTCTGACTTTTAATTTTAGCTGCTGGTCACTGTCGGAATCCGAGTTAGCTAAAATATGTAGTCTTATAACGCTTTCATAAATCTTATTTTCATCACGCGGAACAAAGCAATCGATTGTTAAAAGTATTAAAAAAGCAAGGCAGAACGATAATATCGATTTAAAAACTACAGTGGTTTTTTTCATTTAAAAATTTTCCTCCGATAATAATTTGTTACAAAACTATTATTGGCGGTAAATCAAGACTTCAAGCTATTTTTTATCGTCCTTATTTTCCTTCTTTTCCTTTTTAGTGCCGTTTTGCGTCTTTTTTTCCTTTTCTTTTTCATTATCTGATTGACGCATAATATGCAAAAGACTTTCACATATTATTCTTAAACCTGCTGCCTGTAAGGCAATGGATAAAATATATTCGGGTAAATCATTTTCTTCAAGGTTATTGTCCAGATTATTAGCTGTATCGATCATGGCTTTGTCAATATATTCGTTTAAAAGCTCATAAAAACTCTTTGCATCAACATCTCCACCCTGTTTGCCCAGCAAATATTCCATGTTATTAACACTCATTACAGGCTTTAATGCACAAATTGCAGTTAAAAACGCAAGGTGTTCTTTTCCGTACTTTTTTCCGTTCGGACGAGGAAGCACACCAGCTTTAATGTAATTATTAATCATCGCACCTGTCAAAGCTTCCTCACCCTCTGAGGGCAGAGCCTGCCTTTGCATATACGAAAGCACCTGATCTTTATATAGTTCAATATCGGGAAACTGCTCCCAGCCTACAGGCCTTGTTGTACGCAGTTTTTCTTTTAATTCTTTTATCGATTCCATATTTCTGCCCCCGATTTATTATGCTTATATTATTTATATCATAATTTTTATTATTTGTAAATAATTAAATTTCCCTCTTGACATATTGTTAATTGCGTAATATAATATCGATTATCATATTATACAATGTAAAGGATATTTTTATGAAAGTTTGTGTATTCGGTGACTCTATAGTAAAAGGCGTGATTTATGACAGTAAAAAGCAGAGATATTCTATGCTTAAAGATAATTTTATAAATATGATTCAACAGCATAGTAATATTGAAATAGAAAGCATAGCTTGTTTTGGTTGTACAATTACTAAAGGGATGAATCTGCTTGAAAAGGTAGAAAATGAGCTGAAAAATTACGATTATACCTTTCTAGAGTTCGGTGGAAACGATTGTGATTTTAACTGGGCAGCAGTAGCAGAAAATCCCGATATTAATCACGATTGTAACACACCTATTGAGGATTTCAAGGAAAAATATATTTATATGATAAAAAAAATTCAAGCAGCAGGAAGCCGTCCTGTTTTGGTTACACTTCCGCCGATAGATTCAAAGCGATTTTTTAATTGGGTAAGTAAGGGTCTGGATAAAGAAAAAATACTGGGGTTTTTGGGGGACGTTGAGCATATCGGACGCTGGCAGTCAATGTATAGTGATGCTGTAAAACAGATATCAAAGTTATTTAACCTACCCCTATTTGATATAAGAAGCATTTTCTTTAATCAAAAAAACAGTATAACCGATTACCTATGCGAGGACGGAATTCATCCAAATAAAGAAGGACATAAACTTATATATAGAGCGATAGCAGAAAGAACAAGTCTTGTCCCGATGATGGTATAATAATAAATCGTAATAAAAATTATAGACAACGGTTATTTTCCGTTGTCTATTTTGTATTTTGCTCATAATCTGCACAACTTATCAACCGGAACACCGTTTTCAAATTCTGATCTATTGAATACAAATCCATAATCAGAAAATATTTTTTGCTCATTACGTATTATTTCTGCATCACACTTAATAACATTCACTGATATCTGTTTATCTGTATCCAATTGACTCAAAGATCAATAAGTAATTTACTTACAGAATTAAAATTAGCTTTATGAGATACACCAAAAAATGTAATCCGATTGTATGTTCTTGAAAAAGCAATAATGCCTAAACAATTTGTGCCAATACTATCTATTGCCATAATTGCTTCTTTTTTTGCAATTTTTGTATTCATATAACGAGAAAAAGCAATATCTTTTTCGTTACCATCATACCATTGGATTAAGTTTCCGACCAGTTCCTTAACATATACATCATACTCGTGTGAAAGATTTAACCACTGTAAAATGTCGTTTTTTCAACAACTTTTAATGAAATATCAGTCATAAAACACACCTAACCAAATATAAATAATTTATATAAAATTATATTACTTTTATGCAAACAAAACAGAAATTTATATATTACACCGTCGTTCCATGAAAAGCGTAATACCCTTTATCTTTAAGTATTTCGGCACAGTTAACTGCCATTTTTCTGCTTTCGAAAATACCGAATACCGACGGTCCGCTTCCGCTCATAATTGCGTTTAATGCACCATTCTCGAGCATTAATTTTTTTATAACCGAAACAAAAGGTCTTTTATCTATGCAGATTTCTTCGAATACATTACCGAGTCTTGAAATAATTCCTTCTCTGTCGCCTTTATTAATCGAATTTATCATACCGTCGTTATCTATATAGGCAAGGTTTGTTCTTTTATCAAAATCAGCGTACATAACAGGGGTGGACATACCTTCTCCGCCGATGGAAATTACAACAAACATCTGCGGAACATGCTGTAAAGCGGTTATTTTTTCGCCGATCCCCTCGCATAAAGCTGTTCCGCCCTTAATACAAAAAGGGATATCCGCACCAAAGGTAGCTCCTATTTTACATAGCTCATCATCGGAGAGTTTTGTTTTATACAGGCGGTTTAGCGCTCTTAAAGTAGCTGCCGCATCAGTACTGCCACCTGCAAGTCCTGCGGCAACCGGAATTCGCTTGACCAGATTAATTTTCGCACCGCTTTTTATTTCGGTAAACTCAAAGAACCTCTCACACGCCTTGAAAATAAGATTACGTTTGTCTGTTGGAATAAATCGCTTGTCGGAATAAATTAAAATATCTTTTTCTTTCTCAACATCAAGAATATCACAGAGAGTAACGGTCTGCATAACTGTTTTTATTTCGTGATAACCATCATCTCGCTTATTTAAAACATCAAGAGTAAGATTAATTTTAGCATATGCTTTTTCTGTCATAATCGAAAATACCCTTTCGAAAACAATATAACGAATTTATAAACTCTTTACAAACTCATCTAAAAGTGTCAGTGCTTTATCAATCTGACGAATGGAATAAGCATAGGAAATTCTGACAAAGCCCTCTCCACAAACCCCAAAAGCAGTTCCCGGAACAATTGCGGCACCTTTTTCCATTAATAAACGTTCGCAGAATTTTTCGCTTGTCATGCCATAATGCGAGATATCCGGGAATACATAAAATGCACCCTCCGGCATGAAACAATCTATACCTATTTCTTTTAAGCGGTTTATTATATATCTTCTTCTGGAATCATATTCACCCTTCATATATTCAATATCGCCATCACCGTTCTTTAAAGCCGAAACAGCAGCAAATTGACTTGTTGTAGGTGCACACATTATTCCGAACTGATGTACCTTAGCCATCTGTGCTGTAAAAAGCTGTGGAGCTAATGTATAACCAAGTCTCCAACCTGTCATTGCGTATGCTTTTGAAAAACCGTTGATAATTATAGTTCGTTCACGCATACCCTCAAGTGTTGCTATCGAAGTATGCGGTTCATCGTAAGTAAGCTCGGCATAAATTTCATCCGATATAACAACAATGTTAGTTTCTCTGATAACCTCGGCAATCTGCTCAAGATCGCGCTTATTCATACAAGCGCCTGTAGGATTGTTGGGGAATGGAAGCACAAGTGCTTTTGTTTTTGGTGTGATTGCTTCTTTTAATTCTTTTGCCGTCAGTTTAAAAGAGTTTTCTTTTTTAAGACAAATCGGCACAGGAACACCGCCGGCAAGTGTAACAAGCGGAGAATAACAAACAAAACAAGGTTCGGGAACAATAATTTCATCCCCTGCATTTGTCAGTGTCCTTATTGCCATATCAATAGCTTCACTACCGCCGACAGTAACAATTATTTCGTTTTTCGGTGAGTATTCAAGCCCAAAACGACGTGATTGATATTTTGCAATTTCCTCACGCATCTCCATAATACCGTTGTTAGAGGTATAATAGGTTCTTCCCTGTTCCAGACTTTTTATACCTGCTTCCCTGATATGCCAGGGCGTAACGAAATCAGGCTGTCCTACCGTAAGCGATACAACATCCTTCATCTCGTCCAGTATGTCAAAAAATTTTCTTATACCGGACGGCTTGATATTTACAATCCTGTCCGACAAAGTTTCTTTATAATCAAACATTACCAAGTATTTCCTCTCTTATCGGTTGTGTCGGGTTCAAAGATAACATCGTTATCCTTATACTTTTGTAAAACGAAATGGGTCGCCGTTGAGGTTACCCCCTCAATGGTCGCCAGCTTTTCCGCTACAAATACCGCCACATCACGCATCGTCCTGCACTCAAGAGTTAGCGCAAGGTCAAAACCGCCCGACATGAGATAAACACTTTTTACTTCCGGGAAATTTGCGATTTTCTCAGCAACACAATCAAATCCCCTGTCCTTTTGAGGAATAGTTTTAAGCTCGATCAGAGCAATAACGCTTTCTTTACCTGTCTTGTCCCAATTTATAACCGTTCGGTAGGAAAGGATACTGCCTTCTGCTTCACACTCGTCAATTACAGCACGAACCTTCTCTTCTGTTGTTCCGAGCATAACGGCAAGCTGTACAGGGGTAAGTCTTGCATCGTTTTCGAGATGTGTTAAAATTTTGTTTTTCATATTAAAAATTGCCTTTCTTCTACATTTTTTCTAAAAACGGTTTACGGTTTTTGTATCTGGTGATATATTTAAAACCAAAAGCCTTTAGCTTTTCTCTTGTTTCTTTTATATCAACACCTAAATCACGAGCGTAATGTGCATCACTTCCGATAGTAATCATCTCACCGCCCAGTTCCTTGTAAAAACGGATTAAATCATCATTAGGCATCGTCTGACCGAGTCCCTGACGGATACCCGAGGTATTCACCTCAAGGCTTATACCTTTTTGTATAATTGCTTTTAAAATTTCCTCAAATAACTCTCTGCCCTTATTTTCAAGGTCAAGCAGTTTTTCTCTTCCCGCAAATTTCAAATAACGAAACGGATAAGTTATATGTGCAAGTGTGCAAAAGTTTCCCCAATGGATAAGCTCTTTCATCTCCAAAATATATTTATCCCAGAGTAAAAGCAATTCGGCATCGGTTACTTCATTTATTTTTAGTTCAGCAAAATCAATTATACCTCTGACTGAATGTACCGAGCCGATTACATAATCAAAAGGATAACGCTCCAACAAAAGATTTGTTTCAAGCGGCATATGGCTTGCTTGACCGATTTCTATTCCGAAAAGCAAGCTCAATTTATCGAAATATTTTTCTCTTACCCTTAAAATATCTCTGTAAACTCCGTTTATATCAAGCTTCGGGAATGCCCCATAATAAATTCCGTCTATGTCACAATGGTCTGTAATTGCAATTTCGGTAAAACCTCTTGCAATTGCTGTCTCACACAGCTCGTCTACAGAATTTCCTTTTCCCTTTGGAATATCACCCGAATATAACGAGTGCATATGATAATCATACATACCTTTAAATACCTTTAATTTTAATTATTTTGCATTTTAACACAAACAACTATACTTTGCAACATAATTTAATTATCAAAACATACTGATCTGATCGGAAATAGGCAGTCCGCCAAGGCAGTTATTCTGTAATAATAAATCAACTACATTCTTGTTAAGGGAAGCAACTGTTTTCAACTCCTCAAGAGTGGTTGCTGTGCTGTTCTTAATAGCATTATAGATATTCTGAGCTGCTGTCTCACCAAGCCCATTTAATGCGCAAAGTGGCAGACGAACCTTGCCGTCCTCAGGGACAAATGCAAAAGCCTCTGACTTATAGATATCCACAGGCAAAAACTCTATACCTCTTGCAACCATTTCCGCAGCTATTTGCAAGAATACGATAGTATCCTCGTCCTTTGCGGTCTGTTCGGGTATACTCTCATATTCCTCAAGCTTTTTGCGGATTGCGTTACCACCTTCCATAACAAGCTGACCGTCAAAACTATCTGACTTTACAGTAAAATAACTTGCATAAAAAGCTACCGGCTTATAGACCTTGAACCAACCAATACGCAAGGCAGCCATTAAATAAGCAGCAGCATGTGCTTTCGGAAACATATAATTTATCTTTTTACAAGAGGCAATATACCATTCAGGAACATCGCATTTTCTCATCGCCTCTTCCATTTCAGGAGTAACGCCTTTACCTTTACGCACGCTTTCCATTATTTTAAAAGCCATTGGGCTTTCAAGATCCTTATGCAGGAGGTAATTCATTATGCTGTCTCTTGTACCGATTATTTCATTAATGGTACAGGTTCCGTTTTTAATCAGTTCGTCACCGTTACCAAGCCAAATACCTTTGCCATGAGATAACCCTGAAATTTGAACTAGTGCGGAAAAGTTCGTTGGTTTTATATCAATAATCATCTGTCGGACATATTTTGTTCCCAGTTCGGGTAGCCCGAAGGTTGCAATATCACTGCCAATCTGATTCGGCTTAACACCGATACTCTCTGTTGACAGAAGAAGCTCCATTACATTTTTATCATTCATCGGTAGCGTTCTTACGTCGATTCCTGTATATTTCTCAAACATTTTATATAGTGTCGGAGCATCATGACCGAGAATATCGAGCTTTAAAACAGTATCGTGTAAATATGTAAACGCAAAGTGGGTTGTTATAACTCCACTGCTTGATTTATCAGCAGGATGCTGAATCGGTGTAAAGTCATAAATCTCATATTCCTTTGGAATAACTATAATTCCACCGGGGTGTTGCCCTGTGGTACGCTTTACGCCTACCATTCCACTGACCAGACGGTTTTGCTCTGCTTTTGTGAGGTTCAAATTCTTTTCCTGCAGAAAATCTCTTACAAAACCAAAACAGGTTTTTGACTGAAGAGTACCGACCGTTCCAGCACGGAATATATTTTCCTTTCCGAACAATACCTCGGTGAATTTGTGTGCTTCTCTTTGCACGTCACCTGAGAAGTTAAGGTCAATATCGGGTGCTTTTTCACCATGAAAGCCTAGAAATGTCTCGAACGGAATGTCGTGTCCGTCTTGAAGCATTTTTACACCGCAATCCTCGCAATCCTTGTCCTCCAAATCAAAACCGCTTCCGATACTGCCATCAGTAAAGAAAATAGTGTTTTTGCACTTTGGACAACGATAATGCGGTGGTAGTGGATTGACCTCGGAAATTCCAGCAAGCGTAGCTATAAAAGACGAGCCGACCGACCCTCTTGAGCCTACAAGATAGCCATGCTCCTCGCTGTTTTTTACAAGCTTGCGTGCTATAATATAAAGCACCGCAAAACCGTTCTTTATAATTGAACTTAATTCCTTTTCAATACGTTTTTGAACTATTTCGTGCAGTGGGTCGCCATACATTTCCTTGGCGGTTTTGTAGCAGATATCGACTAACTCGTCCTCTGCACCTTCAATTTTCGGTGCAAAAGCACCATCTGGAATAGGCTTGATTACCTCAACCATATCGGCAATCATTCGAGTGTTTGTAATAACAACCTCTTCCGCTTTTTCGGTACCAAGGAAAGCGAACTCATCAAGCATCTCCTGTGTGGTCTTGAAATAAAGGCGTGTGTTTCGGTCAGAGTTAGAATATCCCATTCCATACTGCAGTATCTTGCGGTATAACTCATCATCCTCTTCAAGAAAGTGTACGTCGCCCGTAGCACATACAGGTTTTTTCAACTTTTCACCCAGCTCAACAATCTTTTTAACATTCGCACATAACTGTTTTTCGGCTGCTGCTTTATCTACACCGAGCTTGTCCTCTTCAACAAGAAAGTAGTTGTTTGAATTTGGCTGAATCTCCAGATAATCATAAAAGGAAGCAATTTTTATTAAATCACCATTGGATTTGTTGTCAAGTATTGCCTGATACAATTCTCCGTCAACACAGGCACTGCCTAAAATTAAACCATCTCTGAAATCCTTTAAAAGCGTCTTGGGAATTCTGGGGAAACGGTGGTAATAATCAATATAAGAACGGGAAACTAATTTGTATAGATTTTTCAGACCTGTAAGATTTTTTACCAAAATAATAATATGATGATATTTTAATCTCTTCGGATCGGAATTCCGTGCCATATCATCAAGTAGCATATCTATGTCGGCAATTCCGTTTGCAGCCAACTTTTTTATAAGCTGTTCAAAAATCTTTGCAAGCATCTCGGTGTCATCCCCTGCACGGTGATGGTCGAATTCGCCCAGAGAAAAATACCTTGCAAGCGAATCAAGAGTATGCTTTGAAATATCAGTATTCAAATATCTTGACATGGAAACAGTATCAAGATAAGAATTAGTAAATTTAATTTTATTTTCGGTAGCAACCTTGCGGATAAAACCGATATCAAATGGTGCGTTGTGTGCAACAAGCATATGATCGCCTGCGTAATTTAAAAAAGCCTTTACAGCATCCTTCTGGCTGGGAGCATCCTTTACCATGTCGTCGGTAATGCCTGTCAGATTTGTTATGTTCTCAGGAATAGGCATATCAGGATTGACAAAAGTCTCAAAGCGGTCGATAACTTCGCCATCATGGTATTTTAAAGCACCGATCTGAGTAATTCCGCAGTTCTGTGGTGAAAGACCTGTTGTCTCTATATCAAAAACTATAAAAGTACCATCTTTAAAAGCAATATTATTCTCGTGTGAATATTCATAAACCGCTCTTGCGGTATCATCGACTAAATAGCCCTCCATACCATATATGGGCTTGACGTTCTTATTCTTTTTACAGGCTAACATGATTTCAGGAAAGGCTTGAAGGTTACCGTGGTCGGTAATCGCAACAGCAGGCATTCCCCATTCGGAAGCTGTACGTATTATATCCTCAGGGACAGTCAGAGCATCGAGTGCAGACATATTTGTATGTAAATGCAATTCCACTCGTGGTGTCGGATGAGTATCTTTCCTGCTGATATTTTTTACCACTGCAACAAAGTCAGCCTTGACAACAACTTCGCTGTCGAACTTGTTGAATGCTGCTTTTCCTTCAATAACAAGATATGCAGGAGCTTTCGGCAAATCAAGAGGTTTGTCCTTATCTGCAGAAACCCTGACTATGACCGAAGCAACAAGATCGGTCATATAAAACTTGTAGTTTATCTTGTTTCCATCATAATTATCCTTGGATTCAACATCAAACAGCTTTCCGGCAAACCGTATTGTATTTCCATCTTTTATTGATCTTATCGGCATCAGGTCATCATACTTGCTTTTACCGAAAACAGGTATCTGGTTCTCCATATTAAGTTTAAGCTTGCCTGTCTTTACTATGAATTTATTCTCATCTTCAAAAATAACCTCATCCTCATCACCCACAGGAGCAAAGGAATTTATTTTTTCAGCAAGCGTTTCTACTTCTTTTATCTGCGTGTAGGCTTTACTAGCAGCTTCTTTAAGATTTTCAAGCCCTTGAGCCTCATAATAATCGGCAACCTGTCCCTCAAGATAAACCTTTATATTTAACGCAAACTGATGCGAAATACATTCTTCAAAAAATTTGTCTACGCCGCTTTCGATCAATAGTGGTGCGGATAACCCGTCTCGCAAGGAAACAGTTAAACTGCGCTCGTCGGGATTGTATTCTGTTTTACAACCCTCGAAAAAACCGTTCACAATACTGCTGTCAAAATAACGCTTTATTATAGCAACAAGGCGTTTTACACAGTCTTGATTAAAACATGAGGATGGAAAGGACGGAAAAATACGAACTTTTGTTAGCTCATAAGTGGATTTTATATTATCCTCAAGTTCAAAAAGGCGCTTGCAATCAACAAGCTCCAAAAAGCCTGCGTCGATCTCAATCGCCTTATTATCCTTATCAATCCTAACCTTGAAGGAGTTCATTTTTTGAAGTATTCCTACTTCTGACGAACTTAAATTCAAGCGTTTAAACGTCTTTTTAAAATCTTCCAACATTTTATGTATCCTCTATTTATAACAACTGCCTTATCTCGCTTAATAATATCTCTATAATTTCGTTTTCGTTTATTTTCCTGATAATTTCACCTTTTCTGAACAAAACCGCTTCTCCCTTACCGCCTGCAACGCCTACATCGGCTTCTCTGGCTTCACCGGGACCGTTTACAATACAACCCATCAATGCAACATTAATTTGTTTGTCACAGGTTATCTTATCAAGCTCGTCCTGAAGCTTATTAGCTATCGGAATAAGGTCAATACCGGTTCTTCCGCAAGTGGGACAAGCAATAAGGTTTATTCCTTTTTTTAACTTTAACGAACGAAGAATATAATTTGCAGCTTTAACCTCATTAACAGGGTCGTCCGTGAGCGAAACACGTACAGTATCTCCTATTCCATCAGCAAGTAACGCACCGATTCCTACCGAGGACTTGATAATTCCGTATCTTGCAGTGCCTGTCTCGGTAACTCCGAGATGCAGAGGATATGTGCTTCTCTCGGCAATCAATCTGTTGGCTTGTATCATGGTAATAACATCTGAACTCTTTACGGATAAAACAATATTGTTAAAATCGAATCTTTCAAGTGTCTTAGCTGCCATTAAGGCACTCTCACAGAGTGCCTCGGGTGTCGGTGAACCGTATTTTATTAGAATATTTTCTTCAAGCGAACCGCTGTTTATACCGATCCGAATCGGAATACTTTTCTCTCTGCAAATGTCGGCAACCTTTTTTATTCTCTCGTCACTGCCAATGTTTCCCGGGTTTATTCTTATTTTAGAAATTCCGGCGTGAGCGGCTTCAAGTGCCAGTTTATAATCGAAATGTATATCCGCAACCAACGGAATAGTCGTATTTTCACGGAAATATGCTATATTCCTTACCGCATCCATATTATTTACAGTAAATCGGACAATATCGCAGCCTGCTTCCTCAAGCTGTTTTATTTGCCTGAGTGTGGCTTCCCTGTCAGAGGTTGGCGTATTTGTCATCGACTGAACAGCAATTCGGTTTGTTTCGCCTATTTGAATGTTTCCTATGTTTACAATATCAGATTTTCGCCGTTTCAAAAAATCACCATTCCTATTATCAATATTAAACAACGAGAAATTGATAGCGGGAATTGTTCTTTTTTAAAGCACAAAACCGCATTTGAAAATTTATTTTCAAATTTACCTCTAAAATAGACTTATAAAATCCTTGAAGAATATCAACACCGTAGCAGTCAATAAAAGTACCATGAAAACAGCACTTATTGAACGTTCAACCTTTTTATTAATCGGTTTTTTCCTTATAGCCTCTATCAGACAAAACAGAAGCATTCCACCGTCAAGCACGGGAATTGGCAGTAAATTGAATATTCCGAGTGAAATTGTTATTAATACAAGGTAAGTCGAAAGGGTTCGGACTGTATCACCGAACGTTACTTCATCACTTTTAATTCCTTGTTCAATAACATTACCTATCTCGTTACCGATACCGACAGGACCTGATATGGCATCAACTCCATATCGTCCTTTAATAACATCTGCAAGTTGATCTATGGTCATATATACTGATGAAATTGACTGATAAAAGGACTGGTACAAAACATTACCGACCGTTTTTTTCTCAGAGTTTATTTTAAAATCAAGTGTACCGAAATTTACCCCCTTATTGTTCTCTGTGGGAAACTGAACGTTATATAGCTGAACCTTTTCTCCGTCTCTTAAGACTGTTATATCAAGCGGTTCGATTCCGTCAGTTGCTATTTTATAATACATATCAGTAAAAACATAAACATTCTTACCGTTTATTTCAATAATTTCATCATCAATCATAAGTCCGTTTTGAGAACTTGTTGCACCCTCATTAAATTTTGAAACCGTTGTTGTATAGATATTATCTCCGGTTATAACAAGCAAGCTCATTATAACGAAACCTAATGCCAAATTCATAACCGGTCCTGACAAAGCAATAATAGCACGCTGCCATACAGGTTTTTGGTCAAGAGGAACTTTACCCTTGTCTTTTTCTTCTATTTCATCGGAATACTCTCCGACCATGCTTACAAAGCCGCCGATAGGAAAAGCACGGATAGAAAAGGTATTTACTTTACCTTCCCAGCTAATTATTTTAGGACCCATTCCTATTGCAAATTCAATTATACCCACACCGCAGCGGCGAGCTGCAATGTAATGCCCCAGCTCATGAATAAAAATGAGTAAGCCAAAGATAAATACTGTAATTAAAATCGTAGAAATTGATGATAAAATACCTGACATAAATACCTTTTTCTCCAACGAATTTTTTTAAAGTAATAATTATTATCGTTGGTAAAATAATTATATATTAACAAATTCTCTTGCTGCCTTATCTGTTTCCATTATGTCGTCAATAGTGGGATTTTTAATAAATTCTGAGTTTTCGTAAGCTCTTTGAACCTTATCAAAAATATCAAGATACTTTATTTTACCATTTAAAAATAACGCAACCGCAGCTTCGTTAGCACCGTTTACCGCAGCCGGAAGGTTTCCACCTTTTTTTATTGCTTCTCTTGCCAATGGCAGCAATGTAAATGTCTCTTCATCCGGTTTTGCAAAGGTAAACGCACCGACAGAACAGAAATCCATTCTCTCAACAGAGCATTCCAAACGGTCTGGGTATGTTAACGCGTATTGAATACATAACCGCATATCAGGCTTGGCAAGTTGTGCAATAACAGCATTGTCAGAGAATTCTACCATAGAATGTATGATACTCTCCCTGTGAATTATTACTTCTATATCCTCGGGAGCGACAGAAAATAGATGTACAGCTTCTATCAGCTCAAGTCCTTTATTCATCAATGTTGAAGAATCAATAGTTATTTTTGCTCCCATGCTCCAGTTGGGATGCTTTAGCGCATCGGCAGGGGTAATATTCTCTAATTCGGCACGTTTTTTTCCGTAAAAAGGACCACCCGACGCTGTTAACAATATTTTTTTCGGCTTAACTCCGCCCTGAAGACACTGGAAAATTGCAGAATGCTCGCTGTCAACGGGAAGGATTTTTATACCCTTATCGCTTGCTCTTTTTATAACTACCTCACCGCCGGCAACCAGAGTTTCCTTGTTGGCGAGAGCGATCTGCCTTCCGCTTTCAATTGCGGCAAGTGTAGGTTTAAGACCCCTTATGCCCATAAGTGAGTTTAATAACAGGTCTGCTTTTTGTTCAAATGCAATTGTTTCAAGCGCTTCATCACCTGTAATAACCTTAGTTTTTGTATCCGCTAGTGCTATTTTAAGGCTATTATATTTCTCATTGCAAACCCAACAAAATTCGGGCTTGAAAAGACGGCATTGTTCCTCTAAAAGGCTGTCGTTATTATAACCCGAAAGTGCTTTTACATTCAAGTCTAGCCGTTTTGCAACTTCAAGCGCCTGTGTTCCTATCGAGCCTGTTGAGCCGAGTATAACAATATCCTTAACCATTTAAAAAACTTCCTTAAATTATATATAAAGTTATATAATACTCAAAATAATATATGCTCCTATTGAGAGTGGCAGTATGCTGTCAAATCTGTCCAGCACTCCCCCATGACCTGGAAAAATATTTCCGTAGTCCTTAATGCCATAATGTCTTTTTATTGCCGAAGCAGAAAGATCACCTAACTGAGAAGCTATACTTGCAGGGATTGCTATCAGGCAGTATTTTAAAAACGGAAAACTACCACCTGCAGAAACTATAACCAACCCGAAAACTGTGAAACAAAAAACAGCACCAATAATTCCAGATATCGCTCCTGCTATCGTCTTTTTTGGACTTAATCTTGGGCATAACTTTCTTTTACCGAGTAAAAAGCCGCCAAAATATGCAAAGGTATCGGTACTCCACGCTGCTATAAAAATAAGAGCATATCTTGCAGGTGCCATGTCCCTCACCAAAACAAGTAAAGCTAGTGCAACAGAAGTATAAATGAATCCGAACAACATTGTTGTAGCCGCAGGGATATCAATTTTCCCAAAGCCTAGTACCATTAAAAAAAGAAGATATATAAAAACTAAAAGACCGGCAATTCCAAGCCACTCAGGCTTGTACCTTGCAAATATCGGAAGAGCAGCCGCTATTAAAATTACAGGAAATTCCACATATAACACTTTGCCCGAAAAGCCGACGCATTTTGCGAATTCATACACAGCTACACCTGCAAGAAAAGCAAGTGTTATCGGGAAAATTATAGTATTAGAATAAAATAATACCGGTAAAAAAATCAATATAGCGATAACACCGGTAAGAACTCTTTTTTGCATTCCAAACCTCTTAATTTTCTATATATTTACATATTCGGATGTTGATAAAATCTCACTTTTTATAATGGAAATGTCGGAGAATGACTTGTCATTCTCTGTAAAAAGTTACATAAATTCTGTTTACATACTGGGAATAGCGGAGAATGATTTATCATTCTCTGTGAAAAGTTGGATAAATTCGCTTTATACTGGCGACAGCGGAGAATGATTTATCATTCTCTATAAGTAGTCTGAAAGACTACTTTCCGTACCTTCGATTTCTCGAATTATATTCCTCGATTGCCTTGTAAAATTCACCCTTTTTAAAATCTGGCCACAGAACGTCAGTAAAATAATACTCTGAATATGCACTCTGCCATAATAGAAAGTTGGATGTTCTCATCTCTCCGCTTGTGCGGATTATAAGATCGGGATCAGGAATATCAGAAGTATATAAGTAGCTCTCGAATTCTTTTTCGGTTATGTTATTTTTAGAATTACCTTCAGCTATAATTCTATTTATTGCCTGTAAAATCTCATTTCTGCCACCGTAAGAAAGGCAGATTGACAATACCATTTTTGTATTGCCCGAGAGTATTTTAACACTGTCCTCAAGCATTGTACGAGATTTTTCATCAAACATTGACAAGTCGCCTAAAATACGTAATTTTATATTATTCTCCTGCATTTCAGGCAAAAACCTTGTAATACCATTGTTCATTAGCCTGATTAGTTCATCAACCTCGCCCTTTTCCCTCCTCCAATTTTCAGTGGAAAAAGCATAGACAGTCAAATACGAAACACCAATACGGCCGCACACTCTGACTGTCTCAATAAAATTATCAAACCCTGCCTTATGTCCGGCAGTACGTGGCAGGGCACGTTTCCGTGCCCATCGTCCGTTACCATCCATAATAATCGCTATATGCTTTGGTATTACTTTCGGTATGTCAATATCGTTTTTTTGCATAAAATATGATCAAATCCTTTTATAAAGGTGCAATATGAAATAATTATATTTATAAACTATATTTCCAGAATCTCTTTGTCTTTCTTGTCAACAACAACATCAATTTCCTTTATAAAACGGTCTGTAAGGTCTTGTATGCTCTTTTCTGCTGATTTTTCCTCATCTTCGGTAAGGATGGAGCTTTTCTTTTGTTCTTTTGCCTTCTCATTAGCATCACGGCGTATGTTTCTGAGAGCAACCTTTGCTTCTTCGCCCATCTTTGCGACTTGTTTGGTTAAATCTTTTCTGCGATCCTCGGTTAAGGATGGGAATACCAATCTTATCATTTTTCCGTCGTTTTGTGGATTAATACCTAAATCTGATGCAAGAATAGCTTTTTCTATTTCTTTTAATACAGATGTTTCCCACGGTGTAATCGACAGGGTTCTTGCGTCAAGTGCTTTAACAGTTGCAACACCGTCAAGTGAGGTCATTGAACCATAATACGGCACTTTAATTTTATCAAGTACCTTAGCACTTGCTCTTCCCACCCTGATTCCGCCTAACTCCTCGCTGAGTGCGGATATAGTCTTTTTCATTTTTTCTTCGTATAGTGTAGTGTCAAATTTCATAGATTTTTCTCCTTACTGTTTATATAAAACTATTTAATTGCTCAAAATTGTACCTATGTTCTCGCCCATTATAGCCTTTGTTATGTTCTGTGGGTTTTCAAGTGCAAAAACAATTATCTTCAAATTATTTTCCTTACCCATCGCAGATGCAGCAACATCAATCGCTTTAATGTTCTGTTTTAATACCTGATCAAAAGTTACAGAATCATATTTCTTTGCATCGGGATATTCGTTCGGATCTTTATCGTAAACACCGTCAACATTTTTTGCCGATAATACAATGTCGCAGTTAAGTTCAGCGGCTCTTAAGACCATTCCCGTATCGGTCGAAAAAAACGGATATCCCACTCCACAGGGAATAATAACAGCTTCCCCACTTTCAAGCGCATCTATTGCCTTATACTGAGAATACGGCTCACAGACCTGTTGTATCTCAAAAGCACTCATAATACGTGTTTTAAGTCCGGCTTTTATAAGATAATCCTGCATCGCAAGTGAATTTATAACGGTTGCAAGCATTCCCATGTGGTCGCCGCGTACTCTGTCGATGTTAAGTCCGTTCTGTCTAGAACCTCTCCAGATATTCCCTGCTCCGATAACAATAGCAAACTGAACACCCATATCAACGCATTTCTTTATTTCAGCACTGACCTTTTCAAGAAAAATACCGTTAAGAATATTTCCGTTATCACCAGAAAGTGCCTCACCGCTTAATTTTAAAAGTACACGTTTGTAAACAACATTTTTGTTATCTATGTCTCTCAATTGCGCCACATCCTTTTAATATTTGCTTTTAAAATTACTATTCATTATTTTAATTGATAAAACTTGTATCCAGCTCTTCGTCTTGGGTTACATAAAAGGCATAGAACTGCTTATCAAGAAATTTGGTCATACCTGTCTGATAAGCTGTAAATTCGCTTATTTCCGCATTTTGGATATCTGTTCCGAGCATAATATCATTCTTACTGTATTTTTCATAAAGCTCTGTAAGGTATTCATCTGTCTGTGTTTCAGCTCCGAAAAGCGAAAGTATATTTTTTGCTATATCTCCCGAACTGTCATCTGTAAAAAGTACAAATCGTTCGCTATAAAAAACATCAGCCTCACCCTTTACAAAGGGAATAGCATAACCGTCACCTTTTTTGTCTACGCAGAGTACAGCAAAATAACTGTCATATATTGAGGTATCATAATTATCATTTATATATTTATCAAGATTTTTAAAACTTGTTTTAGCTAGAGCAAAATCAAAAGCATAATGATCATCAATAAAGTTAATTTCCGATTTATGTGTATAAGAACGCTGTTTGTAATCTATTTCTAAGGTATTGTTGTATTTTTCTGCAGTTTTTTTGAGATAATTAATTCCATCGCTGATTTTTGCTTCAAATTCTGCTTTATCCTCATCGGAAAAACTAGTGTCCTTATCGCTTATAAAAATCTCAACCACGAGTATTTTACCCGAAAGTGCTTTTGCTGTACCATTGTTCATCAAAGGAAAAATAAGGTCGGTTTCTTTTGTATCTTCTTTTTGTTTGTATAGAAAATAAATACTATCCTCAAGCAGCCATTCGCTGCCGTCATATATCATTGCAAGTGTATATTCACCTGCGGTGATTATCTTTACATTTTCATTTTCACCATCGGAAAGCGAAATCGAATTTATATCAATTCCAGCAAAATCATCTATAAAGTGAAAGCTGAAATAGGTCTTTCCTTCGATAGATAATATTGACTTATAGCCATATTCGGGAAAACCTAGATATTTCGAAATCACTCCTCCAGAAACCGAATAGGTTGAGGATAAAAGCTTTTCAATAACATAAAAATCCTCATATTCACTGCTTGTTGCTGATGTAAAATTAGCAGGATTTTTACCACTTACATCAACCAGTTCCGTAAGTATTCCTCCGACAAATAGGTCGGTTAAAAGTTTATCCTTTTCCAAAAGTTGCTTTGCAATCTCTAATAATGAATTATTGTCAAAATATTGTTGTTCGCTTTCCAAGATGTCGCTTGCCTGGGTACTGCTGTCGTCATTACTTACGTTGTTATTTTTACAACCGGTAATTAAGAGTATCAGCACGAAAACTAAAGCAAGTTTTCTTTTCAAGTTTGTGACCATTCCTTTCCACGTTCACGCCAACAGAGGGAATTGTGCCGTCCCGGCACGAGCCGAATTACTGCACTTCTTGCAGTAAAGGCACAAAACTGCGTTCGAAAATTTATTTTCAAACTTCCTCCTTTTGATTATACCAAAACAAAATCGGTATATCAACATTTATTTGAAAAAAATTTCTTTATACTATTCGAATTAGAAACAGTGATAAATTCGAGAAAAAGTCTTTGGTTTATTGACTTACTGTTTCTTTAAGAGAAGCAGTATTATTCCATCGGCTTTCCATTTATATCGTATAAACATAACCTTCGTATAAAGCAGTAATCTATACTGTCCTTTAAAAATTCGGCTATGTAATTTGGGTTAAGGTAATTATTATTTTCAGCAGGTAAAGTAACTTCCATAATGACCTTACCGTCATGTTCGTAAAAAATTCTGTTTGTTATCTGCGTAGCAATATCACAGAGTAATTCCTTTGTCTTTGTCTTTTTAAGAATTGTTATATCACCCGATAACAATTCTTTTATCTCATCCGCACTTTTTGCTGTTGTTATGGTCAAGCGATATCTTGCGGTATAACAGGACGATATTTTGGATTTTGGCTCTGCAACCCTGATAATATCGAGCCCCTGTGGCATACCCTTACTTAGTTTATCTTTTATTTCGTCAAAAGGTGTTTCCTGATTAAGTTTAAAATCAAATATCTCATATTCGCTCTCTTGATAAATTGATAAAGGTACGGCAAAAGCCATTCTTGGGTGAGGATTAAACCCTTCGGAAAATGTAATATCTAGTCCGCTTCGGATTAAAATTCTGATCATTGCTCTTTGCAAGTCAAGATGTGAAATGTATCTTATGTTGCCTATTTTTTTGAAGAATAATCTTACTTCCATTGCATCTCCTTATCTATTTATTTGACTATAAAAAACAGCTGAAAACTGCGATGTTCCGAAGGAACTGATGGCAATTCTGCATGCCATCAAGCAATTTTCTTCATGCATGATTTATCACGCATTTTGCGCCACATCCCGAACAACCTGTTCTGCAATCGGGAGTAACAACTTCATTATATGCTTTTTCGACTTCATTTAAAAGGAATTTCTTCGTTACACCGATATCTATATGATCCCAAGCTAACGTCTCGTCAAACGAAATTCGTCTGTTTGCATAAAACTCGGGATTTATATTTGTATTTTCAAAAATCTGCATCCATTTTTCGTAATTGAATAACTCATCCCAGCCATCAAAACGCTGTCCGACTTTTACAGCCTCGGCAAGTGCTTTAGAAAGTCTTCTGTCACCCTTAGCAAAAACCGCTTCCAGCTGGGAGATTTTTGCATCATGGTATTTATAGGATATTTTTTTAGTTCTTATCGCTTCTCTGAGCAATTTTTGTTTTCGCTGCATTTCATTAAGGCTGTCCTGTGGTTCCCATTGAAACGGTGTAAAGGGTTTTGGCACAAAGCAGGAAACGCTGATTGTAACATCCACTCCCCTTTTCGGACGTTTTGCTGAGTAAAATTCATCTACAATTTTTTGTGCAAGGGATGCTATACCCAGAATATCCTCATCGGTCTCGGTAGGAAGTCCGTTCATAAAATATAGCTTAAGGCTGTCTCTACCGCCGTCAAAAGCTTTTCGGCAAGCGGACATTATATCTTCTTCGGTAATATTCTTGTTAATTACGTCACGCAGACGTTGAGTGCCTGCTTCGGGTGCGAAAGTAAGCCCGCTTTTACGTACGCTCATAACTTTTTCCATAAGCTGTTCATAAAAAGCATCTATACGCATGGACGGCAACGAAATACCGATTTTCTTATCATCGGTCCAGGTGAGCAATTTATCGATTAACTTGTCAAGCTGTTTATAATCGCTGATACTCAAGGAGGATAAAGAAATCTCATCGTAACCGCTGTTTTCAACTGAATCCAATGCACATTGGTTAAGCACTTCTGCGCTTTTTTCCCTGTAAGGACGGTAAACCATACCTGCCTGACAGAAACGGCAGCCTCTTGTACAACCCCTGAAAACCTCAAGTATAACTCTGTCATGCACAACCTCGATAAAAGGAATTATCGGCTTGACAGGAAAAAAAACCTTGTCTAAATCTTTTATAATCCGCTTTTTTATCCTTTTCGGAACATCGGAATATAAAGGTTCAACACCTTTAATGGTTCTATTATCATTATAAATAACCTCATATAACGAGGGTACATACCAGCCTTCAATTTGTGCTGCCTTACGTAGAAATTCGCTTTTTTTCAAACCGTTTTTTTTGCATTCGCGGTAAAGGTCTGTAAGCTCGATAATAGCTTCCTCACCCTCTCCGATTAATATCACATCAAAGAAGTCGGCTAGCGGTTCGGGATTGCATGTGCAGGGTCCTCCGCCGATAATAAGAGGATAATTATCGAGAGAATCTCCTCTTTCCGTAGAATAAAGCGGTATTCCCGATAAATCAAGCATATTTAAAACATTTGTATAGGAAAGCTCATATTGCAACGTAAATCCAATAATATCAAATTGACCAAGTGGATCACCACTCTCAAGAGAAAAAAGCGGTGTTTGGCTCTTGCGTAGCTGTTCCTCCATATCGATCCAAGGAGCAAAAGCACGTTCGCAATAGCAATAATCTGAATTATTAAGAACAGCGGTAAGAATACGCATACCGAGGTTTGACATACCTATCTCGTAGGTATCGGGAAAGCAAAAACAAAAACGGACTTCTGCTTTGTCCTTATCCTTGACTATTTCGTTCAACTCTCCACCGGTATATCGGCCCGGTTTCAATACATATTTCAAAAGGTGTGCATATCTATCGGTGTTCAAATTTTACCTTCCTTTAAGTGCTTTTTTAAGATATTTACCCGTATAGGAATTTTCGTATGCCGCAACCTGCTCGGGTGTTCCGCTGGCAACAACCGTTCCGCCGCCGTCGCCGCCCTCAGGTCCCATATCTATAATATAATCAGAAGTTTTAATTAAATCCAAATTATGCTCAATAACCACAACAGTATTTCCTGCATCAACAAGACGTTGCAATACCTCACGCAGCTTGTCAACATCATATGTGTGGAGTCCTGTTGTCGGTTCGTCAAGAATATACATTGTTCTGCCTGTACTACGCTTGGAAAGTTCAGTCGCAAGCTTAACTCTCTGTGCTTCACCGCCCGAGAGAGTTGTGGAGGATTGTCCTATTTTAATATAACCCAAGCCTACCTCGGAGAGCGTTTGAAGTCTGCGGTGTATAGATGGATAATTCTCAAAGAACTTCTTTCCCTCGTCAACCGTCATTTCAAGTACATCGTAAATATTCTTGTTTTTATATTTAACTTCAAGTGTTTCTCTGTTATATCTCTTGCCCTTGCAAACGTCACAGGTTACATAAACATCGGGCAGGAAGTGCATCTCTATCATAATCGTTCCGTCACCCTCACACGCCTCACATCGTCCGCCCTTGACATTAAACGAGAATCTACCGTCCTTATAACCTCTTTGCCTTGCCTCGGGAGTTGCAGCAAAAACACCTCTAATGTCCGCAAAAAGCCCTGTATAGGTTGCAGGGTTGGAGCGTGGAGTTCTGCCAATTGGTGACTGGTCGATAGCAATTATCTTGTCAATCTCCTCAGCACCCTTAATTTCCTTGAATTTACCCGGTGTAAGGCTGTTTCTTCCCAGCATTTTTCCAAGTGCTTTATATAGTATTGCGTTTACAAGCGAGCTTTTACCCGAACCCGAGACACCCGTAACACATACCAAGCATCCAAGCGGAAACGAAACATCGATATTTTTTAAATTATTTTCATTTGCCCCAATAACGGAAATTAACTTTCCGTTGCCCTCTCTGCGTTTTTCGGGAATAGTAATAAATTTTTTGCCAGAGAGATATTGCCCTGTTAATGATTCTTCGCAATTAATTATCTCCTGCGGAGTACCTGTAAAAATAACCTGACCGCCATGAATACCTGCTTTCGGTCCTATATCGACAAGATAATCAGACGCAAGCATTGTTTCCTCATCATGCTCCACAATTATAAGGGTGTTGCCAATGTCACGCAACCTTTTAAGTGTATCTATCAGCTTTTGGTTATCCCTTTGATGCAGTCCGATACTCGGCTCGTCCAAAATATAAAGTACCCCTACCAAGGACGAACCTATTTGTGTCGCAAGCCTTATTCGTTGCGCTTCACCGCCAGAGAGGCTTCCTGCTCTTCTTCCAAGTGTAAGGTAATCAAGTCCAACACTGTGCAAAAAACCAAGACGTTCGTTTATTTCTTTTGTTATTTCTTTTGCAATCGCTGTTTCCGTTTTAGTCAATTTTAATTTCTCAAAGAATTTTTTGAGATTGGTTATGCTTAAATTACAAAGATCGCTGATATTTTTATCACCAACCGTAACCGCAAGCGATTCCTTCTTCAGCCTTTTTCCCTCGCAATGCGGACATGGAACGTTCTCCATAAATTCTTCGTAATATTCTCTTGCTTCAAAAGATGTATTTGTATCATAACGGCGTTTTACCATATTGATTATACCCTCAAATTTAGGCTCACCGAAAACACGCTGTTTGTTCAGGTTTCCATGGAACAAAATAGACTGTGCTTCCGCAGTATAATCTTTTATGGGTTTATGGATATCAAAGCCGTAGAATTTACCGATTGTATTAAGAGTTTCACCAAAATAGCTGCCCGACTCTATCGATTTAAAACCGTTACATAAAACTGCTCCACCGAAAAGCGAAACGTTTTTTTCCGGAACAAGTTTGTCGGGTGAAACAACATAATTCTCACCCAAGCCACTGCACGCTTCGCAAGCCCCGAAAGGACTGTTAAAAGAGAACATACGAGGTGCAAGCTCACCAAGAGAAATTCCGTGTGTTTTACAAGCGTAATTCTGGCTGAAAACCATTTCTTTTTCTGATTCGTCTTCTGTTACTTCCGAAAGTAGAACCTTAACTATTCCGCCCGAGAGTGTTGCCGCTGTTTCAATACTGTCGGTTAAACGTGAATGCAGGCTTTCTTTTTTCATTATAAGCCTGTCCACAACTATATCAATATCATGTTTTTTATTTTTATCAAGTTGTATGTTCTCAGTAAGTTCGTACATACTGCCGTCAATACGCGCACGGACATAACCGCTTCTTGCAGCATCCTCCAGCACCTTCTCATGCAAACCTTTTTTTGCGTTTACAACAGGTGCAAGCACCATAAAACGAGTTCCCTCGTCCAACGACATAACTCTATCAACAATCTCGTCAACCGATTGCTGCTTAATAACCTCGCCGCAGATAGGACAATGGGGTATGCCAATTCTTGCGTATAACAAACGCATATAATCGTATATTTCTGTTACTGTGCCGACTGTGGAGCGTGGATTCTTTGAGGTGGTCTTTTGATCTATAGAAATTGCAGGCGACAAACCTTCTATCGAATCAACGTCAGGCTTGTCCAACTGCCCTAAGAATTGTCTTGCATACGAGGACAACGATTCCACAAAGCGGCGGTGTCCCTCGGCATAAATTGTATCAAAAGCCAAAGATGACTTGCCAGAGCCGGAAAGACCTGTAAAAACAATAAATTTATCTCTCGGAAGGGTCAGCGAGACGTTTTTTAAATTATGAACTCTCGCTCCCTTGACTATAATATCAGTTGCCAAATTTTTTACCATTCCTTTCACTTTTATGGGTAACTATGTTCTCCACTGTTTTCAATCACTTTTGTATGTCTTTTTCCAGCCATTTTTTTCTTTAAAATCGCTTAACTGTTGCGTGTAATTCCAAATGTCCGTTACTTCTTCGATACCATTTACTTCGTTAAAGTTTCCTTTGCTGTCGAAGAAGATTATATATGACTTAGTAAGATTATAATTTTTATCAAAACCACGGACGAAATATATTGAATTATCATTTTCATCCGAAGAAAGAAAAAAACTATAACCACTATTAAATTCTTGCGAATTTCTTTTAGTTGAAAAAGCTTTTTTTACACTATCTTCAGATATTGGATCATCTTTTTCCTTATAAATTTTCGTTCGAAAATACTTATTTTCATCAAGTTCTTTGTTCCAATCATTAAGGGATTTTAATTGCTCAATATCTTCTTTCGTAAAATATCTTTCTATTTCTTCACTTGGTATAGAAGTTTCATAATGTTCATCTATCGGTTTAACTAAATAATTGCAATCAGAATAATAATAAATATATTTATTATCCTTTTTTTGGTATATCAATAATGCAAATACCTTTTTAGAATCAGAGCTATAACTGTTATATGCAAACATACCTCTGCCATATTCATCTGATTCAATAAGACAAGTTTGATCAAATTCATCTCCGCGAACTCCCAATAAACTACTGGTAGCCTCAGTAAAAAACTCAGGATTATCTAATTTATACCGAGAAAAATTGTCACAACCGCTGAATAATAATGTCAGTATAATAATGAGTGTATATATTTTTTTCATGCTAGCATGTTCCTCCAAAAAGATTTATCTTGTTGTTATGTCTAGTCTTTCAATTTACATTATCCTCTTTATCTTATCTCTGATAGCCGCCGCAGTCTCGAAATCTAGTTCCTTTGCAGCACGCTTCATATCGGCTGTCAACTTATCTATCAACTTTCGTTTTGCTTCTTTTGTAAGTTTACCCTTTTCACCGGCATCTATTTCAGCTTTGCTTGTTATTTCAAGGTTAGCACGGATTTCTTTAATTATAGTCTTGGGTATAATTCCATGTTCTTTATTAAATTCGTCCTGCAACTTCCGGCGGCGGTTAGTCTCGCCGATTGCACGTTCCATTGAGCCGGTTATCTTGTCAGCATACATAATAACCTTACCGTTTTCATTTCTTGCCGCTCTGCCTATGGTCTGTATCAACGCACTCTCGCTTCGCAAAAAGCCTTCCTTATCCGCGTCAAGAATCGCTACAAGCGAAACCTCGGGAAGGTCTAGTCCCTCTCGTAAAAGGTTAATTCCGACCAAAACATCAAATTCACCGACACGCAAGCCTCTGAGGAGGTCAATACGATCTATAGTTTCAACACCATAATGCATATAACGGCAGCGTACCCTGTTAAGCTCAAGAAATTCGCTCAGGTCCTCCGCCATCTTCTTTGTTAGCGTTGTTACCAACACTCTCTCGTTTCTTAACGCGTGTTGCCTTATTTCACCAAGCAGGTCGTCTATCTGCCCCGTAATTGGTCTTACCTCTATCTGCGGGTCAAGAAGCCCTGTCGGTCTTATAATCTGCTCAACTGTCTGCTGTGATAATTCTTTTTCATATGATGCAGGAGTGGCACTGACATATAAGGTTTTTCCTCTTTTTTTGTTAAATTCATGGAATTTAAGCGGTCTGTTGTCATAGGACGACGGCAAACGGAAGCCGTAATCAATCAAATTCTTCTTTCTGGCAAAATCACCGCCCGACATTCCTCTTACTTGTGGAACGGTAACATGGCTTTCGTCTATAAACAATAAGTAGTCATCCGGAAAATAGTCCATAAGTGTAAAAGGTACACTACCTGGTGCTCTGCCTGCAAGCACACGTGAATAATTCTCTACACCACTGCAAAAACCAATCTCTCGTATCTGCTCTACATCAAACATAACACGCTCTTTTATACGTTGTGCTTCTATTAGTTTTCCTTGTTCTTCAAAATATGTTATTCGCTCGTCAAGCTCGGCAACGATATCTTCAAGCGCTTTTTTGCGAACTTCTTCGTTTGTAACGTAATGCGATGCAGGATAAACTGCAGCGTGTGCAAGTCTGGAAACAGCCTCGCCTGTTACAACATTTATCTGTGAAATGCGTTCTATTTCATCACCGAACAGCTCAACTCTGAGAGCTTCGGTATTAGAATTAGACGGGAAAATCTCCAGAACATCACCACGTACCCTGAAGTTATTACGTTCAAAGCCAATATCACTTCTGGAATATTGCAGCGATACAAGCCGTTTTATTATATCCTCTCTGGAGAAGGTAAGACCTGGACGGAGTGAAATAACCTGACTACGGTATTCGTTTGGGTCACCTAACGAATATATGCAGGAAACCGAGGAAACTATAATAACATCCCTGCGTTCAAACAATGCACTGGTTGCGGAATGTCGTAGTTTATCTATTTCTTCATTTACAGAAGAATCTTTTTCTATATATACATCCTTACCCGGAACATACGCTTCGGGTTGGTAATAATCGTAATAGCTGACAAAGAACTCGACAGCGTTTTCTGGGAACAATGCTTTAAACTCCGAGCATAACTGTGCGGCAAGTGTCTTGTTGTGAGCCAAAACAAGTGTAGGGCGGTTCATTTTTTCTATTATATTTGCCATCGTAAAAGTTTTGCCCGAACCGGTAACTCCGACAAGCGTTTGGTCTGTATAACCTTTATTTATGCCATCGATCAATTTCTCAATTGCTAAAGGTTGGTCTCCGGTAGGTAAATATTCACTTTTAAGTTTAAAGTTGCTCATTCATTATTCCTTCCCGAAAATTCTTATTATCCTAATATTATAGCACATAAAAATTATCAATACAATAAAAATTTTTAGTTTTTACTATTGAGTTTCTTTATATAGTATAGTATAATCAGTTATTGAACATGGAAAAACAGTTAAAATGGAGAGATCTTATGAAAAAAATACTGGCAATAATTATTGCTTTGACCTCGCTCTTTCTTACTGCTTGTGATGATACAGTAAATAGCGACGAAGCGATGCCAAAAAATACAATAAAAGCAGATAACGAAGCAGTAGACTATTATTTTTATTACCCAAAGACTTGGGAGCTTGACCGTAATGATGGAATGATAAGCATTCGATATAATACCTCAACAAACAGCACTACTCAAAAATATGCAAGTATTTCGGTATCATCTTACACAACGGACAAGCTTGCAAATGATTATTGGCAGGATTATGCCGATGATATTTCTAAGACATTTCATGAATATGAATTGCTGAAGGAAGAAGAAACCAAACTAGACGAAGTAGTTGCTACAAGGAAAGAATATACCGGTAAACTGAGCGATGTTAAATATAAATTTGCACAGGTTATCTGTGTTCGCAAGGGTACAGTTTATTTACTTACCTTAACTGCTGCGGAAGAAGATTTTGATACGACAGTTATTGATTTCGGAAAAGTTGTCAGTGAATTCCATTTTAAATAGAATGATATTATTTTTATAAAAAAGGTATTGACAAGTAAATAAAGCTGTGTTATAATTCATTTCGTTGCCGCAAGCAAGTAAAATAATAACGGTAACGCGTTTGGGGGTTTAGCTCAGCTGGGAGAGCATCTGCCTTACAAGCNNGGTCACAGGTTCGAGCCCTGTAGTCCCCACCAAAAAAGCAAGGATTGAAAATCCTTGCTTTTTCTATGTTTTAGCGAATTATCTAGCATTATCAATGCGTTTCGGCATATATGCTGTTGTAGTATATTACAATTATTTGAAATATATGTACTATTAAAATATGTAATTTACAGAATAATATGTCACGAAATATGTCACGGGAATAAGCAAAATAAAAAAGTCTACCGATCAGGGCTGGCAGTATCAACTAGTATCAACGAATGTTGAAAGAAAAAGGGGTTCGACAATGTATGTGTCGGAAATGTAACTGTCTTGAAAACGCTGTTATTGAGAATTTCTTTGGGTTGCTTAAGGAATTCTGAGGAGCATTTAATGGACAATTTTGATCTAGAGATATACTCCTTCTGCCAGGAACATGAAAAAAAAATACTTTTTAAATTAAACAACCTCAGATTGACGACACAATGAATATTCCGCAGAAAACTTAACAGTGTGACTACACGAATTGAACACCAGCTGTACAGTGACAAACTGTGAAGGTGTTTTTTATAAGCGGAGTATGCATACAATCTGGGGCAGTTCTTTAAGGCGGGTTTATCTTATATCAATTGGAATGACATTCGGTTTCTTTAGGAGATTAAGCAGTGAACGATTTATAAATGCGTTTGCCATTTTCGTTACCAAGAAATATTTGTACTCTGTAGTTCCCACTTGAGAGCTTTTTTGCTTTTGCCATTGTAAAATCCTTTCATGTAATATGGATAATGTGAAACTCATCAAGTTAAGCAAGGTTTATATAATGCTTATATCTTACGCCTGCTTTTTGAAATACAAGAAAGATAAAAGACCGACAGGTACAAAATATACACACCAAAACATTAACACGGCGGTTCCAATCCAAGTTAGACTTTGTGAATCTTGGTTGAACATACCGAGTATAGGCATAATAAAACAGCTAATAAAGAATATGCCGTGAATAAGTAACAACCACTTCAACCATTTATCTGCTTTCGTCTTCGGCTCTATTGTAAGTCCTGTAAAAAAAGTCGACAGTGCCATCAAACCATATCCAAGCAAGTCATAATTAAAAAACAAGCCAAATTTTTGATAATCAAGTATTTGTGCAGCCTGTTCATTCAAATTGTCAAGACGTACTGCTGTTACCTGACCAAAGTATACCATAAGTATGAACACAGCATATGCTCCGGCAAATATCATAGCAGTATATCCTGCCACTCTTTTTTCTGTATTGCAATATGCAGCATAGGCGCACATCATTGGAATAAAACTGAAAGCAATGAACATACATACAAGATAACTTCCGAAGTTTGTTCCAATCAACATACACAATGCAAATCCAGTTACAGCGCATAGATTGGTTATTGAACTATACATTCCTATTTTTCTATTCATCATTGTTTTCCTCACTTCAGCATTCTTTGTTTTTAACGCATATAAAACATAATGGGAAATAAATTTTGAAAGTATCGAAACAATAAACCCGATTTGCGTATAGGTTTAACTTTACAGTCGGCTAATACGAGATGCATGTCGTAAAAGTCAAAATTAGTTACCATAAATAAGGTTTTTTAAAGCACTCTATCGCAATATCTGCATGAGAGCTATCTCGATATTCATTATAGTAAACCAAACGGCTTTCATATAATTTATCATCTGGTGCAAAAAACGGTTGAGACCAATAACGATTATGATCATCACAAGAATAAATATCTAAAAGGGCACTAAACAGCCCACCTATTATATGATCTTTGTGAAAACATAGTTTTATAGTAATTGTTTCTCCGGGTCCAATTCTTCTATCATACATATGGGAATAGTTCACACTGCCTTGGCCTAGGAGCTCAAATAATATTTCATTAAACAGAAACAAACAAGCACTTCTCTTAAAGTTCATGGCAACAGTTAAGCTATATACTGCTGTATTTCCAATATTCTTTAGAATAAACTTTCGACATACCCATTCGTTTATATTTTTATTGTACTCTCCATAATTTAGTTGAACACTATTATTTTCTACACAACAAGATTCAATTTTAGGAATATACAATTCCAAATCGCATTTGTCAGACTTTATCCCGGTTCCAGGACGAGAAAAATGGTCCTTCATCTCCTCAATTTGAAATTCAGGACGATTACTATAAATTATCTCTTGTTTTTGAACCTTTTCCTTCTTAATTATTTTTCTTTCTTTCATTTTTTCTATGCAAATGGTTATGACTCCGCCTATAATGGCAGATACGGCAGCAATAATAATCTCTGTTGTATAGGGCAATTTTTCTCTCCTTCTACGAATAAAGCTTGAGTCTTTCTTCACATTTAGCTATTTCTTCTGTTGTAAATAAGGGGCGATACTTCTCTTGAATCACGATAGATTCGATAGCTAAGTCTAGCTGGCCTTTCTCCTAAAGTTTCGTAAACCTGCTGGTTGGTTCATCCTTAGTCACGAGCTGTTTTGCGGTCCATACTCCACGATTAAATTTAACAAATCAAAAAAATATCCTGCGTTGTATTTGACCTCGTTTTTTGTTGCCGAATAAATACGGAACATCTCGCTGTTGAATTGTTTGGCTAGGCTCTCCAGATCGATTCCAGTAGGCGCAGTTATCTTAATTGTTTGGTACTGCTCAGACAATTGATCAAACCTGTTGTCAATATACTTTTTCGCTTCAATCGTCATGCGAATATATGCTTTTTGATAATGAACGCAACGGAGATCTTGAAAACTACGCGATTTTCCGACTGTGGAATGTACATAATGCGAAACTGATATATCCTAAAATTTAGAATATTTTGAGAGAGTGGCAATGTCGTGAAGTAATCGCTCAAACGACTCTTTATCCCAGAATCTTGGATGCATATAACCATGAACAACGTTATTTCGATTATCTCCCGCATCTGTAGGTTTTGAAAGTGAAAAATAAGCCTTTGCCTTTTCAAGGAGCACAATATAATCTAGGTTATTGTTATTCTCGGAAATAGCAAGATTTATCAGTCTTATGCCTACTTTGCGTCTTTTGGGTTTACCTAAATCATCTAGTACCTCAATGCCATATTCCGATGTCGTGGATCTTATCAATTCTTCTAAGTACGCATATGCAAACGGAGTTAATACAGAGAAAGAATTGGGAAACGATTGGTATACTTCTTGAACCACGCCCCAGTCCGGCAACCAATTCCAAAAATGTGCGTAGTCCATTATTTCTTTGAAGTCATCATTAATACTCATCTAACGCCTCACTTATTGGGCATTTCCCATGTAATCGATTGTCTTTCATAAACATAATGGGCAGCTATTTTAATTTCTCAGTTTTCTTATAACCTAAACAACAAATTAAAATTAATCCCATTGCCCTGGGAATTTTAATTTCCTCAGTTGTGGGAATTTTTTATTATGTTCTTCCACTTCTTCCGTGGGAAGATTTTCAAAGACTTTCGATTCGTAGAATTTTCCTTTCGTGCTTTTCAAACCATCTTCTATTAATTCAATTCCCATAAATGCATCAAAGTTTTTACCATCGGCAGTTGTAATATTAAAGTTATCACATGTTTTAAATCCTATTCGAGGATAATAATCTGGTTCTCCAAAAATTACAATACCTTTAAACCCTTTGTTTGCTGCAATGTTCATTGTTTCTCTTAACAATAGCTCGCCTACTCCACACCCCTGCCACTTAGGCTCTACACAAAGCGGTCCGAAAGTTAAAACCTCATGTGTGACTGCACCATCAACAACATATGCCTTTGAATACATGATACATCCTATTACAATTCCATCCATTAGTGCTATTCTACTTAGCTCCGGAAGATAATCTTCATCTTGACGCAATTTATGTACAAGGTAATGCTCGTCACATCCGAGATGGTGTTTATTCCAAAAAGCATGTTGCGTCATCAATTCTACACTATACCAGTCTTCCTTTGTTTCCGTTCTGATTTCTATTTCTTCGCGTTTTAGTTTTTTCTTTTCTTCTGGGAACCAGCCAAATTCTAACCTTACTTCTTTTCTCTGCAAATCATTATTCTTATAACAGCAGGTATCCATACCGATCAGACTAAAGCCTTCGTGCTGATAAAAATCTATTGCATTAACGTTACATGACTGTGTTTCCAGTATAATAGCACGACGACGCTCTCTTCTCGCTTGTTCCTTAGTCATTTCAATCAAGGTGTGACCTATTCCCTGCTTTTGAAACTTTTCTGATACCCAAAGTTCTGTAATCCTTAGGCGATTAGACCATAATTCTTGATCAGTTTCAATTGCAGCAACTAATTCATCATTAACTAGCACTCCCCAGGCATAAGCATTCTCCCTGTGTTCTTTATATAGCTTATCTGGAAAATCATATTCTTCCGGTGTATGAGTCACCGGCTCTACAAAATCTTTCTTTTCTATCTCAATAGTAAATCCTTTACTCGTTTTATTTACCAAAACATCATAATATTTATCTGATTTATACCCAATAGGAATGATAGTATCCTTCCATTCTTCTTTTGGTAAATGAATAATTTCATATTCCATAATCTTTATTCCCTCTTTTTTATATTAGTTCTTATCTAAGTATGCTATACTTCTACTCGCTTTATGGTTATAATAATCTCTTTAACAAATTCTTGTTTATCTTCATATTTTACAGATAATTTGTATTTCACATATATTGTTAATGACTAACTAATAAAAATAATCGAAATTTGCGATTTAACTTGAGCTGCCGATTTTGCTAATTTTATGCGGGAAAAATACCTGTAAAGCGCCCCTCTTTATAGGTGATACCGTAATTCATTGTCTTTCCGGGAAGTAAATATACAGAGCCGCTTGCTCTGCCGAGAGAATCAAACGAGTTTTCAACATCCATGAGCCTGCCGAGAGAATCATACTCATAGGTATATACTCTACTATTCACCAAATCGGTGCTGCTGTAAAGCTGACCGCTTACTTTGTATGTGAAGGTGAACTTTTCCATTCCATTATACTTTACCGCTATAACTCTGTCAAGCTCGTTATATATATTATCGATATAAGATTAATCTTTTATTTATACAAAGCACCTGCGGAATATTAAACCGCAGGTGCTTTGATAGTATAATTTTTGATTATAGTGCTATTAAGTAAAAAATTACCAACTCAGATATAGTTGCTAAAAACTCATCCTCTTTGCATTTAGCGAAACAAGTTTTTAATGTAATTTATTAAACATTTAAAAATATCCCCAATTTTCATAAAAAACTTATGTACCAAAACGCCAAAAATAATTGTTATTATAAGGACAAGTACTTGATTCAAAATTTGTAGAATGGTATTTATACAATATTTCTCTTCCTTTATTATGGTTTTATAGACGCAAAGCCTTCGACGCACATTTCGGGTGAAATGCGAATTTTAATACCAACAAAATCAAATCTATCTAAAAAATAACACTGAATATTACATTTATAAATTACTCTAACGCCATTGTTAATGATTTCCCCTGTTGCAGAAATTAGTTCCATTTTATATTCGTATGGTAAAGTTGGATTATCTACTTCAAGTCAGACATTATTAATACTTATAATTTGTCCGTCGCACATATTAACATAAGTGGAATATTTAATTGGATAAATTGAATCAGAATTAGGCTCTTCTGATATTACTTTCACTTCTGTTATAATTTCTACTTCATCAACTGGCGTTAAAAAACGTTTACAACCACCAAACCCAAAACTTTCTAGTTCTTCTTCAGTAAGATCATAACATCTAAGTATTCCGCGGTTAGAAGGAGTATCACATGCAACCCATTCTGCTCTACCGCATGGTAATGATAATATGCATTACCCGCTCGGATCTGAATGATTTGCCGGATTGTTATAACAATATGCAAACATATTGTAACCTTGAATACCGCCGTTTGCACCGACGATGCCGTCAGCGTTAATGAAGCGACCGATAGACGGGTCATAATAACGTGAGTTGAGGTAATACCAACCGGTTTCGGAATCGTAGTAATACGAGCGGTAGCGGAAGGGGTTGTACTGTCCGACTGTGGATGCAAGCGAACCGCTTATGGAGATTATATTTCCCCAGGCGTCATATTTGTAGGTAACAACCTCAATACCGCTTGCGTCGAATATCTTTATTATATCGCCCTGAAGGTTCTTTCCGTAGTAATAATCGGTTCCGTTGTAATTGAAGCCTGTAACACCGGAATCGTCGTAATAGTAGTAAAGGATTAACCCTCCGCCGTTTCTGTCTTCCTTAATAATGTTCGAGCCATCGAGTATAAATGTCGAAGCGGTCAACGCACCAGTATTCATATCATAATACGACTTTGACGTGCGAATACCTGCGGAGTTATATTTAAAATTCATTCCGCTCATTCCATAGGAATCAAAATAAAAACTGCTAAGCTCCCTGCCGCTCTATGTAAGGCTGTAGATATTCTTCCAGTTCAACGGATTACCCATGTTGTCATATGTTATTGTCGTACCGTCGAGGTTGGTAAGAAGATCGTCCCATGTAGCATTGTCGTAGCCGTAAGTGGAATAACCGTTGCCCATTGACAGGTCTTTATATTCCCATCTGTATTTTCCTGTGATATTACCAGCTGCATCATAAGTATAAGTATAAGTCTGGTTCGCGTAAGCGTTGTCTTCCTGAGTCAGCTGACCCAGTTTATCATAGGTGAACGACTGCTTTTCGATGCCGTTTTCTTTTACGGTAAGGATATTCCCTACATTGTCATAGGTATAGCTGTATTTAATAATAGAAGCCGAACCGTTTTTAATCTCTACATCCGACACAAGAGGAGTGGTAGTACTTACACCGCTTCCTGCAAGATATGTGTAATTTACATTTAAAGCGTTTGAATATTCCTTCTTTGTAACACGCTCAAGATAATCATAGTTATATGTTATTACAACATTGGTCGGAAGTGTATATTGCTATAACCATACTTATTAATTTTTCGAATTTTCTTCGCAGTTTGAGTATCAACATCTAAAAGATTTTTTATCATTTCTATTTCATTAGAAATACTTCTAGCACTATAGAGGTTTGGCATGGCTAAAAATGCAAGTCTTGCTTACTTTTGCATGCATGAATTTGAAAAAACTTGCTAAATTGAAGAAATTGAACGGATTATTTTATTCGGAGATGTCTTTGTTTTTGATATTATACGAAAAATCAAAATCCCAGCATAAATAACTGCGAGGTATTGGAAATGTGCTTTTCCAATACCTCATTTGTCTTCAGACTAACCGTATACTATTTTTAGTATACGGTGATTATTTATTGCGGCGTGGTGCCGCTGGCAGGGGCACTAGGACTTGAACCCAGGACCAACGGTTTTGGAGACCGCGACTCTACCAACTGAGCTATACCCCTATAACTTTTTCTATGTTGGTCGATAGGAAAGAATGTTGATATTTAATCAACATTCTTCATAAGCGGTATTATAACCACTTTTTGGTGCACCTTCAGGGATTTGAACCCGGGACCCACTGATTAAGAGTCAGTTGCTCTACCAACTGAGCTAAAGGTGCATATAAACAGTTAAATACCGCTGAGCGGTAATCAACTGTATTTGGTGGGCCTTCAGGGACTCGAACCCCGGACCGACCGGTTATGAGCCGGTTGCTCTAACCAACTGAGCTAAAGGCCCAGATAGTACTGAAAAAGGATATTTAATATTTATTAGTATTAAATATCCTTTACAGACCATAGGTGTCAGCATTGACCTATT
>DMMZ01000004.1 GCA_003452915.1 Clostridiales bacterium | reverse complement strand
ATTAATAAGATTTAACTTACCATAACCCCATTGCGTATTTGGATATGTAAGATTTTCTTCGCGGCTACAGCCTCTGATAATATAAGCTCTCGCTTGAAAAGTACTCATATTAGGTTCGTTCCCTTCAACAACACCCCATTGTAATAGAAGAGCACAAGCGCCTGTTGCAATTGCAGCCGAAACACTTGTTCCGTCCATTGTGCCGTAACCTGTCGGGTATACACCACCAACATTAACTCCAGGAGCAACAAAATCAGGAGACATCATAGGTAGCCTTGTCGGTCCCCATGAGCTTCTTGGATAAAGGCTGTTTGTAATAGCGTTATATGCTCCGCAAGTAATAACTCCTATTGCAGTGGAAGGAGTAACAACTGTATAATTTGGCATGGGATTAATAAATTCCACATTGGGAGAAACAAAGCCTGTAATTGGCAGCCATGTATGAACAATACCATCTAAAACAATATCACCGTTCACAATAATTTGCCAAACTCCTGGTGTAGCATCTATTATTCTTATATTTGTAACTTGCGCGCCACTTCCTTCAAGCGGAAAAAAGTAAGAGACGATAACGGTTGATCTTTCAAGAACTAATTTTGATTCATAAAAAGTAGCTGACTTTGCCGGAAACCTTCCTACAAGCTCGCCTGTTGGTGACCTGACAGCAACAGAAATTCTATCGGATGCATCGTTATACATATTCATATAAATGCTGCCGGCATTTTCACCAACACTAACTTCGATTATTTTTACATCGCCACTCTCTTCGAGAACAACCTGGGTGTGATGCCTGGCTTCAACTTCATTACCAGCTGCAGAACAAAGACATACTCCGCTTTGTGTAGCTATCAGACTTAAATATTCTTCAAAAAATGTAAAACCGTCATGACCTCCCGAATTGGTTCCGAGACCTAAGCAAATCGCAACGGGGCGATTTAATTGTTGCGCTTTTCTTACTATGTATTCAACTCCTACCATAATCGCTGATGATTCAAAGGCATTTTCCTGCTCTGGCGGTATTAAGAAGTTTTCACGTGTGAATGGTCTTGCTGTTTTAAGTTTTACAACAATTAATTCAGAATCCGGTGCTGCTCCGATAAAATCGGGATTTTCAGGATCTTCACGCCCTGCGGCTATTGATGCTAGAAATGTTCCGTGTCCGACCGTATCCGTTGAAGGTACTATTTGAAAAGGGTTTTCGGATTTAAGAGCTATGTCAATTTCTTCTTTTGTATATTCTTCTCCTAATAAAAATCCTTCAGGCGGAGTACCTCGTATTGACTGATCAAAGATATATAATATCTTACTTGTTCCATCTTCGTATTGAAAAGCTTTTTGAGTATAATCAATTCCGGTGTCAACTATACCGACTATAACACCGCTTCCTCTTAAATCAAGAAAAGGCTGTTGTTGAACCTGTATAATACCGGCAGCATCAAGACTGGCACGGTCCAAAAGTCCGCAAACAAGCGGTATTGCAGCTTTAAAGCTTGCACCCAGATCATCGAATAATCTATTAATATAAAGCCTGTCAATATATGTAATTGTGTATCTACCTGCAAGAGTCATAGTAGTTATAATTTCCGGTCTGTCTTTTATGAACTCTCTGAAAAAATCACTTTCTCTCACAACAAAATCAACAGTATCAGGGTCATATAAAAAATCTATTAATTCGTCTCTAGTCATCTCACAAACCCCACTCCGCTATATTCAACAAGATAATCCATGGTTCTGCTTAAACAAAGAGTTCCGTAACCCCAAATAGGATTGGGATAATCTATAAAAGTTTCTCTTGTTGCACCTTTCTGTAAGAAGCCTTTTACACGCTGTCCGTATAGGAAAGGATCATTACCTCTGACAATGCCCCACTCCATCATAAGAGCTGCAGCACCTGTTACAAATGGTGCGGCAAAGCTTGTTCCGGTAAAAGTATCGTAACCTCCGCCTGAACGTGGTGCTAATATACCTACTGCCGGAGCTACAAGATCAGGTTTTACATACAAAATCCTTCTGGTATAGCCTCTGCCGGAAAATTCCGCAGCACTGTTTGTTAATGCATTATAACCGCCTACAGATATAACATTAAGAGCAGTTGAAGGAATAGTCAATGTTGTTTCTGGACTAGGCAGTAGAAAAGCTGTATTGCTGCTGACATCCTCAACTGTCGGCAGCCAAATATCGAAATTACCGTCAACTACCTGAATACCGTTTACTTTTAATTTCCATACACCTTTGGGTATGCTGCTGTTTAACGCCCTGAAATTAAAAAATAATTCCTGTCCTAGATTATAATGTGTAGGTTGACCATAATAAAACGATACTAATACACCGTCAAGTGTAACATAATTTTCTCGTTGTTCTGTCCTTATCACACCTGAGCTTCTACCGCTTGGAGAAATAAGCTCAAATGAAAAAGTATCCGCAAAATTCTTCCAAAGAGTCATATAGAAGCTCTTGACTATGCCCAGAGTAACAAAATCCACTTCAACAGTCGTATTATTGCTTACTGTACCGGTAAAATGGTGAGCAGCGGAGCCTTCATTTCCGGTTGCAACAGAAAATACCGTTTTCCATTTTTCAGCAACTGAATTAATGTATGTCTCAAAAAGAGAATCACCTGCATGTGAGCCATTGTTGGTACCGTAACTTAGATTCATTACAACAGGCATATTTAATGCCTCTGCTTTATCGGATATGTATTTAATTGCACGCATTATTTCGGTATTGCGCGGAAAAAATTGATTACCCGTATGTCCTAGCTTAACTGAAATAATTGAAGCTTGTGGGGCTACTCCCCTTTCACGTCCCATGCTTTGCCGTCCGTTCCCTGCCGCAATCCCTGTCACTGCTGTTCCGTGACCTGCTTCGTCTCTGCTTGGCAATACAGAAAAAGGAAATTCGCTTGCCAGTGCTTTATTAATTTGTTCGTTAGTATATTCAGTTCCACTTCTGAAGCCAGCTGGTGGGCTACCATCTATACTTTGATCCCACAAAAAAAGGACTCGACTGGTATTATCTTCGTTTATAAAATCAGGATGTGTAAAATCTATTCCCGAGTCAATTATTCCAACAATTATTCCGTTACCTGTTAGTCCAAATCTATCCGGACTCTGTACAACTGGAATACAAGCTCTTGAAAGACTCTCACTCAATAAATATGTCATAATTTTAGGTAGTTCAATATATTCAACTTCTTTATAGTTATGTAATTTTTCAACCCTGCTTAAATGCAAAGTAAATATTGCATATTCAGGGTCAAGAATCTCCACCTCCGCTTCCAATTCTGTACCTACCTTAAAAATATCACCGCTGTATTTTACAATAACTTCAATTTTACCTTCATCAGATACTAATCCAGGTTGTAATTGAGATATATCCTGTGATCCAATAAGTATTGGTGTTGTCATTTTTATATTCATACCTTTCTTTGTCTGAAAGTATGCTTTCAGGCTTTTATATCCATTCCAATCGTCGGTGTATGGAGTTTTGTGCTGGTTCCCCGCTCATTGCGGATTTTTGGCAGTAGCCAAATTTACACCATATTATCCGTGTAAAAGGCACAAAACTCTAAGTCTGAAAGTTTTCTTTCAGATTTCTTTAATATAAACTTTTTATTAGAGCACAACTTATATAGAGCATTTCCCAGCTTTCACCCGACCAGGTATAACCACAGACCATATTATCAGCTAATTTTACAGGATACATCCAAAATGAACTTCCGTTCGATAGCCATATATAAATATAAGTATTTAACAATGGCTTTAATTCACTGGGCTCGTATTTATTTTTTCCTTTACAATATGTAGGTTCAATTTGTGGAGGGCGCGAAGGCGGAAGGTTGTTTTTATTGTTCTTTTTAGAAAAACTATTTTGCATTAAAAATCACTCCATATAAAATATAATATGACTAAAAGTATATATTTTATTATATGTTGCAACGTTAAAAATTGGTTTTTTACGTACTTAATGAAACATTTTGAAATATACTTAAAATATATGCTTTTTTATAAGGAGAAGAGTTTTGATGAATAATGGAAATAATACGATTGATTTAGGTCGTTTAATAACCGGAGTATATGCGATTGATGTTGGAAAACCTGTCCCTATGGCCACTGTACGAATTACTTCGAGTAACGCAAACGGTGAGGAAAGAGTTATAGACGAGTTAATAACCGACGTTTCTGGACAAACACCAGTTATAAATTTACCAACACCACCGGTCGAATTTTCACAAAGACCCGATGAACCAATGCCTTATTCATTGTATAATATTTATGTGGTGATGGAAGGTTACCAGCCGGTAAAAGTAGAAAACGCACAAATTTTACCAAATAGTACAGCGGTACAAAATGTACGACTAAGACCTGTTGCAAACGGTTTTCCACAAGCGCAGGATATCTATATTGAAGCGCATACTTTATATGGTATTTATCCGCCTAAAATTCCTGAGGAGCCTGTAAAACCGCTTCCTCCATCACTCGGTTTTGTCGTTCTACCAAACCCTGTTGTTCCTGAATTTGTCATTGTACACGAGGGTGTTCCAACAGACACCACAGCACGTAACCTTTATATTCCTTTCAGAGATTACATAAAAAATGTTGCAAGCTGTGAGATATATTCTACTTGGCCAAGAGAAACTATAAGAGCAAATGTTCTCGCTATCCTGTCATTTACGTTAAACCGAGTTTATACTGAATGGTACAGAGGCAAGGGTTTTGATTTTACAATTACCAATACTACATCTTTTGACCAGGCTTTTGTATATCAAAGAAATATTTACAACGAAATTGCTGTAATTGTAGATGAATTATTTACAACCTTCATCACTAAACCAGATATCAGGCAGCCTTTATTTACACAATATTGCGACGGTTCAAGAACAACCTGCCCAGATTGGCTCTCTCAATGGGGTTCAAAGAATCTTGGAGAACGAGGATTCAGCGCAATAAATATTTTAAAGCAATATTATGGGCAGGATATTTTCTTAATGCAGGCTAAAAAGGTTGCTGGTGTGCCGGTATCCTACCCCGGCAGTCCGTTACAGGTAGGTTCAACAGGTGCGGCAGTAAGAACCATTCAACAACAGTTAAATGCAATATCAAATAATTATCCTGCAATACCAAAGTTGGCTGTTGACGGGGTATTCGGCGTTAAAACCAGAGCTGCTGTTCAAAAATTTCAACAGATATTCGGTTTACCGGAAACCGGAATAGTGGATTTTGCAACATGGTATGAAATCTCAAACATTTTCGTTGCTGTAACAAAATTGGCAGAGCTTACGTAAATAATATAGAAAATTAATAAATGATAATTTTACTTGTCAAATATTAAGTATAGTGATATAATATTGCTTGATAATAGTAAATATAAAATTTGTTGTTAATAATTCGTTAGATTTTCACAAAATAAAAAAGAGGAATTATAAATTAATGGATCAGTTTATATATGATACTCATGTTCACACGAGTGAAGTAAGTGCTTGTGCAATGGCAACCGCAGAGGACACCGTACGTTTTTACAAAAAAATCGGATTCGATGGAATTGTTATAACAGATCATTTTGTTTGTTACGATAAAACTCCAGCTTCAAATGAAAATTGGGGGAAAGCAGTAAAAGCTCTTAGTATTGGTTATAAAAAAGCACGTAAAATCGGCGATGAGATCGGTTTAAAAGTGTTTTTCGGTTGGGAATATACAAGAGCTCCTCATGCAGGAACAGATTTTCTTACATACGGTTTGGATGAAGAATGGCTGTTAAATCATCAGGAAATTTCTGCAATGGAGCTTAATAATTATTGCGATTTTGTCAGAAGTGAAGGCGGATTTATAATCCACGCACACCCATTCAGAGAAGCCAGATACATTGATATGATTAGGCTTATTCCAAGAAAAATCGATGCAGTGGAAGTCCTGAGTGCAAACAGAACCGATTTTGAAAACGAACGTGCTGACGAGTACGCAAATAACTATTCTTTGTATAAAACATTCGGTACCGATAATCATATGGGTTCGCTTCAGAAGAAAGTTATCGGAATGTCTTTCGACAGACAATTGTTAAATATTAACGAATTTATTGCCGCTATTAAAGATGATAACGGTAAGATATTCAGTAAAATATACTAATATTTAAGCGGCAGAGTACTGCCGCTTTTTCTATTCTTGTAATTGACAATTTTTTTAATTTAATATATAATAAATTTATATGATGCAAAATTAGGCGATTTTTGCATATTATATCGATTATAACACATTTATGGAGGTAGCTATGAAGATTATCATCATTGGCGGTGTAGCAGGTGGAGCTACTGCAGCTGCGAGGTTGCGTAGGCTAAACGAAGACGCACAAATAATTATGTTCGAACGTGATGAGCATATTTCCTTTGCAAACTGCGGACTTCCTTATTATATTGGCGGCGTTATCAAAGAACGTAATAAGCTATTGGTACAGACTGTCGAGGGTATGTCTACACGTTTTAATCTTGATATACGCAACTTTACCGAAGTAATTGCAATAAACCGCGATAGAAAGACAATTACAGCTTATAATAAAATGCAAAATAACACCTATGAAGAGAGTTATGATACGCTAATTCTCTCTCCCGGTGCTAAACCGATAAAACCAAATATTCCTGGTATTGCAGATGCAGACAATCTGTTTGTCTTGCGCAATATACCCGATACCGATGCTATAAAAAATTATATCGATATTAAAAAGCCAAAGACTGCAATTGTCATTGGCGGCGGTTTTATCGGTATTGAAATGGCAGAAAACCTGACAGAACGTGGAATTAAAACAACAATAGTCGAGAAGCTGCCGCAGGTTATGCGTCCGATAGACTTTGAAATGGCGCAGTTTTTACATCAAGAGCTGAATGTTCATGGTGTTGACCTCGTTTTAGGTGACGGAATTTCAGAATTTAGAGATAATGGTCATACCGTTGTACTTGAAAGTAAAAAAACACTTTCTACAGATATGGTTATTCTTTCAATCGGTGTTGTTCCCGAGAATGCACTTGCGAAATCCGGTGGTCTCTCACTTGGCCCGAGAGGGCATATAAAGACTACAAAGACTTTGCAGACATATGATGAAAAAACAGGTGAAGTTATAAATGATATTTATGCAGTTGGCGACGCTATCGAAGTAACAGACAGAATAAGCGGTGACCAGACAGCTATTCCGCTTGCTTGGCCTGCTAACAGGCAAGGTAGGCTTGTTGCGGATCATATTTGCGGTTTGCCTGCAAGCTATGACGGCTCTTTGGGTACATCCGTTGCGAAAGTGTTTGACCTCACGGTCGCAGCTACAGGTAACAACGAGGCTACATTAAAAGCTAAGAACATTAAATACACTGCAATCCATGCGCACCGTACAAACCATGCCGGGTATTACCCGAACGCAACAAATATATCGCTCAAGATGTTGTTCTCACCCGAGGATGGCAGAATTCTTGGTGCACAGGCAATCGGAAAAGAAGGAACCGAAAAGAGAATTGATGTTATTTCAACTGTTATCCGTTTAAAAGGTACAGTTAATGAACTTCCCGATATAGAATTATGCTATGCTCCACCCTATTCTTCTGCAAAAGATCCTGTAAATATTTTAGGTTATATTGCAACCAATGCGATAAGTAAAAAGTATAATATATTGCATTACAACGAAGTTGATGCTTTTGTTAAAAATGGCGGTTATCTTCTTGACGTTCGAACACCGATAGAATTTTCTGCCGGTCATATCGAGGGTTCCGTTAATATTCCTGTCGATGAATTGAGAAAAAGATTAGCGGAACTTCCGACAGATAAAAACATATCGCTATGCGTAAACTGCCAGGTAGGTCTCCGCGCTCATATAGCTTTAATGATTTTAATTGGCAAAGGTTATACAAATTTAAGCAACCTTTCCGGTGGATACTTGACCTACAAGACAGCATACTACACACCTGTTACTGACAGTACAGTAAAAACTTCCCAGATAATTGAAGATACCGACAATCAAACTGTGGACAAAAAAAATATTATAGATATCGATGTAACAGGATTACAATGTCCGGGTCCTTTAATGGCTACTCACAATGCGCTGAAAACTGCTTCCGAGGGTGACCAAATTCGTGTTACCGCAACCGACTTCGGTTTTTCAAAGGATGTTGAAAGTTGGAGTAAAACTAACGGTCACAGCCTTCTGTCGCTCACAAACGAGAACGGCAAGTATATAGCACTCTTGCAAAAAGGAAGCAGACAAACAAATAACCAAGGTTGTTTTACCGTTCAGGAGAATGCTACCATTGTTGTCTTCAGCGGTGAGCTTGATAAAGCTATTGCTTCTATGATTATTGCTCAGGGTGCAGCAGCAAGTGGTAAAAAAGTTACAATCTTTTTCACCTTCTGGGGATTAAACGCTTTACGCAAAAACGGTAGAATTAAGGTTAAGAAAAATCTTATTGAAAAAATGTTTGGTTTTATGATGCCACGAGGTGCAAAAAGACTTCCACTATCGAACATGAATATGTTTGGTATCGGAGCCAAAATGATAAAAGGTATTATGAAGAAAAAGAATGTCGATGACATTGAAACCATGATAAAAAATGCTATGAAAGAAGGCGTTCGTTTTATAGCTTGTACCATGAGTATGGATCTTATGGGTATAACAAAAGAGGAACTTATCGATGGCGTTGAATACGGCGGTGTTGCCACTTACATTGCAAGCAATGAAAATGCTGGAACAACACTGTTTATATAATAATTTTATTTTTCATAATTCACGAGGAGCTTATAAATGGATCAGACACCTATAACCGTTATCAGTACACCAAAAAAGAAAAACAAACACGATAAAATTAGAATGTTTATAGTATATACCATAGGTTCTATTATTTTAGCTATAATACTGTATTTATCCGGAGTGTTCTCTTTTTTGCATGTCCGACTATACAAGGGAGATAGAATCTCCGGTGAAATAGCAATAATGGTAAATGAACAAGAGTGCAACCCCACCTACGCAAAATCTTTTTACAATGATCAGACCGCTGTTACAATAACACTTGAGGAGGTTTCAGATACTTCTTTTGAGGATGATATAGCTAATTCAATATTCTTGGATAATAGTATAGACGGTAATTACGGAGTAAGTGCATTCTCAGTTACCGGCGGTGAAGAAGGATATTATACTCTTACTTTTGCAATTAATAAAGACAAGCTTTACGAACTGACAGGCGAAGAATGTGTTAAAAATCTTGATGATGATTTACATATAAGATTCAAGTATTTTAATAAAAAGTGGTACTTTTTAACCACCCTAAATCTATCTGTTGTTATTGTAAGCGATGAAAAAGGCCTTTCTCTGGATGTCTATGTCGATTACTTCGCTGATAATGCAGAAAGGTACAAAGTTCAAGGCAACCGAAATAAGTCTTTTTATTTGAATCTGACTCCTATTGCAGGAAATTCGGTAGATAACACTGTCGAATTTACCTTTGGAGATTAATTATATTCTTGCCATTTCTGTATATTCATGCGGTGTAACACCGCAATTGATTCTGAATTGGGTACAAAAATAGCTTGTGCTAGCAAACCCTGAACGGAAAGCAACTTCTCCTACCGAGTAAAATCCCGTTTCTAATAGTCGCTGTGCACAGTCTATACGCAGCTTTTTTAAATACTTAACAGGTGACATTCCAAACGCTTGTTCAAATTGCCGCCTGAAATATGCTTCACTCACCCCGGATAAATTCGCAAGATAAGATACGCTTATATTAAAATCCGAATATTTTGTCCTCATATATTCTACCGCCGGTTCAAGCAGCCGGTGGTTTTTATATGCGTCATTATAATCGTTATTTTTATTTAACTTTGATAGTATTCTATATATTAACAACATACAGTTTATATCACCCGAGGAAGGATTCTGCTCCCAGTGCTTTATAAGAGAATAGAACAATTTTTCTATCTCGTTAATATTTTGTGGTGTTAATACATTAACGTCTGCAACAATATCCTCTGCGATATTAAAATGAATAGCTATTATTTCCGACGGTTGTTTTACGTTATGAGAATATGCTTTTCCTTTAGGAACATATGTAATAGCTCCTTTTTCCGAAAGCCAGCTTATACAGTTTGAACTTATCTCTGTTTTACCACTGATCCGATACGATAAGCTGTGAAAGTCTCTTGGCATTATAGAAAGAGTACTTTTATCTACAATACAGCGATATACGCTGAAGCTGTTGATTGTAATATTTTTCAATTCAAAAAAGTTCATTGTATACTCCATTATATTAATATTTAATTTTTGCTAAAAATGATGAATGGCGTAAGTTTCGAAAAGTTAAATTTATTTGCGTTTATTTTATTGATATTATAACATAAAACCTTTAAAATGCAAGTATATGGTAAATCATTTTTAAAATAAGGAGTATTGATTTATGAAATTAATCGAAGAGAAGATTTTTGACTGTGCAAAAAAATCAGGTATTGATTTATTGGGTTTCGCACCAAAGGAACGTTTTGACAAGTTGCCTGCTTCATTGAATCCTTTTTCGATTTTTCCCGAAGGAAAGACTGTGATTATGCTTGGTAAACGAATTTGCAGAGGTTCGCTCAGGGGTGTTGAGGAAGGTACGAATTTTATTGATTACGGTTTTTTCGGCGCCGATTGGCTTGAGGATGAATTTCTGTCTGTTGCATGCTACGACCTGACCAGAGCAATTGAGGATGAAGGATGGGAAGCTGTTCCTGTTTTTCCCAATCCCTCAGAAGTAAAACCTCAGGGCGTTGCAGTTTCATCAGATAGACCTGTACCAAACGTTTTTCCTGATTTTGCATATGCCGCCGTTGCTGCGGGTGTTGCCGAAATATCATATAATGATATTTTATTTTCCGAATCACTTGGTTCACGTCAACGTTTCCATATGATTATTACCGATGCCGAATTAATGCCAACACCGATTTTGGAAAAGTCAGTTTGCGACGGTTGTTTGAAATGTGTTGAAATTTGTCCGTTGAAAGCTATTTCCAAGACCGAATTTAATATAATTGAAATATGCGGAAAACAAATGAAGGTAGCTAAAATTGATTACGAAAAGTGTAAGAAATGCGGAAACGGAGCTGTTAAAAACCGTTTAAGTCCTTTAGGTAAGCCCGACAGAATTGCTGCATTGTGCAATCGTACCTGTATATCACACCTTGAAAAAATAAAGTTGATTAGCAATATTTTCGATAACAACTTCAGACAACGTGAAGCATGGGGCAAGGATATATCCGGAAACAATGTTGAAGTAAGTTCAGGAGATTAATAGTATGAAACTTACATCCGAAATGATAAAAGCAAGAGCAAAAGAACTAGGTATTGATGATATCGGTATCGGTAATATTGAGCGGTTTGATTTAGCACCGGTTCTTATGTCACCAAAAAGCTATTTCCCTTCCGCAAAATCGGTAATTGCGATAGTTATGCGTATACCGAGAGGAACTTACCGAGGTATTGAGGAGGGTACACACTGGCATAATTACACTTTTTATTCTTATAATAAATTAAATACCTTACTGCGACCCCGACTTACATACGAGCTTTGCAGATTTATAGAGGACTTCGGCTGGGAAGCTGTAGCACACTACCCTGCTGTTTCCGAAAGAAATCCTGTTTCCGAACCAGTTGCGCCAAACAGATTGCCGCCAAATATAGTACCTAGTATAAGACTAATTGCAGCGGGTACAGGTGTCGGAGAGATAGGTTATTCGAAAGTGTTTTTGAATAAAAAATTCGGTCCTCGTCTTAGATTAGGTCTGATTTTAACTGATGCGGAGCTTGAGCCTGATCCTATCATGGACACCGGAAGTATTTGCTCTCACTGCGGAGCATGCGTAAGAGAATGTCCTGGTGACGCTATTCCTTCATTAAAAGATAAAGATACACGTATTAGCATTGATTATGGAGAAAAAAAGGTTTGGTACGGAGATGTAAAGATGGGGCGTTGTACACTTACCCATCATGGTTTAAATAATGAAATTTCACCTTTTCTTAAAAAAGCTTTCCCCAACATGGCTTTCGATGTTCGTAGCTCCGATATGACAGAGGAGGAAGCGTACAGGCTTTCATATACGGTTGCAGGTGGTAAATGGAGTACTACATACTATGAGGACGGCGACAATGCGATAGTACAATATTATAACTATATAATGAAGCATACAGGATATTATGCCATATGCGGAGCCAGAGGTTGTATTCGTGCCTGCATGGACAGTCTTGAACGTTCTGGCAGAATTGAAAACAGATTCCATAATCCCTTCTACCGTAAAAAATCCTGGTTGCTATCAAATAAATCAACCCCGACAGAAAAGCATGTAAATCCTTTCCGTGATAAATTTGTAGAAGAAAAATATCCAGGACTGAGAGAAAACGAATATGGATATAAAGATAAGGTTGAATTAAGCGGCAATAAATAAAATATAGAAAAAAATTCTGCACTGACTGTATTTAAAGTCAGTGCAGAATTTTTGAATTTATGAATAAATTTTTATTTTTCTACCTAATGTATTGCTTAAATGTAAATTTCATGTTATAATGTTCACAGGAGGGATTTATATGACAGTTATTTTTAAATACATATCATATATGTTGCCTTTTATGTTTATGGCAATACCTATTTTTCTGATATTAAGGTTTTTTCATCTTAAAAGCAAGAATAAAATAATAAAATTTAATTATTTACATGAGCTTGCTTTACTAATATTTGTATCTTTTATTATTGGTTTGTCTTCGGTAACCATTCTGCCTGCGTTTAAAATTAACGGTTTCGAGATTGAATTTATTACAGACGGGAACGGAAGTATAAATTTGATACCGTTTAAAGTGTTTAGCGATACATACAAAACATTATTTCTTGAGAAGAACATCAATTATTTTTTAATAAATGTAATTGGCAACATAATAATGTTTTTACCATTCGGATTTTTTCCCGCTTTGCTATGGAAACCTGCAACTCTTTCAAAAGCTGTATTTACTGGCTTTTTATGCTCAATGTTTGTTGAGATTTGCCAGTTACATATTGCGAGGGAAACAGACATTGACGATTTATGGCTCAATGCATCAGGTGCAGCTTTAGGATTTCTATTATATAAAATATTAGAAAAATTTCTTCCTGACAAGGTAAAAAAGTTTAAATTTTAGTTTTTATTTAAATTATTTGCATAGCACAATTATCTCAATCGGAGTAATTTGTGCCGGAAAACTCTTTGTTGAAACGGAATAAACAACCGCAACATCACGACCGTATATGTTGCATAAAAAATCCTGATTGTTTCGCATGATAATTTTTGTATCAGGTCTTAAATTCAACTTAAAGTTACCATCATCACTTATAAGTTCTCTATTGAATCTTCCTACTTTTACAAATTTAAATCGCATATTTCGTGATATTACAACAGCTCGGTATTGCGGCGGATATATCAGCGGTACCAGCAATGACGAATCGTAAAAAGCAATTATATTATCACCACGCCGAACATTGACATTGTCAATAAAATATGTATCGTTATCTACAAAAAATTTTATTACGTTTCTATTATCCGTTCGAACCGATATCAATAAGTTACAGCAGTTTTCTTGACGATCCTCACCTGTTCGGATTGGCTCGATACTGGTAATTTTACCTTCTACAGATATATATTTACTCATCTTTATATCCCCCCAAAAACATCTTCTTTACTTGCATAATATGCAAAAAAAGGCTTTTTGTTGTCAGAATGAGTATAATACTAATTATCTATACTTTTATAAAATCATATCTGTTACCTATGAATTTTATTACTGCTCTGCTGCTGGTTATATCTATTATTTGGTTCTTTAGTGTATTGAAATCCTCTGTTGGCATTGCTATTAATAATACAACATCAGTTCCATATTCTATATTATCAAGGATACAAGAAATACCAGCTAAATAAAAATCAATTTTCGGGTAATCGGAATAGGAAGCAGTAATTGAAATAACCGAAAAATTCTTGTATAAAACAGGAACTGCTTTGTCAAGTGCTGCCTTGGCTGCTGCAGTATAAGCACGCAATAACCCACCTGTTCCGAGTAGAATACCACCGAAATATCGAGTTATTACCACCGCAACATCGATCAATTCTTCTTTACGCAGTAATTCGAGGACAGGAAGTCCTGCGGTTCCATGCGGTTCACCGTCATCGGAAAAGCGAGTTATATTGTTATCACGCAGGATATACGCATATACGTTATGCCTGGCATCTACATGTTTTTTCTTTGTTTTGTTTATAAAAGCAATTGCTTCTTCCTCTGTTTTTACAGGTGTTATATAACCGATGAATTCACTTTTTCGTTCAACAATTGCAGCAAAGGCAGGTTCTTTTATAGTCTTATATTCTTCNNTCTTCCATAGGTAAACCTGCTTTCTGTAAGTTTTTCGATTCTCTCCTGAATTTATCTATACTTCGTTGGAAACAATAAGTATTGAAGGAGGGTATATTGTGTATTATGAATAATAAAGAAAATAAACAGAGCAAAACAGCAAAGACTAATGAGAAGAAAAAAGACGCTGGAAACAATCAATGGACGAACAATAATTTAAAGTATTATCCTGACAAGCGGGAACGCCGTGATGGTCCTGGTGGTGAGGACGGAATTAAGAAAAAATAAAATAATCTAATTTACAGTCCCATCTATAACTTATAAAACAAAGATAAATTCGTGTTTCGTGAATTTATCTTTGTTTATTTTTATAGTTTATAAACAGAACTCATTATAAATAAGCTCTATAGTTTTATTGAATTCGCTTTCATCAACACCGATTATTATATTAAGCTCACTGCTTCCCTGGTCAATCATTCGAATGTTAATATTGTTGGCTGCAATTGATTTGAAAATTCTGTATGCAGTACCGGGAGTATTAATCATTCCTCTACCAACAACAGCAATAAGTCCAAGATCATGCTCAATTTCGATATTATCAGGGTTAACTGCTTTGGTTATTCTGGAGAGAATTTCTTTTTCTAAGCCTTTAATTTCATTATGAGCAATAACAACGCACATGGTGTCAATACCCGAAGGCAAATGCTCGAAGGATAGATTCATGTCTGCGAAAACACTAAGTACACGCATACCAAAACCTTTTTCCTGATTCATCATATCTTTTTCTATGCGTATGATTGCAAAGCCCTTTTTACCGGCAATACCTGTTACAATATCACCGCTGCTATATTCTGTTGTTGACGGAACAATCATTGTACCGGGGTCGGATGGGTTATTGGTGTTTCTAATATTTATCGGAATACCGGCAAGTTTTACCGGGAAAATACTGTCCTCATGTAAAACGCCTGCACCCATGTAGGAAAGCTCACGCAGTTCTCTGTATGTTATCACCTTTATAGGGCGAGGATTGCTAACTATTCTCGGGTCACACATTAAAAAGCCGGATACATCAGTCCAGTTTTCGTAAATATCCGCCATAACGGCACGGGTAACTATAGCACCCGAAACATCAGAACCACCTCTGGAAAATGTCTTTATGCTACCGTCTGGCATACTTCCGTAAAAGCCGGGAACAACAGCATTCTTTAACTTAAGAAGACGGTCGCCCATAACTATATTTGTCTTTTGTGCGTCAAAAATCCCTTTTTCATCAAAGAAAACAACCTCTGCAGCATCGATAAATTCATATCCAATGTATTCTGCAAGTAGCATACCATTAAGATACTCTCCTCTACTCGAAACATAGTCGAGAGTTGTTCCTTTTTTAAGGTTGTTTTCTATTATATCATATTCATTATTAAGATTAATTTTCAAAGATAGTCCCTCAATTATAGAGTTATATCTTTTCTTTATTTCATCAAATAAACTATCAAAGTTATCACCACTAACAGAAAGCTCATGACATTTAATAAGCATATCGGTGACCTTGGTGTCATCGGCAAATCTTTTTCCCGGTGCAGAGGGTACAACATACCTACGGGATTTTTCTGCTTTAATTATGTTTGCACTTTTAATAAATTGCTGATCGTTTGCAAGAGAAGTTCCTCCGAACTTTACTACCTTCTTTTCTTCACTATAACTCATATTTACCAAATCCCCCGATATTCTTTAATCAAACAAATAATATATTGTTGTATTTTATCATAAAATGTACGATTTTGCAATTGTATATTTTCACAAAGCTTATATACTAATAATATTATTATATGCGAAATTAAACTAAAGCACTTGACAAATTTACAATTTGATAGTAAAATACAAAAGCTTGTAAAAGCTTACATATGCTCTCATAGTTAAATGGATATAATAAGCCCCTCCTAAGGGCTAGTTTCGGGTTCGATTCCCGGTGAGAGTGCCATGTTATTAAACTATAATTGGAGTCGATAATGAATTCCGTTTTTATTTCTTTAAAAAAGTACAAGCATTTATTGTTATTAATATATTGGCCTTTCCATTTTATGTGGTATGAGATTGTAAGAATATATTCAGATAAGATGCCTAATTTTTATATAGTAAAAAGTCCGCTTGACGATTTAATTCCTTTTTGCGAGTTTTTCGTACTCCCCTATGCAACCTGGTATTTTTACATAATGACGGTACTTATATATTTTGCATATAAAAACAAACGAGACTTTTTAAAAGCTAACAGCATGATTATAGGATGTATGTTTATTTCTATGCTGATAACCACAATTTTTCCAAGTGGAATTCCGGAGAGTATGCGTCCTGATTTTGTAGCTTTGGGCAGAGATAATTTTCTTATCGATGCGGTAAAATATATTTATTCTATTGACAGTCCGCCACGAAATGTAATGCCTTCCATGCATGTCAACGTATCTGCTGCTCTGTTCATATCTGTTTTAAAGGCTGAGAGTCTTAAAGGTAAAAAGTTTATCAAGCTTTGTTCTTTTACACTGAGCTTGTTGATAATTCTCTCGATTGTATTTATAAAACAACATTCGGTGCTTGACGGTATTGCAGGACTTGCTCTAGCTGGAGTAATGTATTTAGTTACCTATAATTGGTTTTTTAAAGAAAAGAAAACTTTATAATTAAATTGAGCGGTCAATGGTGACCGCTCATACTTTTTTATTTAACGTTTTTCTTATAAGGATTCGGACGGAAGATCATATATAACATAAAACTTATTACGCCTACCGCAATTACTGAGCTTGTTCCGTATTTTATTTCACCGGTTATAAGTCCGATTATCTGATACGTAATAAAACTCAAGGTATAAGCAAGCCCTGTCTGATAAAGCAGAGCAAACCACGTCCACTTTGTACTTGCCATTTCTCTTTTTATTGTGGCGATAGCAGCGACACAAGGAGCACAAAGCATATTGAAAACCAGGAAGGATGCAGCAGACGCCGAACCAAACACCTGTGTAAGAACTATCCAAAGGTTAGGATCACTTTCTGTTGAACCCGATATACCAAATAAAACCCCGAGAGTAGCAACAATATTTTCTTTTGCTAATAAACCCGAAAGTGTTGCAACCGAAGCCTGCCAGTTACCGAACCCAAGCGGAGAAAATAAAGGAGCAATAAAATTACCTATAGAAGCTAAAAGGCTCTCGTTATTTTCAACAAGTCCAAAATGTCCGTTTGAAAAGCCAAAAGACGAAAGAAACCAGATTGTACCTGCTGCTATAAAAATTACAGTACCTGCTTTTATAATAAACGCCTTTCCTCTGTCCCAAACATGAAGCAACACATTCTTAGCTGCTGGCATATGGTATTGCGGAAGTTCCATTATAAAAGGTGCTGTTCCACCGGCAAACATCCTTGTTTTTTTAAGCATTATTCCCGAAATTGCTACCGCAAATATGCCAAGGAAGTAAACCGCAGGTGCAATAAACCATATTTTTGGAAACATTACTCCGCCGATAAGTGCGATTACAGGCAGTTTTGCACCGCATGGCACAAAGGTTGTCGTCATTATGGTCATGCGTCTGTCTTTTTCGTTTTCAATGGTTTTTGCAGCCATTATACCCGGAACACCGCAGCCTGATGCAATCAGTAATGGAATGAATGACTTACCCGACAAACCGAACTTGCGGAATATACGGTCCATTATAAAAGCAACACGAGCCATATATCCGCAATCCTCAAAGATTGACAAGAAGAAAAACAAAATAAACATTTGCGGAACAAAGCCCAGTATTGAACCAACACCGCCTATGATACCATCCACTATAAGTCCGATAAGCCATCCGGCAGCACCGATATTCTCAAGCCAGACGGATGTATTTCCGATAATATATTCACCAAACAGAGTATCATTAGTCCAATCGGTAACAATTGTACCCAACCACGAAACCGAAATATAGTATACTCCAAACATAATAAAAGCAAAAATCGGTAATGCAAGCCAACGGTTAGTTATAATTCGGTCTATTTTATCTGTTGTTGTAAATTCTCTTTTTATTTTTATAACACATTTTTTAATAACTTTTACTATGTATTCATATCGCTCGTTGGTAATAATACTTTCAGCGTCATCGTCAAGCTCGATTTCAAGCGATGCGATTAATGAATTAATTTGATTTATTAAAATGTCAGAAAGTTTTAACTCTTCTAAAACCTTATTATCTCTTTCAAAGACCTTTATCGAGTACCAGCGTAATTTTTCTGGAGGTATTAATTCTTTTATTATTCTTGATATTTCACCAAGAACTTTTTCTGTTGTAAATGAAAATTTATGGTGAGGAACAGTTTTTACATTTGTATTTACTAGTCCAATAGCTTTTTCCGCAGCTTCAAGTGAGCCTGTACCTTTTAGAGCGGAGGTTTCTATTATCGCACATCCCAATTCACTTTCAAGCTTTTTTATATCAATTTTATCTCCGTTTTTATTGACGATGTCCATCATATTAAGAGCAATTACTGTCGGAATACCAAGCTCCATAATCTGTGTTGTAAGATATAAATTTCTTTCAATATTGGTCGCATCCACAAGGTTAATTATTGCATCGGGCTTGTCTTTCAACAAAAAATCTCTTGAAACAACCTCATCCAATGTATAAGGTGACAGCGAATAAATACCCGGTAAATCGGTAATAAATACATCCTTGTGATTTTTTAATTTACCTTCTTTTTTTTCTACCGTTACACCCGGCCAATTACCGACATATTGATTTGATCCTGTCAGGTCGTTAAACATCGTTGTTTTTCCGCTGTTTGGGTTGCCTGCAAGTGCTATTCTTATTGCCGCTTTATTACTCATCAGTTCCTCCGTTATCATACAGTTAGCTATCGCTAACTCATGTGCCAAAAAAATTACTCGACTACAATGTTTTCAGCTTCCGACTTACGAATGGAAAGCTCATAGCCGCGTACGTTGATTTCTATCGGGTCGCCAAGAGGTGCAACCTTGCGTACAAGAATTTGTGCGCCTTTTGTTATACCCATATCCATTATACGGCGTTTAAGAGCTCCTTCACCGTTTAATTTACAAACTGTAACCGTTTTTCCGCATCTTATTTGTTTAAGAGTTGTCATAAAAATACTCCTCTATATAATTATTATTGTAACATAATATTTATTCTAGTTAGGCATTGCTAACCTAATAAGAGTTTACTGTAAAAATCTATAAATGTCAATAGTTTACCATCAAAAAAATAAAGTTCGTAACATATGACTAATTGAGTAAGCATGTACTAACTAATTTGTGCAATTTAACAAAAATTAATTTGTAATTCGCTATTGATAAAGATTGTTATTTATTATATACTATGTTTAGATAACAAGAAGTGTACAAATTCAACGGAAGGATGATCTGACATAGATAACTTGATTCTAGCTTTCGCATTAACGATGATAGCCGGACTTTCTACAGGAATTGGTAGCTTTATCGCTTTTTTTGCGAAAAAAACCAATACAAAATTTTTGTCTGTTAGTCTTGGTTTTTCAGCTGGCGTTATGATTTATGTATCTATGATAGAAATATTCAGCGAAGCTAATAAGCTTCTTAGTATCTCATATGATGATAAAAAAGGTACAGCAATAACTATCGCAGCATTTTTCGGAGGAATGCTACTGATTGCTTTGATAGATAAAGTTATCCCCGAAGAAAAAAACCCACATAATGTAATGCAAGTTGGTGAAATTGATAATATACAGCCAGCAAAAACAAGGTTAATGCGTACAGGAATTTTAACTGCACTTGCTATTGCAATTCATAACTTCCCCGAGGGACTGGCAACCTTTGTTTCTGCTCTACGCGAGCCTTCTGTCGCAATACCGATTGTTATTGCTATAGCAATACATAATATTCCTGAGGGTATAGCGGTTTCCGCTCCGATTTATTACGCTACAGGCAGCAGAAAAAAAGCCTTTAAATATTCTTTTCTTTCCGGACTTTCCGAACCGCTTGGTGCTTTGGTAGGATATTTAATATTAATGCCAATAATGAGCGATACAGTTACAGGTATTTTACTTTCAGGTGTTGCAGGAATAATGGTATTTATTTCACTTGATGAATTGTTACCGTCAGCCAGAGAGTACGGTGAACACCATCTTGCTATATACGGACTTGTGAGCGGAATGGCAGTTATGGCGATAAGCTTGTTATTGTTTATGTAGTTGAAATTCAGTATATAATAAAGTCGAAAGGATTTGGTAATATTAATGAAAAAAGTAATAAAAATTGATGGTATGAGTTGTGGACATTGTAAAGCGAGAGTTGAAAAGGTACTAGGTGATATAGACGGAGTAAGTGCAAAAGTAAATCTTGAAAAAGGTGAAGCGATTGTTTCCATTGATAAAGATGTCGCGGATAATGTTCTTACCTCTGCTGTTACCGAAGCAGGTTATACTGTCGTATCTATTAATGAAAAGAAAGGCTTGTTTGAGAAATAAATAAAGATTATAAGTAGCATATTTCGAGTTATATTGTATTTGGGAACACTATCAATGGTGTTCCTGATTTTTTTATTTAGGTATTGACAAATGTATCTTTTAGGAATATAATGATCATATGAACTATTGTTCATATGAGAGGATGTATATTATGTATGATTTAAATGATGTTTGCGAGGAATGTTTTATTCACGCAGATGATGCTCTGATCGAGTGTGTAAAAGAAAAACTACCAAAAGAAGAAATGATGTATGATCTTGCGGAACTTTTTAAAATCTTCGGGGATTCTACAAGGATAAAAATTTTATGTGTATTATTGGAAGCTGAAATGTGCGTATGTGACATCGCTCTGCTTCTTGGAATTTCGCAATCTGCTATTTCACATCAACTACGCTCATTAAAACAAAGTAAACTTGTAAAATACCGCAGAGATGGAAAAGCAATGTTATATTCCTTGGCAGATGATCATGTAAAAACAATTATCAATCAAGGAATAAACCACATTTCTGAAATCTGATACTTTATAAAAAATTAATGAAAGGCTATTATTATGATAAAAAAATATAAGCTTACTGATGTTTGCCCTGGCTGCTCCCGCAAGCTGGAATCTGCAATAAAAAATATTGATGGAGTAAATGATGCACGGATAAGCATTATGAGCGAACAGCTTCTTTTAGATTTTGAGAATAATGCTTTTGACGATATAATAAAAGAGGTTGAAAAGCTTTGCAAACGCATTGAACCGGATTGTATGTTAGTTATTGAATAATTTTTGGAGTGCTGCTTGTAATGAATAAAAAGCATAAAAGACTGTTATATAAAATTATAATTTCGGCGTTATTTTTTCTGACAGCGTTGTTGATACCTGCTACAGGTTATAAAGAATTTGCGCTTTTCCTCCTACCCTACTTTATAATTGGTGGCAATGTTCTTTGGAAGGCTGTTAAGAATATCTTTCAAGGTCAGGTGTTCAACGAGAGCTTGTTAATGTCGATTGCTACAATCGGTGCATTCTCTATTGGTGAATATCCCGAGGGTGTTGCTGTAATGCTTTTTTATCAGGTAGGAGAACTTTTTGAAAAATTGGCTGTTGAACGTTCAAGAAAATCAATTTCATCACTTATGGATATAAGACCCGATTACGCAAATATTGAATCGGAAGGAAACCTTATTCAAGTTTCACCGTTTGATGTAAAAGTCGGTGATATAATTGTTGTAAAAGCAGGCGAAAAAATACCGCTGGATGGAGTGATCGACAGCGGCTCGTCATCACTTAACACTTCCTCTCTGACAGGTGAAGCTTTGCCACGTGATGTTGCTATAGGAGATACTGTTTTAAGCGGCTGCGTAAATATAAATAAACCGCTTAAAATAATGGTAACACATCTGTTCTCCGAATCAACTGTCTCAAAAATTTTGGAGTTAGTCGAAAACTCAGAAGCTAAAAAAGCAAAGGCAGAAAACTTTATTACTGTTTTTGCAAGGTATTATACACCGGTTGTTGTTATACTGGCATTTTTGGTAGCATTTATCCCACCGCTTCTATTTGGTGGTGAGTTATCCGAGTGGATAAACCGTTCTCTTATTTTCCTTGTAATCAGCTGCCCTTGCGCATTAGTAATTTCGGTTCCGCTCAGCTTTTTCGGAGGTATAGGCGGTGCATCTAAATGCGGAATTTTAGTAAAAGGCGGAAATTTTCTGGAAACACTTTCTAAAGCAGATACAGTGGTTTTTGACAAAACAGGTACGCTGACAAAAGGTGTTTTCCGTGTAAGCGGTATTTTCCCGCAAAATATAGAAAGCGATAAGCTTCTTGAACTAGCTGCACTTGCGGAGAGCTATTCCGATCATCCTATTTCAATTTCACTAAAAAAAGAATATAACCGTCCTATAGACAACTCACGAATTAGTGAAACCGAGGAAATAAGCGGTTATGGAGTGATTGCATCAGTTGATGGAAAAAGTGTTTTGGTTGGAAATGACAAGCTGATGATAAGTAATAATATAACTTTTACTTCCCAAAAAAATATAGGAACAACCATTCATGTTGCTGCCGATGGTATATATCTCGGGTATATCGTTATTTCAGATGAAATAAAAGCTGATTCGTTTTCGGCTATAAAAATGCTGAAAGAAATTGGTATTAAAAAGACAGTTATGCTTACAGGTGACAATAGAGAAGTAAGCGAATACACCGCAAAAGAACTGGGAATTGACGAGTTTTACAGCGGATTGCTTCCTGTTCAGAAAGTTGAAAAGGTAGAAGAATTGTTAAATGATAAAAGCAGAAGCTCCTTGATATTTGTCGGTGACGGAATGAACGACGCACCTGTTTTAACCAGAGCAGATATAGGTATTGCAATGGGCGGATTGGGTACAGATGCAGCTATCGAAGCAGCAGACATTGTTCTGATGGATGATAATCCTTATAAAATTGTTACTGCTATACAAATTTCCAAAAAAACACTTAAAATTGTAAAGCAGAATATAGTATTTGCAATTGGAATAAAAATTCTGGTCATGGTTCTCGGTACTTTCGGTATAGCCACCATGTGGGAAGCAGTTTTCGCCGATGTCGGTGTTTCGGTTATAGCGATTATTAACGCATTAAGAGCTTTGAAAGTAAAATAAATATACCATTATAAAAATCAAAGGGTTGTTACACATAATGTGCAGCAACCCCTTTTGACTTTATTATGAAT
>DMMZ01000051.1 GCA_003452915.1 Clostridiales bacterium | reverse complement strand
TGTATTGAAATGGAAAAGCGTTATTCACTTTTACAGGAAGTAGAAGCACGAAATCTTGCGGAATACAATGCAACCATAAAAGACGACCCGGAACGAGAACCGCTTCCCAGTATAGTAATTATTATAGACGAGCTAGCCGATCTTATGATGACTGCACCGGATGATGTTGAAACTTCAATCTGCCGTCTTGCACAAAAAGCCAGAGCAGCAGGTATGCATCTTGTTATCGGAACACAGCGTCCTTCGGTTGACGTTATTACAGGCCTGATTAAAGCTAATATACCCTCACGAATCGCATTTACTGTAGCCTCTCAGGTTGACTCACGTACAATTCTTGACATAGCTGGGGCTGAAAAGCTGATGGGCAGAGGTGATATGCTTTATTATCCTGTCGGAGCAATGAAGCCAATCCGTGTTCAGGGTGCATTTGTAGACGGAAAAACCGAAGTAACCGCAATAACTCAGTTTATTAAAAATGCTGCAGAGATACATTATAACGAAGATGTAATGAACATGATTGAACAAGAGGCTAAGCTCTGCGGAGTAAAGCATTCCAAGCGTGATATAGAATCCGGTACCGATGACGTTGATGAAAAAGACGATCCGATGATTGTAGGTGCACTTGAAGTTGCCTTCGACTGCGGTAATGTATCCACTTCCCTTTTGCAAAGACGACTTTCACTTGGTTACGCGCGTGCAGCAAGAATTGTTGATAAACTTGAGCACAGAGGATTTGTCGGTCAGTTTGACCCTGCAACAAAAAAGCGTGCAATTCTTATTTCTAAAGAAGAATTCTTAGAGTTTAAACTTAACACAGTAAAAAAGGATTAGGTTGATAATAATCGATGTATAAACTACTAAAAGTAATATTACCATTGTTACTTATACTTTGTATAATATTTTTGGCAGGCTGTACAAGTAAGAATGTCGGTGATGAAACTACCTTACCACTTGACAAAATTCTGACAGGACTTTTAACCGAGAATGTTGAACTATACAAATCCGCTTTCTCGCCCGATTATATCGAGAAAGTCACTGCAGCTCTGTCACTTATTGAAGAAGATATAAACATACTTCTTGCAAACACTATTAAAGATGCAATTGATGTACGAAATGCTAACTACGGTGAAAAAACACAGATTAATTATGTATTAATATCTAAAAATGTAATGACGACCGATGACTTGAAAGAACCATATTGGGATAATTATGATATAACCTATAACCTTCCTGTTGATAAAATTACCGAAGCATATAAGGCTACCTTTGATATTATTTATAAAGGAAAAGAATCAAGTGAAACAAAGCGAGCTGAGTATAAATTGTTAAAAATAGACGGCGGGTGGTATTTACACCCCGAAACCTTTATGAATGTATTTAGTGGATAAAAATAAATTAAGGTAAACGATGCAATCGTTTACCTTAATTTTTACAGAAAATTTTATTAAAATAAAATTCAATTTTACAAGGAATTACTCTTGTTTCTTTGTTTTTTAAATTACATATTATAAAACAAGTAAGGATGATGGTTTGTCTAAAATTAAACCTCGTTTAAGAACTACTTTGTAAAATTATTTTTGTAAACCAAAACCAACAATTTCACAATTTGTTTTAAAAATCACTAATGGTCCTCCACCACCTAAAAAGATTGTACCGTCTATTGGTTGTAAACCATAAGATACTGTCCAAACATTCGTTTTTTTATTAAATGATGCTTCTAATGTATAACCGGATGAATTAAAATCCGGAAATTTTATTTTAAGTATGGTTTCACCAAAATATTTAGCATTAACTTCGTTTTCTATTATACTTACTTGACTACAATCTTTTTGAAAAAATGCCAAGTATAATAGGAAAACTAAATTAATTACTATAAGAAGAATTAATATAATACTAATGACAGTTTTATTCATTATTATGACCGTTCCTTTAGCTGTACATAAAATTCAAACTTCTTTTATCGTGCCATATTTTTGATGATAATGTTTATATTATGTTTGGATATTTTTATAATCTTCCAAGGTTTGTTCCATAGCAGCTTCTGCACCGTCTTTTATTGCTTCAAATGAAGATATAAGTGTGTTGGAATTCGAACGCATAACCGCACTATATATACCTAGTAATTTACCTCCCCAGTCGTAAATAGCACCTATGTCGTACAAGCGATTATTAAACACAATGTCAAGCATATCCTCGTCGTCTTGTGAATCAACCGCTTGTAGCTTTAAGGTGGTATCATAATAAGCTTCGGTTACACTTCCGCTTGACATATTTTTGCTGTAAAATCCGAGTGCTTCCATAAGATAGATAGTTGCTTCATAATTTTCGATGTTTGTTGTTGGAACCGCCATTACTGTTGACTGGTAAACATTTATACCATTATAATACTTTTCCTGAGCTTCGTCGTATTTTGGAATAGGAAGAACACCGTATGTAACTTTATCTTCAGTATCATTATTTAAAATTGAAGTTATTGAAGATGTCGTAGCACAATAGAACAAGCCTTTATTGCCAATAAACATATTGGATATTTTTCCCCAGCCTACATCATAACCAAAATGATCTACGCGAATGGTTGCTGATGTATCAGTCATCATGCTAAATACCTTATTAAAGGAATTTACACTTTTCTCAGAGTCAACCATTAACTGCATGCCGCCGTCACTTGTTTTCTCTGCTGAGGTTATTCCTGCACCTGAAACAAGAATTCCTGTTCCGTAGGCTTCACCAAGTAAACCATAAGTACCGCCTTCCGTAGACCACAGACCGTTCTCATCCGGCTTAGATACTACCTTTGCCATTTCATACATAGAATCTATTGTCCATTTACCGTTACGAACAAAATCATAAATATCACCATGTTTACCAAATAATTCACCATTCTCATTATACATTGTCTTGTTATATAGTATGAGATAGGTGTTATCGTCATCAGTTATAAGAGCATCACCTGCAACAAAATATGTCTTGTCTGTTATAGAAAGATTATCTATCGCATTTTGATCCCACCATGGTGAATTAAGCTTAAGATCACTCTCAAGAGATTTATAATAATTTGATGTTGCGTTAGGAAGCATTTTATAAACTGCATCGTTTACTATTTGATAATTATCTAATCCACTTGAAATTGAGTTTTTAATATCATCGCCCGGATATTTAGTAGCAACAACTTCGATTTTTATTCCATATTCTTGTTCGATTTTGTCATTTCTTGTTTTAACGGCATCGTTAATAACATTACCTTCTTTTTCTTCATTCGGTACAAATTGTAATTCACCGTATATATGTCTTCCTGTTTCTACACATAATATTGTAATTGTAGTATCGAATTTTTTTACTTCAAGTGGGAAAACATTCTCATCAGAACTGACATCTGAATTTGTTTGTACGCTCGATTCTTCTTCGATTGTTTCTTTACAAGAAGTGAATGCCGGGGTTATAAGAATTAAAAGTGCTAAAACAAATAATATAAATTTCTTGCTCAACATTAAAATACCTCCATAATATTTTTTCTTAGTGCTATTATACAATATCAAAAAATTATATGCAAGTATATTTGTGAAATTTCTGTCTAACTTATCACTGTTTATAATAAATATAGGGTAAACTATTATAAATTTTATAAGATTCATAGGAGGTATTATTTTGTTTGAATTTGTATTTGATATTATAAAAAAAATCGGAGCTGGTAGCTATACAAATTTAATTGCCTATACTATTATTTTTATATTTATCCTTATCATTTGTATTGTTATCAAGTTAATATCAAAGGTTGCTCTTGTCAGAATCATGACTAAAATAACAAAGCAAACCAAGTACAAATGGGACGATATACTGGTAAAAAATAAATTTTTCCATCGTCTTTCTTGGTTATCGATACCTGTTATATTAAAAATTATTTCCGGAAATCTACCGAATTATAATTCTTTGCTTGAAAAAATTGCTGATATAATATTAATTCTGTTGTTTGTTTTTATAACCAGCTCTCTTATTAATTCCTTTGATGAAATATATCGAGGTTTTGAGGTTTCAAAAGTTAGACCTATAAAAGGGTTGCTTCAGGTTGCAAAAGTTGTATTATTTATTATTGGATCGGTTATTCTTATTTCTCTTTTGATAGGTGAAAATCCTATAGTACTTTTGGGTGGAATAGGTGCGTTGACAGCTATTATCAGTCTTATTTTCAAAGATGCCATTCTAGGCTTTGTAGCAGGAATTCAACTAACAGCCAACGATATGATAAGAATCGGTGATTGGATTGAAATGCCTAAACATTCAGCTGATGGAATTGTTATAGACCTTTCGCTTACCACAGTTAAAGTGCAGAACTTTGATTACACAGTCACAGCTGTACCCGCCTATTCTTTAGTATCGGATTCTTTTATCAACTGGCGCGGAATGGAAAAATTAGGAGGTCGCAGAATAAAACGTTCTTTTAATATCGATACAGAGGGTGTTAAGTTATGTGAAAACGATATGTTAAATAAACTCCGCAAGATTACATTAATTAATGAATATATCGATAATAAACTTGTTGAAATCAATGACTATAATAACGAATTGGGTGCCGACATGACTACATTGGTTAACGGTAAGCATTTAACAAATCTTGGAACTTTTCGCATATATATTTACGAATATCTTAAGAAAAACCCACATATACGCAAGGATATGCCATTAATGGTGCGACAACTAAAATATGAAGGCGAGGGTATCCCTCTGGAGTTATATGCATTTACAAATACTATAAAATGGGAAGAATATGAAGGAATTCAAGCTGATATTTTCGATCATTTATATTCGGTTATATCGGAATTTGAGCTTTCAATCTATCAGCAGCCAACCGGTCGTGATATAAGAATTTCTCTTGGGAAAAAGTAAATAAAATATTTTGCTTTTTATAATTTTATATGATATGATAATTGCCGACAAGAACAATTATATATTTTTTAGTGTTCTTAGTCGGCATTGGGAAAATGCCTTGCATTTTCACAATGTTTGCAAAATTTATGATATGATATTGTCCATGTAAAATTATATACTAGACAAAGGGGTGTTAGTAATTTTGATACCTGTTTTACAGGCAAGATGGGTTGTTAAAGGGAACAGCCTGATTTATTACGGATTACGTGAAAAACCTAATACATTTAAAAATAAAATAAAAATCAATCATAAAACTATAAATTTTATTAATCAATTAGATGGTAAATACGAAATTAATGAATATGCAGAAATAAAAATTACACGCAGTGTAAAAAGTTTGATTAAACAAAAAATAATTGTTGATGTATCTGAAAAGAAAACATCTCCGGAATCGTTGGATAAAGCTGCTTTTTGTGCAAAATGTTGTGCAAACGATTTTTCTATTCCAGGCTTGGAGTTGAATTCCGACGGGTTTTGCCCTGTATGTACAAGCTTTCCTGATATCAAGCAGCTTGTAAGTCCCCTGCCGGTTGTAAATTCTATTTCACGAGATAAAAAAGCGAGATTTGATGTAGCATTATTTTATTCAGGGGGTAAAGATTCTTCGTATTTGTTGTTTTATCTTAGCCGTATTCTTGGATTGCGTGTACTGGCTTTAACTTGGATGCACCCTTTTATGTCGGATAATGCATTAAAAAGTATTAAAAACGCTAAAGAGCGTTTACCGGAGGTCACCTTTGTTATTCGCGAAGCATCGGAAACGGCATTAAAAAAAATATATGCCAAAAGCTATGAATTGCAGCAAAATATCTGCATTTGCCCGTCAATAGCCTACATATTATTTTATCCGTTATTATTGGAAAATCCTGTACCTTATCTTGTTCTCGGAAACGAACCTTCACAAAGTAGAGCACTTATTTTTAACCAGCTTGCACCAAAATTTATATACCGCCCCTGGGTAAAAAACTTGGTGCGTTATTTATGCAACATCGGTAGAGTTACTTTATTCCGCAGACCCTTTTCCAAGGGACAGCTTGAGATGTATTTATTGGTTAAAAATTTTGCATACGGAAAAAGCAGATTATTAAAGTTTTTCGGATATGATAACGAGATAAGTAACAATCTTAGCGAATCGCTTTCTGCAGCGAAAGAAATGTTAATCCCTCTTCAATATGCATTACAGAGAAGTAAAAATAATAAAAACATACCAGCACTGGTTCATGTAGACTTTGATAAAATTAATGATAAAGGCAGCTATGATTGGAAAAGTGTAAAAAGACTTATTAAGCATGAACTTGATTGGGTAGATATTGAAAATGAAGAAAAAGGATTACATACAAGCTGTAAACTTGAACAATGCAAAGATTATACACAGTTAAAAGCTTTTAAGGAAATGAATAGCAGAATAATTCCATTCTCCTCTCTTGAGCTTTCGCTTGCCGTAATTCAAGGTAGTATTACCAGAGATAAAGCAATAGAGGAATTAAAATTTCATGCTGGTTTCTGTATAAATATGCCCGAAGAGAACAAATTAATAACAGATTATATTAAATAATAAAAGCGGAGAATTATCAGTTGAATAATTATCCGCTTTGATTCTATAAATAAAAATTTGGCTTTATTTGCTTCCTTATACTGTTTTCTATACCATGTTTTAAATATATCTTAGGAATTTTACTTCTAAAAACAAGCTTTCTTGCTTCTGTCTGGCAATTAATTACACAAGCTGCACAGCTTATGCAAGCATTTTTATCAGTTGTAACATCGCTTTTTATTGCACCGGTTGGACATACCTTGACACAAATATTACATTTAGAGCATATTTCTAAATTTGTAGATGGTACATATGAAGTTAAACGTACGAGTATTTTATGTGGAATTAATTTTGAAAAATGCAATCTATAACGTTGCTTTAACTTATCATTTTTTTTACAGGCTTTTACAATAAAGTCAGATATTAAAGTTGAATAATCGTACGAATTTTTGTCAGAAAGGTCCTTTATTCCAGCGAGTGCAAAATTATGGCGTGCAGGTATTTTAGCAGACGCAATAACAGAAATATTTTTATATTTTAACACCCTTATAATATCTGATATCGCCGCACCTGCAGAAATACAACCATAAGTACATATTACTATTGCTTTTGCAAAATTCAGTTGTGCCATTCTAAAAAAATTAGTGATAATTTCTTCTACCGATTCGGCATAAACAGGTACAGCTACGACTAATAAGTCACCACTTAAATTTTCCGACAATAACTTTTCTCTTGCAGCGGGGTATGTAATATCGCAAAGTTTTGTTTGGAATTCTTTATCAAGCGTGTTTTTTATTACCTCACAAACTTTACGAGTGTTACCTGTCGGAGAAAAGAAAATAATAGTCGCTGATATCAATTTATTAATCCTTCTTTTCAGTTTTATTTAGTGAACAACCCTCACAACTGGAACATGAGCCACAGGAAGCACAGGAAGCTCCCTTTTTCTTGTCTTTGATTAACTTTAAAATTGCAAGAACAGCAAGACCTGCTAAAACTGCACCTAATATAATCGTAGCTAAATTATCTGTTATAAAATTCATAAAAACACTGCCCTTCTTAGTTAGCGTATGCTAACTTGTTTGTAGTATATATCATATTTTATTATTTGTCAACCCATAATGATACTTTTATTTTATTTTACAGGCATTTACTTGATAAATATATTGCTTTATGATATATTAACATAAATATAATCAATACATGAAACGGGGGGTATATATGCATTTACAGGAATCAGGAGAAAATTATCTTGAAACTATACTCATTCTTAGACAAAAAAAACCTCATGTACGTTCAATAGATATTGTAAACGAAACAGGATTTTCAAAACCGAGTATAAGCCGCGCGGTTGGAATCTTAAAAAGTAATGATTATATAGATGTTGATGAGCTTGGCTGTATTACCTTGACTGAACATGGAGAAAAAGTCGCAGAAAGTATTTACGAACGGCACACAATGCTTACAAAATTCCTTATTTCATTCGGGATAAGCGAACAAGCTGCCGCTGAGGATGCCTGCCGCATTGAACACGTTATAAGCGAAGAAACTTTTGAAAAAATAAAAGACTACACAGAAAAGGATAGATAAGTAAGCAAAAATAAATAATGAAGGTTGGTATACCTATTGTTATTGCGAATGAAGTTGACTTTTGGGATTGTATTGATAATTGGTAAAAAATAAAATATACAATATATAATATGGATATTGAAAAGCTTTTATAATTAAAATCCTCAAAAACCTTGATGTTTCAAGTCTTTTGAGGATTTTAAGTTGGATACGGATACGACATTTATTGTGACATATATATAAGTTCTAAGTTACAAATCATATAAATTCTAAATTCGGTATGAAGGTTCGAATGCTTCTTTTATTCTCTCTAAACAAATATTTTATATATTGAATATATTAGCATTAAGAATAGCGTTAATTTAAGTTAAGGGGATAGAAGCATGAAAAATTCCATTTTCGGTGTCTTGTCTAATATATTATCGCATCGTCGTAATGCAATCAATGTTAAATCAAACGTAGTTACATCTAATAATATTCCTTACGCTATTAAAGTTATTGCTGAGAATATATATGTACCGTGGGCTATTGCAATTAGCGATGAAGGTAAATTGTATTTTACAGAACGGTCCGGAGCAATAAGAATGATTGAAGACGGTAAACTCAATCCACAACCACTCATAACATTTCGCGCACCCTTCAGCCGAGGGGAAGGCGGTTTAATGGGTATAGCACTAGATCCGAATTTTTCACAAAACCATTTTATATATGTTATGCATACATATTCGGAAGGTAATAAGTTCTATAACCGTGTTGTAAGATTGCTAGAACAGAATAATAAAGCGTCCATTGACAAAATTCTTCTGGATAAAATACCTGGTGGACAGTTTCACAATGGAGGAAGGTTGAAGATTGGTCCAGATCAGAAATTATACGTAACAACAGGAGATGCAGGAAACTCCGCATTAGCACAAGACCTCACAAGTACAGCCGGAAAAATACTGCGAATTGAATTAGATGGCACGATTCCTAAAGATAATCCATTTACTGATTCACCTGTTTATAGTTTAGGTCATAGAAACCCCCAAGGCATAACATGGAATTCGAAAAATATAATGTATTCATCGGATCATGGACCGACAGCACATGATGAGATAAACATTTTAAAACAGGGTGCAAATTATGGTTGGCCTCTTGTCCAAGGAAATGAAAATTCTGAAGCAGTTGAGATTCAAAAGCCATTAATTCAAAGCGGAGAAGTTACATGGGCACCCTCCGGCATCGCTTTCATAGATAAAGGACCATGGCAAGGAAAACTGCTTGTCGCTAATTTACGTGGAGAACAATTATTATCGTTGACATTAAATGAAAAGGGTACAGAGGTAAATAAAATAGATTCATGGTTACAGAATGAATTTGGACGTTTACGTGAGGTTGTTCAGGCAAATGATGGATCAATTTACTTGACAACAAGTAATATGGATGGCAGGGGTAATCCTAGATTGGCAGATGATAAAATTATTCAGCTTATCCCTCAAGATAGTGTTGTTTAATGAGATATACTAAAATATAATTTTAATTAGGATGATATATATGCCTGTCATAAATACGTATAACCGACAAAAAGCAGTTGACTATGCTGAAAAATGGGCGATGAGACGCAATCCAAAATACTTAGATTTTTCTGGACTTGGCGGGGATTGTACAAATTTTATTTCACAGTGTATATATGCAGGTTGTAATAAAATGAATTACACTCCTGTTTATGGTTGGTTTTACATCAATTCAAATAAACGAACTGCATCATGGACAGGTGTAAATTTTCTATATAATTTNNTGTGAGGGCAAAAGGAGATTTGGTACTTATCCAGATAATGTAATAATAGAGTTTTTTTAATTTTCTTATAAATAATAAAACTAAAGGGCCATATGCAATTGAAACTGATGTATCGAAAATTGAATTAGGTGATATTGTTCAATTAGGAGATATAACAGGTAGATTTTATCATAGTCTGATAGTTACAAAAATAGAAGGTCAACCGAGTATTGAAACAATTTATATCTCAACTCACACAATGGATTTTTACAACCGACTATTGAATACATACATTTTTGATAAGATAAGATTCCTGCATATTAAGGGGATATTATAACTTATAAAAACATGGACGAAAAATCAAAACATAACCCTGATTTTTATTTCGTTAAATAGATCTTGGAAACAACTTAAAGAAGCTCATAGAAAAGAACCTGCGACAGCGTTTTTTCAATTCGGAGATTGTATGAAAAATAAATATGTAAAAAATCAAAAAGAGTGCATTTCGGAGACTTCCATTTCAGAGGACGCATAGGAAATTATTATAATTACGGCTGTGAACAGCATGTTGAGCTTTAAATCTTCAAACGAATAAAACTTATAAGTGGCATAAAAGTATTCATTATCCTTGCGGTGAGAACGTTCAACTTTTCCATTATGTCTGGGAGTAAAAGGGCGAATAAGTTTATGGCGTATGCCATGATTTTGAAGAAAACGCTCAAACATGGTAGGAGAATTCTTATCGCCACCGAACTTCTTTGTAAACTCAAAGCCGTTGTCGGTTTGAACACATTCCACTTTAAAAGGAAATGCGTTGAGCATATGCTCGAGAAACTGTGCCGAGCTGTATGTGCTAGCTTCTTCGAAAGCTTCCAGATAACGGAACCGTGAGAATTCATCAATAGCAGTATATTGGTAGAATTTCTTACCTACAGCATATCCAACAAGACAAGCAGCCGGAACGTGTTTCACGTCAATTTGTACACGTTGACCTGGATAAAACATGAGTTCATAGGGCTTTGGAATATACTTTGCGTTTTGTGGTTTTACCGCCATTTGTCCTTGTTTGCAGAGCATTCTATACAGCCCTGTAACGGAGCGGGAATAACCTCGCTGCATAAGTCACAACCAATCCAGCGTTGGGATTACGTCGCCGCATATCGGATATGAGTTTCAATTCCTCTGGTGTATGTTGATTTTTATGGCTGTGTGGTCGGTGTGATTTGTCGGAGAGAGAATAGATGTCGCCGTCATATCGTCGTTTCCATCGATATATGTATTGACGATTGGTATTGTATTTGATAGAAGCTTTTGTTACGCCATATTTTTCTGCATACTTTAAAAGGGATTGACGAAACAGCATTGTTTGTGTTATCTTGTTCATAACGAATGAGATAGCCTCCTGTCAGTTGGTGTTAGCAACTTAACTGTATCACAGGCTTCCCTCATTTGCTACTTTTTTTACGATATCGGCTGAAGGTATTCGTAGTCGTAGTCGTCCTGGTGGTATTGTGTGTAAACTGCATAGCAGTTTTCCACAACTCCATTAGGTGTAACACATCTATTGTAATCCAACACGATTAGTTGAAAAATTATATTAAAACTACTTGACAATAATAGCTTTTGATGTTAGAATAATTCACGTGTTACAAAATGTATAAATATAACACATGTTCATTGCGGAATTGTGTAAGGGTAGCACGACAGACTCTGACTCTGTTTGTCTGGGTTCAAATCCTAGTTCCGCAGCCATAACGAACCATCTAAGGGGCATAGCTTCTTTTGATGGTTCATTGCTTTGAAAAGGCTAAATTGTGTCATTCGATTTGGTCTTTTTTCGTTCTGTTGAAATATTTAACATATCGTTCTTTCTCATCTTTACTCATGGAAGGCAACTCAACAAATCCAATCATCTTGTAGTAAATCTCCACTTTTTGCACTGTTTCTTCGAAAAGATTTTCTCTGTGATGAACCACAATTTTATCAATAAATTGAAGAATTTCTGAGGTCAGCGCTTGAATACCTGTATTTCTAACGATTTGCAAAAATCCGTCACAATTCATTTCGTGAGTCTTTTTTTTAGCAACAACTTTTTTTATATGCTTAATGCGTTGTTTTAACTCGGCTTGCTCATCCTCATATTTGTAAGAAAGTTACTTATAGCGTTCTTCAGAAAGATTACCCAAGATTTTTTCTTCATAGAGTTTTTCACATAAAGTACCACGAGTGAAACGCCGTATCTAATACACATACAGAGGAAGTCTATCATTTCCTTGTTAGCGAATTCAATTCTGATTAGCTCGTCACGGGTTATTCTTTGGGTATGAAGTAATCGTATTGAGGAAGTAATTCCTTCCGATTCGTCAACAAGCGGCTCTTTCAATACCGTGATACGAATATTTTTGGGTAAATGTCCTTGTGCAATAGGTGTAGCATTATCAATTATCATCCCACTATGATGGAGTAACCTTTTGATGATATCTACCGCATGTTGAGGCGAGTGAAAGTGTTCTTTTGTTTTTACAATACTGCCGTCAAGATAAGTGAGTGCTATATCGTTCCAAGCATTGATGTTTATTTCTTCAAGGTTATCTGCACCTAAAAAAGGAGTTAATACCGAATATTCAGCCATCTCACAATATATACGGTCGGTCAGCTGCTTAAGTGAATAACATTCTACCGAATAATTGTTGTCTCTGATGTATTTTTAGATATATGATTTAAGCTGTGAAAGCTTGTTTTTATCGGTCAGTACCGCTGCATAGTTCTGCAAGACATTTTCCTGAACTAAGTGTAGCAACGACCATAAATCTATAATTTGGCTCATATATACACCTACCTTTATATTAGTTATTCTTTATTATCTTCTCTGCAATAGTTTTAAGTTTTGCATTGAATTTCTTATTCGACACTTTATCTGTCAGATTACTATCCAAGAATTGTTGCCTTACATTCGCTCTCCCTTCTGGCTTACATATATTATTACAATAATCGGAAAATAAAAGGAATGAGCTCTGTTGAATACAGAACTCATACCAGTATGTTAGTTTAATAAAAATTTGTCTAATTTTTGAGATCAGTTCAATTCACTTCGGATTCTATTGTTTATTTACCAAAGCAAATTAATAGAGATATATTTAATAAACGAATTGTATAAATATACTAGAACTAAATATTATCTACTTCTCTTTTTAACAGCTAATGTTGTAACACCAGCAAGAGCTAAAACTGCAACAAGTGCAATTGCGATCATGCCTACATCACCTGGTTCTACTACAGAAGAAGTATCATCAGAAGATTCTTCAGCTATTGCAAGTGTAGCTACTGCAAGACCTGCATTACCAAAATA